>CAZWXJ010000080.1:6498-6872 GCA_964637735.1 uncultured Oscillospiraceae bacterium | reverse complement strand
CTACAAATGACATTCATGGTTTGTTTGAGAAAATGCGTAGCGTTGGCGCCACCGTGAAATATGACATTAATGAAATGGAACACATGTATAACGCTTTTTTGTTTGGCCCTGAAGGCGAAACCATTGAGCTGATGCAAGAAAAATAATAAACATATTAAAAAAGAACAGCAGGCATTTCGCTCGCTGTTCTTTTTATATTATTTTATTTAGTCTTCATCATCTTCGTCGTCATCGTCGTCCCAATCATCATCGTCATCATCCCAGTCGTCATCGTCATCATCCATGCCCCAGCTTACATCACTGAAAGAATCAAATAGTTCTTCACTGTCAAGCACGCCGTTATAACTAATTTTTTCAGGGTCAAACTTGTCTAT
>CAZWXJ010000080.1:0-6488 GCA_964637735.1 uncultured Oscillospiraceae bacterium | reverse complement strand
GGCATCTGTAATAATGTTCTTCTTCATGCGTTCATCACTTGTGCTCATTCCCGTTATAGAGAAAAACAATTCCTCTGCTAACCCATTGGCAATGGCTTCCGCTCTTTCTTCATCTGCCCCCATTTTCTTCAGTTCAACAATCAGGTCTTCAAACACTTTCTGCATTCTTTCCATAGTCTGTCTCCTTATTATTGTTTTTTTATTAAGACTCCCAAATAGGGTCATCCTCTGCTTCGGCATAGCTGTACATGCCATAAATGGTTAACGCCATTTCATCATCAAGGTCAGGCATGGCATCACCTATCCAGTGGCTCACTTCACTGCTAAGGTTCAGGTAACCTTCTGGGTTGTTGTCAAAACAAATATAGTTTAGCAAATCCATGCAGTCGTTAAATTGCTCACTTTTCGCAATGTAAAAAACATCTTCGCTTGTGTCATCTTGCACGTCACTGCCATCTCCTTGCGCAAACACAAACTGGTGGTTTTCAAGGTCGGCTATAATAATCATCTCACTTAGGTCTTCGTCATTTTCCTGCATCGCCTGAAACTTTTCAACCCCTATTAAAATGTGTTTGCCAAGTTCCGGCACCAGCTGTTCATTACCCATTTCAAAAAACAATTTGCCAAGGTCAGTTATGGTTTTGCCTGCATATTTCTCTGCTATATCCATGTTTCTCTCCGCTTTTTTATTGTGGTTTATGCAGTATATCTGCATATCGAAATCATACAATATTGTACTTCTATGTACAAGCCCTTTTTGCGTTTTTTAAAACGCTTTTACATTTATAGATTTATTACTTTCTTCATGCTTCCTTTACAGTTTGTTCACACCTTCTTTTTCATATATGGTAAAGTATTGTTGTTGTAACTATTTTGTAACTATTTCGCTAGGAGGGTTTATGCGTACATTATTTGAGGCTGTTAAAAAGCCAAATGCTTTTGTTATGAAATGCTTTTTATTATGCCTCTTCACACAGTTTCTTTTTTGCGTTCCTATGTGGGACACTTACCAGTTTGCATCTCTACATGACTCATCTTTATCTGCTCTTTCGGTCATCATCTGCTTTCCGTGGATGAATAATGCCCTTGCGCCCACACTGCGTGCTGTGCTTTCAGTTTGTGTGTTCATATTATGCTTACCATTTTTTGTGCCATATTATGAAGAACCCACCTTACGCCCGCATATTCAAAAAATAGGGGTGCCTGTTACAGTGGTATTGTCTCTTTTCACAGCCGTACAATTACTTGCTACCTTATTATTTTATATGCGTCTACATACTTTATCATTATAAAAAAGGGGACTTTATAACATGAAAAAAATGAACAGAACAAACATACTATTATTTATCATTGCTTTTATCAGTTTTCTTCTATTCGGTTTTGCTGAAACCACCATGTGGAGATGGATGGACAAACCGTTTTATTATTCCCAGCTGCCTGTGCACCCACGCACAGTGGTTCCTGCTCTTCTTCTGGTTTCATTTTTACTGTTTGCGCTTTGCACACTTCTCTTCGCCATTTTTCGAAGTGTGACCGCCTCACCTGAAAGCACACCTGAACCTGCGAAAAAGCGAAACTACCTACTTACTGCCGCTTCTGTACTTGTTGCCGCTGCTTGCCTTGCTAACATAGGCATTGGCTACTGGCGTGTAAAAAACATGCCCAACAAACGGTATGCCATTCAACCTGTCTCTGCTGAAAGCCTTGACAGCATGTTTTCTGGTACAGGCTCAGCAGTTGTTTACGTCACTTTTTCTGAAGATGACCCTTCAACCGATGCCGCCATCAAAAACCTCGCCGAGAATTTTCCTGTTGCTATTTTGCACTATTCTGCTGAGGGCGACTCTTACACCGTCACCACACGAGATGCCAGTGCCACCTTATATGCAGAAGATGGACCCTATGTGCTTGTTTGTTATTACGGGTTTTATTTAGAAGTATATGACAAAACCGCCATTGCCAATGGAGATTTATTAAGCAGTTTACAAGCCGATGCAACCAGACCTGACTATGAACTATACTACACACCTGACATGTGGTGTGAAAAATTATCTGCATAAAAAAAGGTCGCTTTCACAGCGACCTTTTCTTTTATAGGTTTATAAGTATTGCATAGCATTTACTGCATTAAAACATCATCTTTCGCTCAACAGGGGAAGAGAGTATAATTTGTGTATTGGTTTCGCCCATTTTTTGAAATTTGGTAATCAGCCGTTCTAATTCCGGCATGGCTTTTGCATCTACCCTTACAATGTAACTATAAGGCCCTGTTACGTGGTGGCAAAGGGCAACTGCTTCTTCCGCTTCAATTAAGGCAACAAACTCTTCACGGTCTTTCGGCGCAACTGACACACTGATAAGCGCATGTATGGTTTTGCCCACTTTTTCAGGGTTAATAATAGCGGTGTAGCCTTCAATCAAGCCGTCTTTTTCAAGTTTTTTAATGCGCTCGCTTACAGCGGGTGCTGTTAACGAAATGGTTTTTGCAATTTCTTTCACCGTCATCCGTCCGTTTTCTTGCAGTAATTCTAATATTTTTTTATCTAAACTGTCTCTCATTGTATTCCTCTTTCTTATTCCGTCAATTTTCTTAATTATATTCATTTAACATTTCTATTTTCTTAATTATATAAAGTTTTATTTGTTTTGTAAAGCGTTCTTTTGCATAAAAAAAGTTTTTATGCTATTGACATTTGTTTAAATAGGTTTATGATAGAAAAGTAAAAAATGAATACAGAGGAGTGATATGTGAATGAGCCAGTATAACCCCTATTTAAATATGTTAACCGTACTGGAAGACGCTGCGACTACTATGGGGATACCGCAAGATGATTACATTGCCATAAAATACCCCGAACGTGAATTGAAGGTAAGCATCCCCATTCAAATGGATGACGGCAGTGTAAAAGTATTTGAAGGGTACCGTGTACAACACAGCACCGCACGAGGGCCTGCAAAAGGCGGTTTGCGTTTTCACCCAGATGTTGACATGGATGAAGTAAAAGCACTTGCCGCATGGATGAGCCTAAAATGCGCTGTTGTAGGTGTGCCATTTGGCGGTGGCAAAGGTGGCATTATTGTTGACCCTCGCACTCTTTCAACTGCTGAACTAGAACGTTTAACCCGTAAATTTACAAGCCGTATTGCTCCTATTATTGGTCCTCATACAGACGTTCCCGCACCTGATGTAAACACGAACGGGCAAGTTATGGCCTGGATTTTAGACACTTACGAAACCATAAAAGGGGAGCAAACCCCTGCGTTAATTACCGGCAAACCGCTTGATTTATTCGGAAGTGAAGGGCGTAGTGAGGCAACTGGGCGTGGGCTTATGCTGCTAACAAAGCGTGTGCTTGCACATTACGGTGCCAAAACAAGCGGCTTGAAAATTGCCGTACAAGGTTTCGGTAATGTTGGTGGCATTGCTGCCAAACTGCTATATGAAGAAGGCTTTACCATTGTTGCTGTCAGTGATGCCTCAGGCGGGCTGTACAATGAAAACGGGCTTGATATTCCTACCTTGCTTGCCCATGCTGAAAAGAACCCGCACACCTTAGCAAACTATAAGGCAGACGGTGTACAACATATGGGCAATGCAGATGTTTTAACTGTACCATGTGACGTATTAATACCTGCCGCACTTGAAAACCAAATTACCGCAGAAAATGCGCAAAAAATACAAGCCCTATATATTTTAGAAGGTGCCAATGGTCCTACCTCTGTAGAAGCTGACAAAATGTTGGAAGCAAATGGTGTTATTTGCGTACCCGATATTTTGGCAAATGCAGGCGGCGTAACGGTTTCTTACTTTGAATGGGTGCAAAACCTGCAGGGTTATTACTGGACAGAAGCCGACGTTAATGTAAAGCTTGAGCAAGTTATGGACAAAGCCTTTGATGACATGATGCACATTGTAGACGAATACAAATGCACTTTACGCAAAGCCGCTTATATGCTTGCCGTAAAACGCATTGTGGCTGCACAAAAATTGCGTGGGTATGGTGTGTAGTACATTCAATATTGCATAAAAAAGGAACGTGCTTTTCTGCACGTTCCTTTTGGTTTTATGGCAAATACTCTTCAGCCTTTGGGCTGTGTCCTGTTGTACCGTTTTCCATAATTTTGGTTTCGCCAAGCTGTACAATCATATCCTTCGCCCAGTTTAGCGCTGTTTCTGCTTGTGTTCCCGTGTAGCTTGTCAAAAATTCTTCTGCCATTTTCGGGCTTGTTTTTATAAGCGCTTTATAGGTGTCAATTACAATTGGTCTTTCATCAACCCACACTTTTTCAAGCGCCTTGGCAGACTTTTTAATGGTATCATGCGTCCATTTATAATCAAACTCCGTCAAATACAAAAGCGTTCTAAATACCCAGTGCGCTGTTTCAGGGCGGTACTTTTGCTCTTCGTCTGAGAGGTAGAAGTGGGTATGCTGTGCATGCACAGGGTTCATCCAGCTGTAACCCTTGGGAGACTTCACGCTACCTAAATAGAACGGCACGAATGGGCCAAAGCATGCTTTTGGTACAGCACGCCAAATGCAGGTAAGGGCAGGCGCCTCGTCAAACTCTACCACAAAGGTTTCCATCGTCATGGCGTTACACATAGAAGACGGGTCTCTGTCTCCGTGTGGGTTATATTTATACCCTTCGCTTGGGTCTGTTTTGGCATCTTCAAAGTGAATACCAAATACATCTTTCACTTCTTGTACTGTAAATTTTCTGTTTACCTTTTTGGCAAATGGGCGGTTGCAAGGGGCGTCTTCGCCAAACAATTTGCGCCACCCCGTTTTCACACGGGAAACATTGAATAATTGGTCTTCGCCTTCTTGGTAGGCGGCAGCAAAGTCAAAGTCGCTGTAATCTCCTGCTGTTTTGGGGGTATACCAGCCATTGCGCACGGTATAATCTACTAAGTCAGCAGAGAAGTAGAATTTTTTATGCGCTGTGTCGGTAAAGTCCACTTCATGAATGGTGAAGTGATTGGTCATGAAGTATACTTCATCATCATCTACACGGCGGGCAACATAGTTTTTGCCAGTTGGTACTTGTAAAATCCAGGCCTCGTCTTTGTCAGCAATTTGGTAGGTACGGCTACTAATGTACCCATATTTTTCAAGCAGTTCTATGGCAACTTCTACCCCTTCACGGGCAGTTTTGGCACGTTCAGGAATAATGCGGCGCAGTGCATAACCAAGCCCTGCTTCAGGCGGCTCGGTCTCGCTAATTTTGCATGGGCGGCAAGAGTCCGTCATGATGGCAACGCCAAATTCATTTACAGAACAGTCCGCAAAGCAAGCGCCTGCTGGGTCTCTGTACTCAGACCACTGGTATGCGTATGTTTCAGCCACTTGTGGTATTACAGCGGAAGCATCTGCAAAGGTAAGCACTTCTCCTTCTTCATGTTTCATACGTGGTACACGGTGTACTTGCAGGGTGCAGTCATAGTCATCTTCGTTGTGCCCCATAATCACAAAGCCTGTTTCTGAAACAGCTTTGCCTACAATAACCGTGCTGCAAGTTCCTTTGTCTGGCATGGTGCAATGTCCTACTTTTTTCTCCAATGTCGTCCTCTCCCTTCTTATTTCCCATCACTTTATGTAGTTACACTCGTTATTTTGAGTATAGCACGTTCCTACACCCTCAACAATGAACAACACAACCCAAATTACACCTTTAAAATTGTGCAATTTGCAAATAAAAAACGACGTTACAAAAATCACCTGTAACGTCGCCTCTATCATCTATTTATTTTTTCGGCTTTCTTGGCTTGGTGCGTTGCTTTTTTACTGAAAAACCAAAACTGCCCAGCCGTTCACCCAGTGCAAAATATTCACCATGTGAATAGGCGATAAGATTTGCCTTTGCAAGGTCTAACTTGCCGTCTTTGTTCACCAGTTTTTCCTCTACATGCACCGCCACAATCTCTGCCAAAAACATATGATGGCTACCTAGCTCAATAATTTGTGTTACCTTACACGCCAGCGCAAGCGGGCTTTCAGCAATAAGTGGCGCGGAAATTTCGCTTATTGGCTCCGCAGTCAGCCCACATTCTGCAAATTTGTCAACTTCTTTTCCGCTACGCACACCGCAAAAATCAACCGCTTTTACAAGGGGTTTTGTCGGTAAGTTTACGGTAAATTCACCACTCTCTTTTATCAAATGGTATGAATGCCTTTGTGGCATCACCGAAATATATGTCATAGGTGGGCGTGTGTTGATAATGCCTGTCCACCCAATGGTAATAATGTTTGCTTCTTCCATGTTTCCGCAGGTTACCAGCACAGGCGGCACAGGGGCAAGTAGCGGGGCGCCTTTCCAAACTTCTTTTGCCATTATGCCTCCTCTTTCACCATATATTGCTCATACTTATACAAATCTTTTTGCTCTATGGTTGCCACCATGCGCACACCGTTTTCTAAATATTCTTCGGTTTGCACAGTGTCTGCCTCTTTCAGCGGGGCAGCAAGGCTTAATTTGTCATACGGCAA
>CAZWXJ010000079.1:0-6938 GCA_964637735.1 uncultured Oscillospiraceae bacterium | reverse complement strand
ATGGCAAAATTACGCCACCGAGACTTCCCCGTTTTAAATGAGCAAGGCGAGTATGTAGGTATGGTTTCACGTCGTTCTTTGCTTGACATGCGCCGCAAACAACTCATTCTTGTAGACCATAACGAAAAAACACAAACCGTTGATGGCATAAATGAAGCAGATATTTTAGAAATTATTGACCACCACCGGCTTGGAGGCGTTGAAACCATCTCTCCCGTTTACTTTCGCAACCAACCGCTGGGTAGCACGGCTACTATTGTTACGCAAATGTACATGGAAAATAATGTTGAAATTGATTTGTCTATGGCGGGGCTACTTTGTTCTGCTATTCTGTCAGACACTTTAATGTTCCGTTCCCCTACGTGCACACAAGTTGATATTGACATGGCAACAAAGCTATCATCAATCGCAAACATAAACATGGAAGATTTTGCGCTAAAAATGTTCTCAGCTGGTAGCGATTTTGATGATAAAACAGATGAGGAGATTTTACACCAAGATTACAAAGTGTTCTATTTTGAAAATACTAAATTTGGTGTTGGGCAGGTAAGCGTTATAGGGCAAAGTGAATTATCAAAAATAAAAAATCGTTTAAAGCAATATGTTGATACTAACTTTGAAAATGAACAAGTGCAAATGCTTTTTTTCTTACTAACTGACATTCTTGAAGAAAGTTCTACCCTTTTGGTATGGGGGCAAAATGCCAAAACAATTGCACAAGCCGCTTTTCCGGAATGCATACCCATAGAAGACGATTTATACTTGCCAGGCGTTGTATCTAGAAAGAAACAATTCGTTCCACAAATTATGCTAACAATGCAAGAACTTTAATTAAATGAAGCAAAAAGCACCTTTTAAAAGGTGCTTTTTATAATTAATAATGTTTCTATTCTTTTGGCGGAATAATAATTGACTTTCCTATACCTAATGTATGAAATTTCTTGTAATCTTTCGTAATGTGAATATGTCCTGCGTACCACTCACCAAATTGCACATAGGGGCAATCTAAAAGGCTATCAAGCCTGTGTTCACTTTGCCCGTATATTGTTCGCTCAGGTAAAAAATGGTGCATCACTGCATATGGTAAACAATGGCTAAAAATATAATCTACATACCCGCCAGCAAATTTATGCACATTTTTAATTGCCATTGAAATATCTTTCATGGTAACAGTTTCTTGTGGCCACCAGTCTACGCCTGCTGTGCGTGAATACCTGTCTAGTGAGTCTGCACCACCAATTGCCAAACATATATTCCCTTCTATATGAAAAACATCACCACGCTCTAATGCAAAAATATTATTACGAAGTTTCCTTGCATTTCCGCCCATTATTTGAACTTTCGGAAAACGTGCAACCAAATCATAATTTTCATGGTTACCAAGTATTGTCAAAATCATCTTATCAGGGTATTCTTTTTCAAACATATCCATAAACTTGTTTTTTTGCATATCATGGTCTTCCCATAAAAAGCCAAAATCTCCAAGTTGAAGACAAATTTTTTCATTTGAATTGAAAAAAGGTTTGAAAAGATGTTTTTCACCATGTACGTCTCCAAGCAGAAACATTTATATACAGCTCCCTTAAATTCTCTCAATATCTCGCAAATCTATTCCACGGTGTTTGTAATGCTTTAATGTACGTGTTACGAACCCACCCTCATAATACCAAAGTACACCCTTTAAAAAAGGATAAAACCTATAAGTAGCCCGCTTAGGCGGCTTATATATAGGGTAAAAAATACGTAACCGCAAACATAACAGTTTTTTATTGGCAAACACATCAATAATATCAAGTGCTTCAAGCTCTTTTATTTTTTTGCATTTTTTACATTCGAATTTATATACATATGAACCATCTTCATATTTGGTTGTTTCTTCCCTATTTATAAGTTCATATTGATGCCTGCACAGAAGAATGAGAAACAACCCCTTTACATATTGCTATATGAAATACTTGAAGTATTCATTGATTTGTGATTTACTAAATTATACTATACTTTTTTGAATAAAAAAACACTTCTTTTTAAACACTTTTCATAAAACAAGCAAATGAGGAATTATGCAACAAGAAAATATTAGAAACCCTTTTCAGCCCATCTACAATAAAAATTCAAAAATATTAATATTAGGAACCATGCCATCGCCTAAATCTCGTGAAAATGGGTTTTATTACATGCACCCGCAAAATAAGTTCTGGCGTGTTTTAAGTGTGCTTTTTAAAACATCTATTCCGCAAGAAATAGATGAAAAAATTACATTTTTATTATCTCAAAACGTTGCTTTGTGGGATGTTCTTGAAAGTTGCACCATAACTGGCGCAAGTGACAGCAGCATTAAAGACCCCGTTGTGAATGATATTTCTTCTCTTTTGAAGAAAACAAACATAAACACCATATTTACCACGGGTGCAAAAGCGCACAACCTTTATAAAAAATACGTTTTCCCTGCTACGCAAATAGAAGCTATATCGCTTCCCTCTACCAGCCCAGCAAACCAAGGCAATTATTCTTTTGAAGACCTTGTCTCTGCTTACTCTGTAATATTGCCTTACCTGTTGTAAATTATAAAAAAGAGACTTGCTCACTCATATAACCCATTTTGTAAGCACGTACTATGTCTTGCATCTTATATAAAATACCATGTTCATTACAAAAACTAGCCAGCACACCAAAAAGTTTTTTTGATTTGGGGCTGTAGCATGCATATTTATTTTGATAAGTCCGCATATATTTTTCTGCATATTTTTTGCCTGGGTATAGTTTGTCTAATTGATTATAAAAATATACACGTTGATTATCTCTTAACGTAACACCAAACATTGGGTAAACAAATTTCGCACCACTTGCTTTTGCTTTATATAATATTTGCATAATGTTTTCTTCTGTATCTTCTATAAACGGCAATACTGGCATTAATAAAACCCCTGCAAAAACACCATTGTCCGTCATTCTTTTAATTGCTTCAAAGCGTTCTGAACTACTTGCCGCACGTGGTTCAATTTGTTCACTTAATGCATCACTTGCAGTGGTTATGCTTACTTTACATAGTACGGGCGCCTGTGCTTGTATCTCTTTCAAAACATCTATGTCTCTTGTAATCAAATCGCTTTTTGTTGCAATTGCTACTCCAAACCCATATGCACTGACAAGCTCTAATGCTTTACGTGTTAATAGCTCCTTTTTTTCCATTGGGTTGTAGGGGTCACTCATCGCTCCTGTTGCAACAACGCCCGTTTTTACTTTTCTAGCAAGGTCATTTCGTATAATCTCAAGTGCATTTTCTTTTCCTTTCACTGTGTCAAAGTCGTCAATATGGTAACAAGAAGAACGGCTATCACAATAAATACACCCATGTGAACAACCTCGGTAAATATTCATATTATACTCTGTGCCAAACCAAGAAGTGTTTTTTGTTCTTGCCACAATAGATTTTGCTGGTATAAATTCCATAGCCATTCCCTTGTTTTTTCTTTATTATAGCACAACATCGTTGACAATAGCCTGTCAGCATTTATATAGAAAGGCGGTATGAAATGGTACATATCGTAACAGAAAGGCTTATTATTCGAGACCACTTTGAAGAAGACTTTGAAACAATGGCTTCTTTGCTTACAGACAAAGAACAAATGCGCTATACGGAAGAGCTTTTTTGCCCAACATTACAAGACGCAAAAGACAATTTAAATTTTTGTATTATATCTATATCTGAATCACCACGAATAAACTACTTTTTTCGCATTGAGACAAAACCAAATGAATACGTTGGCGAAATTGGGTTTGACATAAGGAGAAATACTGAAGGTGAAAGTGTTGCACATTTAGGTTACTTCTCAGCAAGTAACATGCGTGGAAAAGGCTATATGTCTGAGTCTGTTTCCTCTGTGATAGCTTATGCTTTTCAATCAATACCATCTATCGTAACTTTCACCTCTGGTTGCCTAAATGAAAACGTTGCATCACGAAAAATTTTAGAAAAGTATGGTTTCATCTTTTCTTCTGAAAAAAGCGAAAAACGCTTTCATGAAGGCAAAGAAAAAATATGGACGCCTTGTATTTTGAAAAAGAATGCGCATATGTGAATTTTTATGATACAATTCAAGTAATAAATATTAGAATATAAGAGGTTGCATATGAAGCTTTTGGAAGACAGAATTTTAAAAGATGGTACTGTACGCCCTGGAAACATTTTAAAGGTAGATTCTTTTTTAAACCACCAAGTTGACCCACTATTGATAAAGGCGATGGCTTTAGAATTTAAAGAACTTTTTGCTGATGCATCTTTTACAAAAATTTTGACCATTGAAGCTTCTGGAATTGCCATTGCCAGTATTGTTGCCTTAGAATTCGGGCTACCACTTGTTTTTGCAAAAAAAACCGAAAGCAAAAATTTAGATGGCGATATGTATACATCAAAAGTGCATTCTTACACCAAAGACAAAGAATACACCATTTTGGTATCAAAAAAATTCTTATCTGCTGATGATTCCATTCTCATTTTAGATGACTTTTTAGCCTCTGGAAAAGCTTTAGAAGGATTGCTTGATATTGTAGGGCAAGCAGGCGCAACATGCAACGGCATAGGTATTGCCATTGAAAAGGGATTCCAAAGTGGCGGAGATGAGCTGAGAAAAAATGGGTATCCTCTTCAGTCTTTAGTAATTGTCGATTCGATGACAGAAAACAGTATTCGTTTTCGGTAATTATTTTATAAAAATTTTGGGAGGAATTTACATGCCAGAGAAAAAAGATGTTTGCTTAGGATTGATGACATGGCCAGAAATTGCTGACCGGTTGAAAGAATGCAATATTGCGTTAATTCCTATTGGGCAAACGGAAGAACACGGACTACACGCCACCATTGACCTTGATTCTCGCAATGCTGAAGGTATTTCTATTCGAGCAGCGCTTGCTGCTTTCCCAGAAGTGAAACCTGTTGTAGCCCCTACCATTTCTTATGGCTACAGTGACCTCCCTGGGTTGAGAGATTACCCCGGCGTTTTTTCTTTGCGTGGCAATACTTTAGTAGACTTATGCTATGACGTTGCTTTTAGTTTAGTGCGCATGGGCTTTACAAATATTATTTTTGTCAATGGGCATGATGCAAACCCTCCTTTTATTATGGAAGCGATGCGCCTCATTATGAAAAAAACGGGTGCGTTTTGCGCAATGGGGCATATTTCTGAACTGAACAATGACTATGCCGAAACTGTACTTGCAGAATATAATATGCCGCGAGACTTTGGGCATGCATGCCTAATTGAAACATCTATTGCTATGTCGTTCGGCATGGACGTTCGAATGGACAAAATGGAAGGGCATTATACAAAGCCATTTACTGGTGCAATCGGGAACATTTTCCCTGGAGCGCCACGTGGTATTTCTTTTCCTGCATGGGAATCTCCTGATGTAATGGATAAAGTTTGGCCTGCAAACTCTCCTGGCCCAAAAGGCAACCCCGCAGGCAGCACACCTGAACTTGGTGAAAAATTAATTGAAGCAACTGTTGAACCATTGCTTTATTTAATTCGTTCTTTGCAAGATTATAAACCAAATGTAAAAGAAAATTTAGAATTCGAGGTGTAAAAATGGAAAAACTAAGAGTCCTTTTCATCGGAAACAGCCACACGTATTACAACGACATGCCACAAATTTTCAAACTGTTAGCAGAAGCTAGGCAAAATGTTGAAGTAGAAATTACCATGCAAGCGCACCCAGGTGTCACTTTTGCTTGGCACTTGAAGCAAGAGTCTGAATTGCGATTTGCCTTAATGCACGGAAATTATGATTATATTGTAATGCAACAAGCTGCGCATTCACCTTGCCCATCGCCAGAAGAAACGTTGAAGGATGGCGCCGAAATTATCAGCCGAGCAAAGTCTTGTGGTGTAAAACCTATTGTTACTATTCCATGGGCAGAGCGAAAATTTCCAGAGCACCAAGAAACCATGTATACCACTTATAACAAACTTGCGAAAGACAACAACATCCTTGCTTCCCCGGTTGGCTATATATTTGAGCGTGCCACAAAAGAACGCCCTGATATTGACTTGTATTGGTTTGACGGTGAACACTGTTCCGCATATGGCAGCTATGTAAATGCACTTTGTGTATACTCTGTTATTTTTGGTACTTCGCCTGTAGGGTTACCAAATAAGTCTTTTTCAAGCATCAGCGGTAATAAAGAAGATTATGCGTATATTGCAGGTGAAATGGACGCACTTCGCATTGCAACTGACGGGTTTAAACCTGCTGAGATGGAAAAACCAGAAAATGTAAAAATGCAAGCTGATATTATGGTCGAGTACAAAAAGTATTTCTCTGGAATTTGGGAAAAAGATAAAATTGAAGCTGTTTTAGACGAAGAAAAATGCGCTACTTTGCAAAAATGGGTATGGGAAGCTGTGCAGAATTTAAAATAAATAACAATAAAAAGCTGCCATTTAAGTGGCAGCTTTTTATTATAAATGTATGATTAGAATTCTTCAATTTTGCAATTATCAAACAATTCTTTTTGCATGTCATCTAAATGTTCTTTCGTCCACACGGCAACAGCGCCACCAGTATGTAAGAATATAACATCTTCATCTGGTTTTATCGTACCATTTTCCACCATGTTTAAAAAGCCACGGAAAGCTTTACCAGTGTATGTCGGGTCAAGAATAATGCCCTCTTCTTTCGCAAGTTCAAACATATATTTTCTTGTAAGAGAATCTGGCTTATTGTATTGTTCACCGGAATATGGTGCATCATCTGGCCCATTGTTTATAAGTAAGTCTTCTGTTTCAAAGTGTAAGCCCATGTCATAATACTCGCTTACTTCATTCATAAACTCCGCTGCACGAATGCGTGGGTCTTCGGCTTTAGGAGAGACTGGAACCCCTAAAATTTCAAATGGTGCATTAAAATACTTTACACCTACATTTAAACCACCGTATGTA
>CAZWXJ010000078.1:0-7049 GCA_964637735.1 uncultured Oscillospiraceae bacterium | reverse complement strand
TAGCCATTACCTTGCTTTTTTCCTCTTGCACAAAAAGTAACACAAAAACCCTTGACCTTGCCCAAGCTGTTGCAAACATTGATGCTTTAACTTCCGTTGAAAATGGCGAAGACTACCCGCTTTTTGCTATGGTTGTTGACATTGATGATGCCACGGCTGCCGCTAATAACATTGACTTATCTTTGCTTGAAGACTACGCCATTCGGTTGCCTATGGTAATAGTAAAGGCGAACCTTTACATTATTGCAAAGCCAGTAGAAGGCAAAGAAGAAGAAGCCAAAGCCATGTTTGAAGAATTTATGTTAACACAAGAACGTACCTGGGAAAATTACCTGCCTGACCAATATCAGCTAGTTATGAACCGTATGGAAACCGAAATTGATGGTTATTTAATTTATATTATCTCTTCTGATAATGATGCCGTATTACAAGCTATTAAAAATGCAGAAGTATAACTATTTTATAAATATTTCACAAACCACCGCTATTGGTGGTTTGTTTTTATCTTGACATTCTTTTTTAATTAGCTATAATAATATTTAGTTAAACTAATTATTAGCTTAGTAAAGGAGTTGACCAAATGCATATGCACGTACAAGACGATGACATGGACCTTCTGTTTTCAAGCATGCATAGAATACGGCGGCTTGGGCATGTTTTGTCTCCCGCATATAACGGCCTTACCCGCTCACAATTTCACATGTTACGCACGCTTCATTTTCATAAAGAAAAATTTGGTACTGGCTTAAAAATTAATGAACTTGCCGCCCACCTTGAGCAAGCTGCACCGTCGGTGTCTCAGCGTATAAACGACCTTGAAGATTTAGGGTATGTTGTGCGAAAATTTGACAAGGCAGACAGGCGTAGCACCTACGTACACTTAACAGAGGCTGGTAGCAAAGTGGTTGAAGATTCTTTTAAAACCATGTTGCAAACCATGGAACAGGTAAAAGATACAATGGGAAAAGAAAATATTCGAGAATTTGCCCGCCTTGCAAACTTGCTTGCAGATTCTATTAAAACAGTTATGAAAGATCAAGCAGATTCTGCACACCCTGCAACCAAGGAGGACCCCGTTAAATGAAAACTGTTGCAAAATACTTAAAACCTTTTGCCTTACTTATTTGCACCTCTGTTGTTCTTTTATTCATGCAGGCCATTTTTGACTTAAAATTACCTGACTATATGTCTGACATTGTTAACGTTGGTATTCAGCAAGGCGGTATTGATGATATAACACCAGCCGCTTTCAGTGAAGAAGGTATGCAGTTTTTGTCTTTGTTCATGACAGAAGAAGACCTTGAAACGTTGCATTCTGCATACACATTGAAAACACCTACCTCTGCAACTGCCGCAGAATTAGAGCAATACCCCCTGTTAAAAAATGAAAACATATATGTATTAAACGAGAATATAGAAGATCTTTCTTCACTGAACGCTATATTTCAAAATGCTACGTATACCTTTTTATCTCTGGCGCAAACTTACGCCGCTGAAGATTTACAGCAAGCAGATGGCGCATCTTCCTCTATCAATGTAACTGCCCTTTACCCTCTTCGTGAAAAAATTACTGCCTTACCTACATCAGCCATTGAAACTGCACAAGCAGATGCTTATGAAACCGCAGATAACACGAAAAAATCAGTTGCTATTGCATTTACAAAGTCTTTCTATGAAGAACTTGGCTTAGATGTTGATGGCATGCAAGTAAGTTATATTTTGCAAATTGGCGGAAAAATGCTATTCATGTCTGCTTTATCTGTTTTGGCTTCCATTTGTGTTGGCTATTGCGCTTCAAAAGTTGGTTCTGGGTTTTCTCGTTCCTTGCGCAGCTCGCTTTTCAACAAGGTTGAAAGCTTTTCTAGCCAAGAATTTGACAAATTTTCAACATCATCACTCATCACACGTACCACAAATGATGTTACGCAAATGCAACAGGTTGTTACCATGGGTATTCGTATGTTAGCCTCTGCCCCTATTATGGGCATTGGCGGTGCCATTATGGCATGGCAAAAAAGCCCTTCTATGGCATGGCTCATTGCCCTTGCTATCATTATTATCATCGGTTTAATTATGGTGCTTTATGCAATTGTTATGCCAAAATTCAAAATTATGCAACAATTAATTGACCGTGTAAACCTTGTTGTGCGTGAAAATCTTTCAGGTATGCTGGTTATTCGTGCTTTTAGCACCCAAAAATTTGAAGAAGAAAAGTTTGATAAAGCAAATTCAGACCTTACCTCAACAAACTTATTTGTTACACGCACCATGGGGCTTATGATGCCTGTTATGAACCTTGTTATGAATGGTTTGACCATTTTGATTGTATGGATCGGTGCAAAATATATTGCGGCTTCCACCATGCAAGTTGGTGACATGATTGCCTTCATGCAGTATGCAACACAAATTATTATGAACTTCTTCATGATTTCTATGATGTTCATCATGATACCACGTGCATCTGTTTCTGCTACACGTATTGCAGAAGTGTTGAACACTGAACCTTCTATTATTGACCCAGTAGAACCTGTTGTTATTTCTGATGGCTTTGACGCAACCATAGAGTTTAAAGACGTTAGCTTCCGTTACCCAGGTGCAGATGAAAATGCTATTGAAAACATTTCCTTCCTTGCAAAGCCTGGGCAAACCACCGCCTTTATCGGCTCAACTGGGGCAGGTAAATCTACCCTTATTAACTTAATACCTCGTTTTTATGACACCACTGCTGGCGAAGTTCTGATTGGTGGGCATAACGTAAAAGAATATACGCAACATGGTTTGCACGAAAAGATAGGGCTTGTCCCGCAAAAGGCAAACCTTTTTACAGGCACAATTGATTCGAATATTCGTTATGGTAATCAAGATGCGTCTGAAGAAGAGATTTTGCAAGCTGCAAACGTTGCCCAAGCTACCGAATTTATTGAAAAACTACCTGAACAATTTGAAACACCTATTGCACAGGGTGGTACCAATGTTTCTGGCGGGCAGCGGCAACGGCTTTCAATAGCAAGGGCGCTTGCCATAGGTGCACCTATTTATGTATTTGATGATAGTTTCTCTGCTCTTGACTTTAAAACAGACTCTGCCCTGCGCCGTGCCCTGCACGATGAAGCAGGTGAAGCTACCATTATTATTGTGGCACAGCGCATTAACACCATTATGCAGGCTGAACAAATTATTGTTTTAGACGAAGGGCGCATTGTGGGTAAGGGCACGCACCAAGAGCTTTTAAAAACTTGTGAGACATACCGTGAAATTGCGCTATCACAATTATCTGAGGAGGAATTAGCATGAGTGAGCAAAATAAAAACACAAACACACCTCAGAAAAAAGCACCTTCCTCTCCCTTCGGCCCACGTGGTGGGGGCGGAGGCGGTGGCGGCGGTGGCCGAGGTGGCCCTGCAGGACGCATGATGCCTGGCGAAAAGCCCAAAGACTTTAAAGGCACTATGAAGCAATTACTGTCCTATCTATCTACTTATAAATTTTTGTTGCTTTTTGTGGTCATTCTCTCAATTACTTCCACTATATTCAATGTTCTTGGCCCTAGAATTTTAGGAAATGCCACAACCGAACTTGCACGTGGTGTTGCGGCATCTATTGCTGGCACAGGCGGCATTGACTTTACTGCATTATTACGCATTTTAACATTCTTAGGTATCATTTATTTACTATCCGCTTTGTTCCGTTATTTACAAAACTTTATTATGGCGGGTGTCAACACCAAAATTACCTATAAAATGCGTAGTGATATTGCCTCAAAAATTAACCGTTTGCCACTTAGTTACTTTGACACCATTTCACAAGGCGAAGTATTAAGCCGCATTACAAACGATGTTGATACTGTAAGCTCATCTTTAGATACCACGCTTACAGAAGTCATTTCCTCTGCCACTACTATTATTGGTGTATTGTTCATGATGCTTTCCATCAGCTGGCAGATGACATTGATTGCTTTGCTAATCATTCCTTTCTCTTTACTAATTGTCTCATTCATTGTAAAGCACTCGCAAAAATATTTCCGTGCGCAACAAGAATACCTTGGCAATGTAAATGGGCATATTGAAGAAATGTACAGCGGGCATACAGTTGTAAAGGCTTTTAACGGCGAAGAACAGTCAATAGAAGTGTTTGAGTATTATAACAATCTTCTTGCTGAATCAAACCGTAAAAGCCAGTTTATATCAGGCATCATGATGCCTATGATGCGCTTTGTGGGCAATGTTGGGTATGTTGCTGTTTGTATTATGGGTAGCTACTATGCCGCACGTGGCATTATTACGGTAGGCGAAATTCAGTCATTTATTCTGTACATTCGTAACTTTACGCAGCCCATTACACAAGTTGCAAACGTTTCAAATGTGTTGCAACAAACTGCTGCTGCCGCCGAACGTGTGTTTGGCTTCTTGAACGAAGCGGAAGAAACCCCTGACACAACAACCCCTGTAAGCCCTGATGATGTTGTTGGTAAAGTAGACTTTGAGCATGTGCAGTTTGGTTATACACCTGAAAAAGTTATTATTCATGACTTTTCTGCTTCTGTAAGGCCTGGGCAAAAAGTGGCAATTGTTGGCCCAACAGGCGCAGGCAAAACCACTTTAGTGAAATTACTCATGCGTTTTTACGACGTGAACAGTGGCGCTATTTTAATAGATGGACACAACATAAAAGATTTTACACGTAATGGTTTACGAAGCTGCTTTGGTATGGTTTTACAAGACACATGGCTTTATAACGCTTCTATTGCAGATAATATTCGTTATAGCAAACTAGATGCAACCGATGAGGAAGTAAAAGCGGCTGCTTGGTCTGCCCAAGCTGACAGGTTTATCAAAACGCTTCCTGGCGGGTATGACATGGTGATTAACGAAGATGCCAGCAACATTAGCCAAGGGCAAAAGCAACTTCTTACCATTGCCCGTGCCATTTTGGCTGACCCGAAAATTTTGATTTTGGATGAAGCTACCAGTTCTGTTGACACACGTACTGAAGTGTACATTCAAAAAGCGATGGACACCTTGATGGAAAACCGCACTAGTTTTGTAATTGCACATAGGCTTTCCACCATTCGTAACGCTGACATGATTATTGTTATTGACAATGGCGACATTGTTGAAACGGGCACACACGATGGCCTTCTTGCAAAAGGTGGCTTTTATGCTGACTTATATCAAAGCCAATTTGACCCTGAAGAACAAGATGCTGTTTAATAGCTCCCTTCTTATGCAAAACTCCTTCCATGTAATTACATGGAAGGAGTTTTTATTTACAAGTTTTCTTTGCCACACATTTCTTCTACCTCTAGCTTCATTACACCAACAGCTTCAATCGCTTTATCGGGCATTTCCCACTCACCTTGCCCCGTATGTTGTTTCATAACCAAGTTTAAAGCGTGTCTTTTTTCAGGCAAGTTATCTATAAAACTTATTTTGCCACTGCCAACAATACTACTGTACCCAAAAGAATGCCCACATGCTTCTTCATGGCTTTTCAGTGCATGGTTTGTGTCTAATTCAAACCCAGCATCCCCGTTTTTTTGAATAAGATCTGCTTTTCTGCCTACTTTTGCGCCATGGAAGTAGAAAACACTTTTTCCATCTACACGCTCATACCCAAAGTTTAATGGCACCATGTAAACAGAGGCTCCGTCTACCAAACCAATTCTGCAACAATCACACGTTTCAATAATTTCATCAATGCGTGCTATTTCTGTTATTTCACGTTCTTCTCTTCTCATATCAATCCCTCCTGTATAATATATTCTTTCATCAATGGCTGTATATGTGGGTACGTCCATTGAACAATAGATAAATCATCTATAAAATAAACTTTTTCCATTTCACTTTCAGGCAATACTGCAAATTCTGAAACATCTGCATAATAAAGCATGCCATAGCTTATGTTTGCCCCTCTTTTCACACTATAAGCGCCTACTTCTTTCATGGTATACGTAACAGCGCCGCTTTCTTCAAACAACTCTCTTTCGGCGGCTTGCAAGGGAGTTTCCCCTGCTTCTATATGCCCACCAGGAAATTCTAACGTATCTCTTTCTTTATGTTTACACAGCACCCATTTTTCATTACTTTTAGCCACAATAACAGAATATTTGTAACGATACTTTTCGAAATTGCTGTTTATAAAAAGTAATTCTATTTTACTATCATCTATCAAAAGGGCACCTCTCTATTTGGAAATTATTCACCTTACATGTTATACTGTTTATTA
This sequence comes from uncultured Oscillospiraceae bacterium, assembly GCA_964637735.1. Classification (GTDB taxonomy): domain Bacteria; phylum Bacillota; class Clostridia; order Oscillospirales; family Ruminococcaceae; genus CAZWXJ01. The sequence continues at coordinate 824 of CAZWXJ010000078.1, read as the reverse complement.
TACAAAGGAGGTCATCATCTTGCAATACAATATGCCAGCGTACAAAATAAACCTTGAGCAAAACAAGCTTGACCCATACCCTTCGCTAAATGAAGAAATGCGCAAAGTAATTGATTACCAGCTACAAAACACTAAAGATGCCTTTGACACCAACTGCACCTGGGAAGAATTGCGTGAAAAATACAACGCTGAACGTGTTTTTTGGAACGAAGGCGGACCTTCCGTTTTTAAAACAGAAGAGTATATTATTGACGGGCCTGCAGGGCCATTGCCCTTGCGTTTTCATTCCCCTTCTGATGCGAATAATTTGCCCGTTATTATTTATTTACATGGAGGAGGTTTTACTGTCGGCAATAACGACACCCATAGCCGTATTATGCGTACGCTATGTGCTGAAAGTGGCTGTGTTGTTGTAGGGGTTGACTATAAACTTGCACCTGAATTCAAATTTCCTACTCAGTTATATGAGGGTGTTGCAACTTATGAATATTTACGAGAAAATGCCACTTTGCATAATATAAATGCAAATAATATTGCACTGGCAGGAGATTCTGGTGGTGCGAACTTAGCCCTTGGCGTTACAACATATTTAAGAGATACCTCTGCGGATGAAAGCCATATAAAAGCATTGCTGTTATATTATGGTGCTTACGGCTTAAGCGACTCAAAAACCATGCGCTTGTATGGCACCTTGTTAGATGGCATGCGCAAAGAAGACCTTGCATATTACCAAGCGCAGTACATAAAAGCGGGGGAAGAAGACAACCCATATTATGCCAGTTTAAATAATGATTTAACATATGGCATACCACCAACGTATCTGT
>CAZWXJ010000077.1:0-7053 GCA_964637735.1 uncultured Oscillospiraceae bacterium | reverse complement strand
TGCTTGCGGATATCATGCCGTACAATATTATTTGCGAAAAACTGGAAAATCTATCGTTGAGGCAACACTCACTCCAGCAAAAGACATTTTAGGTGAAATAGAAGATTTTTGGGGCATGTAACATACAATACCATAACAGTGCAAACAAAAAACACCGTGTACACGGTGTTTTTTGTTTTTATCTCTTTATAAATCTATTTTACCGTATGTTCCCTCTGCTGCTAGTTTTTCAAGTAGCTCTGCATCTGGGCTTTTTCCGTCTGTTCTGCCTTCTTGGGGTGGTTGTGGTTCACGTGGGCCTCTGTCTCGGTTGTTGTCACGGCGTCCGCCATCTCTGCGCCTGCCTCCACGGTTGTTGTTATTATTTCTGTTACGGTTTGGCCTTGTGCTTGTTACCACAATATGGCGGCTTTGTGCCTCGCCAAAGCTTTCGCTTTTTACGCCATTCATCTCACTTATGACTGAGTGAATAATGCGTCTTTCATAAGAATTCATAGGCTCAAACGTATGGCTTTTCCCTGTTTTGCCAACCTGCGTACCTACACGTTTTGCAAGGCTTATCAGGTCCTTCTGGCGTTTTTCACTATAGTTGTTTACGTCAACGTTTATTTTTTCGTAATCTCCACCTGCGTTGTTTGCCACAAGCCCCGCCAGCATAGCAAGTGCTTCCATGGTTTCGCCACGGCGCCCAATTAACGGGCTTGCTTCTTCACCGTCAATTTTAATAACGGTAATATCTCTGCGTTTTACAACATTTGTTTCAAACGTTTCAATGCCCATGGCCTTTGCAATGTCTTTAATATAATTCACTGCAATGGTTGCTTTTTCACTTTCATGGGGTGTTTCAACTGGTTTTTCGTCTTGTTTCGGTGTTTCTTTTGGTGTTGTATCTTTTGCCGCTTGTGCTTCTTTTTTGGGTTCTTCTTTTACAGGGGTTTCTTCCTCTTCGCCATCAACAGTGGCGCGCACTTTTGCAGGAATGCTGCCAAACAGCTTTTTTCTACCTGTTTCAAGCACTTCTATGCTAATTTCTTCCCGTGGTAACCCAAGTTCTTCACATGCTTTTTCTATGGCTTCATCAATGGTATTGCCCGTTGTTATCGCTTCACGCATAAAGGTTCCTCCCACGTTCATTATTTATTCGTCGTACATGCTTTTGTCCATCTCACGTGCCTTTTCTAGGCGTATGCGGTTTAATTCCGCTTCTGAAACTTCTTTTTCTTCCTCTTCGCCAGCATCGTTTTTCACTTTTACTTTTTTCTTTGCTTTTTTGGCGGCTTTTTTCTCGGCAATTTCTGCTTCTAACTGTGCCCGGTACTCTTTCGGGTTATACACTTTGTTCAACACAAACGCTTGCAACACACCGTAAATGTTACCAATAATCCAGTACATGGTAACACCAACTGGTACGCTAAAGCCAATCCAAAGCATCATGCCAGCGCTTACCAATGTCATGTATTTCATGCTACCTTGCATTTGGTCTGATGTACCATTCAGCTTTTGTGTTACAAGTTGCAACACAATAGAAGTAATGGCACTGAGAATAGGAATGAGAATGAAAACATTCAAAGCAACCTCTGGTACCACTGAAAGGTCAAGCCCTAAAAAGGTTTGGTTAAACCCTGTTACTTTGGCAATGGTGTCAGCGTCCATAACAGATGAAAATGCACCAGGATTTTGCTTAATGGCTTGTATAACCCCTGTTTGCGGGCTATAGTTTGAAAGGGAAACCCCAATATTTGTCGCCACTTCTGTTGCTGCTGCAATCACTTCTGTTGAAATTTGCAAAATATGCTTCATCGGTTTATAAATAACGTCTACAAGGCCGAACATAACAACCATTTGAATAACCAGCGGTAAACAGCCAGATGTTGGTGAATAACCATATTCTTGTTGCAGTTTTGCCAGTTCTTCTTGCTGACGCTTTTGGTCTTTTGCCCATTTTTTCTGAATTTCTTGAATCATAGGCATATAGGCCGCTTGTTTAGCCGTTGACTTTTGCTGTGAAATAGACAGCGGCAGCATAAACACTTTTGTTACAATGGTAAACAAAATTAAAGCAATGCCGTAATTGCCCACCAGGTTATATAGCGTCCGCAGTATCCAGCCGAGCGGGGTTGCTATTAAAGAAAAAATTTCGCCCATTTATAAACCTCCAATGCGGCTTGTGCCGCAAGTATAATTTTATTTTTGCAGAAGCCTGTCAGGGTTTGTCCACGTTCCTTTTTCAGGCACTGGGTCATACCCATGCTTTCCGAAGGGGTTACAGCGTAAAACACGCCACACAGCAAGTATACTGCCTTTTAACGCACCGTGTATCTCTATGGCTTCCATTGCATATTCCGAACAAGTCGGCATGAAGCGGCAGTTTCGCCCTTTTTGCAAAGGAGAAATTAATTTCTTATACCCCTTCAGCAATGCTATCAGCAGTTTACTGATCATTCTTCAAAACCCCTGCCTGCCCTAAGTGTGTGCGCATAACTTTTTCAATGTCATAACTTTTTTGAAAAGCGGTTGCCGTTCTAGTAACAAACACAATGTCATATTTGCCTTCTTCAACTGGTGCGCAGCTTGCCAATGCAGCACGCACAATGCGCCTAGCGCGGTTTCTGGCAACGGCCCCACCTGTTTTTTTGCTAGATGTAATGCCCACTTTTAATGTACCTTTTTTCTTTTTCAGTACATAGGTTACCAAAAACGGGTGCACATAACTGGCGCCTCTTCTATACACACGGGAAAATTCGTAATTTTTGGTAAGCGATGCATACCTCATGGCTTTGTACCCACCTTTTCACCTGTGCTTTTGTACAATAAAACGAAAGACCACACGCATGATGTGGCCTCGGGGATTAAACAGATAGTTTCGCTCTGCCTTTTGCGCGACGTCTCGCAATGAGTTTTCTGCCAGATCTTGTTTTCATACGGCTGAAAAATCCGTGCTCGCGGGCACGTTGCCGTTTTTTTGGTTGATACGTTCTTTTCATAATTGTCCTCCAATATTACAGCCCTGTAGGCATGATGTTTTGTACATAGTGATACCTATGCACCTTGCAATGTATTAGTATACAGGAAAGCAGTTTTGCCTGTCAATTCTTTTCTGCTTTTTTATGTGAATTTTCACCTTTTATACGCACCTTTTTCTGCTATATATATACTTATTATAAAATGTCCTCAAATTTTCAACATTCGTGTTGAAACGCACCCTCTTTTATGCTATAATTTGAGTAGCCAAAAAACAGGGGATTTTCCCCTTTTTTCTTGTATATAGCGTTATTTTACTTTTTTGAGGAGTAATTTTATGGATTCGTTTAAAGAGGTTTTTTCTGCGGTAAAAGAGTTTTGCAGAGAGCGGCTTGTACCCGCAACCTACAACTTGTTTATTGACAATTTGGAAGCCGTTAGTTTTGAGGGAGATGAAGCGGTTTTAGCCGCCCGCAGTGACTTTGTGCGTGGCATTATTGTTGACCGTTACCGCCCTTTACTAGAGCAAGGCTTCGAAGAAGTGCTCGGCTTTCCTGTGCACATTAAAATGGTTCTTCCCTCAGCTGAAGAAGTAGAAGAGCATACTGCGCATGCTTTTATTCCCGCTTCTTCTTCTTTGTATGAGTACACTTTCAGCAACTTCATTGTTGGTTCTACCAATAAATTTGCTCATGCCGCAGCGCAAGCTGTTGCAGCAAACCCTTCGGGCGCTTATAACCCTTTGTTTATTTACGGAGACTCGGGCCTTGGTAAAACGCATTTGCTCAATGCCATTCAAGCAGAAATTGAAAGCAACTACCCCCAATATAAAATTGTATATGTTGATGGTGAAACATTTACCAATGAAATCATTTCTGCCATTCGCACCGGCTCAACTGACAACTTCCATCAAAAATACCGTGCCGCAGACGTTTTATTAGTAGATGACATTCAGTTCATTGCGGGAAAAGAAAGTACACAAGAAGAGTTTTTCCATACCTTCAACACCTTGCACAACGCCCGCAAACAAATTGTACTTGCGTCTGACAGGCCGCCAAAAGAAATAAAAAGCCTAGAAGAACGCCTGCGCACCCGCTTTGAATCAGGCCTCATTGCTGATATTCAGCCCCCTGATTTTGAGACACGCTCTGCTATTATTCGCCGCAAGGCTGACTTATTAGACATTGCCCTGCCTGATGACGTGGTGGACTTTATTGCCACCAACTTAAAAAACAATATTCGCCAGCTAGAGGGTGCTGTGAAAAAACTAGCGGCGTATTCTTCCATTGAAGGGCTGCAGCCTGTTATAGGCGTTGCGCAAAACGTCATCAAAGACATTCTCAGTGAAAACCAGCCTCTTCCCGTTACGGTTGATAAAATCATCAGCGAAGTGGCACGCACTTATAACACCTCCACCGAGGACTTGCGTTCTTCTAAAAGAACAGCGAATATTTCAAACGCCAGAAAACTCTCTATGTACATCATCCGAGAGATGACGGGCATGTCTATGGAGGACATTGGTAAAGAATTTGGCGGGCGAGATCATTCTACCGTTGTTTATGCCATTGGCGATATTGGAAAAAAGATGGAAACCAACACCCGCCTTGCTGAAACAGTGGAAGATATTATTAAAAATGTAAGGGTTTAATTTTTCACAAAGCTTTAAACAATTAACAGTCTTTTTTCCACAGCTTTCCGCACACGTTTCTATGCAAAGAGAAATCCACAATTTATTTGACACGCTTTAAACACTACCCTCACTCCATTTTTCTTTGCTTTTATCTTTTTCTCCAGTTCTTTTTCAACAAATTCACAGCCCCTACTACTACTACTATTTTTTATGTTTGTTTTATTTATATTAGGAGGTATTTTGACCATGCATATCATTTGCGATAAGTTAACATTATCAGAAGCAATTAACGGCGTTTCAAAAGCTGTTACCCACAGAAGCAATGTTCCTGTACTAGAAGGCATTCTATTTAAAACAGACGGCACTTCTGTAACCCTGACAGGATATGACCTTGAAATGGGTATTACAACCACCATTCCTGCAACCGTAAAAGAAAACGGAGAAGTGGTTCTCTCAGCTAAATTATTAGGCGATATCATTCGTAAAATGGCATCTGATACCGTAGAGCTCTCTACCGATGAAAACCTTGTAACCACTGTAAAAGGCGGTATTACAGAGTTTAATATTCTTGGTATGCAAGCGCAAGACTACCCAGAGCTGCCCACCCCAGGGGCTGACCCTTTGTTTAGCATGGAAAGCACTGTTTTAAAACAAATGATAGATTCTACCATTTACGCTGTTTCAATTGATGATAAAAAACCTGCCCATACAGGGGAGCTTCTTTCTATAGAGCCAGGTAAATTAACAATTGTTGCCCTTGATGGGTATAGACTTGCCATTTGTGAGCGCCAAATAGATACAGACAAAGAACTTTCTATTATTGTGCCACAAAAAACATTAATAGAACTTTCTCGCCTAATGGGAGATACAAATGACACGGTAGAAATTTCAGCCAATAGAAGATATGTTGTGTTTACAGCCAATGGGTACACCATTTTAAGCCGCCTTTTAGAAGGTGAATTTTTAGATTACACAAAAGTAGTACCAGAAGGGCATAAAACAAAAGTTACCGTGAAGGTAAAAGATTTTATGGACTCTATTGAGCGTGCTTCTTTAATTATTACAGAGCGTTTAAAAAACCCATTGCGCATTACTTTTGATGAAAACATTAAAGTACGCTGCCAAACAGCGCTTGGTAAAGTGAATGACGAAATAGAAGCAAACATTGAAGGCGATGAAATTGAAATTGGGTTTAATAACCGCTATTTATTAGACGCTTTAAAATATGCAAATAGAGAAGAAGTAGTGTTTGAATTGTCTGGTCCTTTATCTCCTGCTAAAGTGCTACCAACAGAAGGAACTGACTTTTTATTCCTTGTTCTTCCAGTAAGGTTTAAGAATGACTGAGAAAATTAAAATAAATACACCGTTTATCAAGCTAGATGCCTTACTGAAGTTTGCAGGTGTTGCAGACACAGGTGGTATTGCAAAAGAAGCTGTGCAGCAAGGGCTGGTTTTGGTAAACGGTGAGGTATGTACTGCACGTGGTAAAAAAATTACACCCGGCACAAAAGTGCAAATAGATGACATTACGTTAGAGGTTGTGGCGGATTGATAGTAAAAAAGCACACGGTAAAAAATTACAGAAACATAGATGACATGACCATAGAACCCTCTTCTTCCATTACGGTTATTAACGGAGAGAACGGGCAAGGAAAAACCAATTTACTGGAAAGTATCTGGCTTTTATCGGGTGCAAAAAGCTTTCGCAACGCAAAAGATATTGATCTCATTCAAAAAGGGGAAGATTTTTCTTCTATTCACTCTTCTGTGGTTGACAAAGAAGATGTAGAAAAAGAAATTAAAATCACAATCGGGTCAGAAAAAACAGAGAGAAAAGGCAGATTTGCAACCATTAACGACGTTGACTATGGGCGTGCAACCAACTTAGCAGGTGTTTTTTATTGCGTGGTGTTTGCACCAGGGCATCTCTCTTTGGTAAAGGGATCCCCCGCTGAGCGCAGAAAATTTATTGACGCTGCATTATGCCAGCTTTACCCGAATTATTATGAAACCGTAAAAAGATATGCGCTGTTGAAAGAAATGAAAAAAGACCAGGCAGAAACAAAATATGATTTATTAGATATCATCAACGGGGAATTTGCAATTTATGCCGTAGAAATAAGAGAAAAAAGAGACCACTATATAAGCCAAATAAAAGAAATTGCAACAGAGAAATATGAAAAAATCTCTCGGGGGCAAGAGACCTTAAAAATAAACTATACCCGGGCAGAGAAAGACCCTGTTTTACTGCTTGAAAAGCTAAGCCGCAACAAAGACCAAGAAATAAAAGTAGGCTTTGCACTAATTGGCCCACACCGAGATGACATTTCCCTCTTTTTAAATGGGGAAGATGCAAAAATATATGCCTCACAAGGGCAGCAAAGAAGCATAGCACTGTGTTTAAAGCTTGCCGAAGCAGAGCAAATTAAAACCATTACCGAAGAAATGCCTGTTGTATT
>CAZWXJ010000076.1:0-7315 GCA_964637735.1 uncultured Oscillospiraceae bacterium | reverse complement strand
CGCTACCAACCGCATTGAAGAATTTCTTGACGAAAACTATCCAAATGAACTACTTGCAGAAATATACCCAAGCATGCAGCTTGCAAGGGGCACGGAAGAAGAGACGGAACAAGAAGCCACGGCATAAAGCGGCATCAAAATACAAAAAAACGATTTGCAAAAAACGTGCGAATCGTTTTTTATTTGCAATAAATTCATAATCTTTGCCAAATTTGGTCATCTTCAACCTGTATAGTGTAAGTAACAGAAAGAACCACAACATATATAGGAAAGGAGCCACCTTATGAAAGACTATGAAAAAGATATAAACAGTTATGAAGCCTACGCTGACAAAGGAGACGACTATTACAAGCATGTGCAAGCAACAGAAAAAGAGCTTGAAAACAAAGCGAAAGACGGCGCCGCCACTTTGAAAGACAAGGCAGAGGAAGAAACCCTAAAAGCAAAAGCCGCCCTGCAAGACGTACACAACGACCTGTATGACGCCGCCGAAACCCTTGGCGAGCGGGTAGACAAAAAGATGGACATTCTGCGTGATGCACGTGAAAAAGCAGATATAGACACTTAATAACAGAAAGGAAGAACATAATGGGAACAACACGTAAAGAGCAAGAAGTAGACAAAGCCTTGAAAGAAACCACCGCTGACTTAAAAGAAAACCTGAAAGACATGGTTGACTTAATGGGTGACAAATTAAAAGAAGTGGGCAAAGTGGTAGACAGGGAAGAAGAAAAATTACAAAAGAAAATAGACACCCAAATGCCAGAAGAGTATGCCAAAGGGCGTGCCAAAGAAAAAAGAGAATTAAACAAAACCAAAAAGAAGGTTGCCGCCACCACAAGTGAGCTGAAAGAAAATGTAACCGAAGCGGCAAAAACCACCAAAGAATATGCAGGCAAAGCCAAAACAGCCATTGCAGACGCTGGCGAAAAAGTGAAAGCCTTTGCAGGCGACGTAAAAGAAGATTTAGATCTTGCCGCAAAACATGAAAAAGAGCAAGCAGAAAAAATTCTGAAACAAAGGAAGAAGTAAAAAGTATTACCTTTCTTCTAAAATAAAAAAGCTGATAATAACTTAGTTTGTTATCAGCTTTTTTTGTAGTTATCATATTTCTTTTATAGACGCATTGAATAATGTCGTGGTAATATACAAGTAAGCAGAAGAGTACACAAAAGCATGGGAGGAACGCATGAAGTATATTTTGAAAGAATATAGGCAGCGGTTTAAAAATTTATTATACCCACTGGGGTTTGTGCGGTATAAAAAAACATTTTACCGTGTGAGAGGTGATATGTTGCAAGGCATAACGTTCAATTCATGGACGACTGGTTGCGACTTGCCAATAATTCTAATGCCCTTTTCTGCGGGTATTATTGAAAGAACTTTGCAGTACGGAAATTTGCTAAGGCTGTCTATGTTTAGAGTACCTACATTGCCGTGGGATATGGAAGTGCTTGATAGAGATAAAGAAAAAGGCGGGTTAGTGTATAACGAAGAAGTTGATGATGCGACTTTGAAAGAAATGATGGAATTTGTGCAAGGTAAAATTTTGCCATTGTTTGAGTTGGTTGAAAACTCTAAAGTAGCATACGAAATAACAAAAGGAAACATACCTGTTGCGGAAAAAGAAAAAGAGCTTGTTTCTTTTTGGGAAAATACCCTTGCGCTAAAATACCATGATTATGAAACAGTGATTAGAGGAGTTGAAAGCAATATTATTCAAACGAAGACTACATTGAAGACAAACTTTGACATGTATAAATATTATGAAGAAAAATATGGATTGAAAATAACAGCTGACAGCATTGCTTATAAGGAACGAATGGAAAAAGAAATTGAAGATTTAGAAAAAACGATCGAAAAATTAAATGTACAGGAATATGCATATTATGATGCATTAATAAAAGAAACGGAAGAAAATTCTATTGAGACTTTAAAAACAGCAGGGTGGAAGTTTCAATAACAACTAAGGCGCTAAGTATGGCGAAATACAACTGCCTTTACAAAATTTATTTTGTAAAGCTGCCACGTGACTATATGTGGCAGTGGCGTATTTCAGGAATTAGAATTTACGAAGTAAATTCTAATTTTCGCAAACCTTTCACAAAAGTACAAAAATCCTTCACATTTTCATCTCAAAATGTTCAACATCTTACGGTATAGTATAATCATCACCAAAGTACATAAAGGAGGCACTTACCGTGAGAGAACAACAATTAGACTATTTAAAAACAGCAACAACCAACAAGTATGAAGCTGTGCTGAGCAACGCAAAAGAAATGGCAAAATTTCAAGAATACCAGGTTGCTCTTGCGGCAATGAAACAGGAAGAAGAGCAAAAAGCCCTTGCCGCAGAAGAATACCACCGTGACCGTGTGCGGTAGTTTCATATAAAAGTAAAGAACCATACCCATTTAGGTATGGTTCTTTTTTTGCGCCCCTCAGCGAAAGACGGTTTAACCGATTGCAAAAAACTGTGCAATGCGAATGTAAACGTCAGGGTTTAAGTGGTAAATATAATTTGGCTCGTTGCTGAAAACCCCAAGCACACCAATGGCAATGCTGGCAAAGCACATTAGGCAAGCAAAGGTGTACAGCCAGCCACCACCCCTACTGCGTTTACCACTGAAAATGGTAAGCATGGTAACGGCAGCGACCAATATAAGTGGCAACATTAAGTCACACACATAGCGGTAAATAACCCCACCCAGGCAAAAGTTTGCATACCCCATTACAATGGCGGAGACAAGTAACAACCACATGGTTGCCGTTTTCACAGGTTCTTTTTTACTGGTGGCTTTTGGCATACAGAAGAGAAACCAGTAAATCGGGAAGTTCAAAATTCCCGCATCTAAAAATTCAAACAAATAGTTGCCGTGCACCCCAATGTTGGTGTGCTGAAACGAAACAAATGGGAAGGTGAAAGACCTTTTCAAAGGAAGTAAAAAGTATGCGTAAATCATTTCGGCAAAATATTTTGGTGAAAACACAAGCTTATTATAACGTATGTCGCTTACTGTAAGTTGGTAGACAAAGCCAAAGTCAAAAGCAGAGTCAAACCGAATGTAGTTGTAATACATAAGCCCCAAAGCGCCAAAGGCAACAGGTGTTACAAACACTATGGCATCAAGCAAGCGCTGTACAAGCTTACGCTCTTTATCAAGCAATACTTCTATAAACAGTGGCGCAACCCCTGCCATGCCTGCTAGCACATAGTTTGTACGAGAGCCAGCCACAAACACAAAAGCAATGCCAGCCAAAACAAACAATACCCGCCGTGCTATGGCATGCTGCGTTCTTGCGGCACGGTAAGCCAAATAATAAAACAAGGCAAGAAATGAGATGGCGCTTATCATGGCAATGTTGTACATGGCGGGGGTTGCCACCGAAACGTAGAGGTAACAGCTAAAAGGCATAGCAATGCTTACCAGCAAATACAAAAGCAGGTTAGGTTCTTTCACAAACTTGCGGGTAAACTCCCACAAGGCGCCTGCCATGGCGGCAATACCCAAAATACACAGCATAAAACATACAAACGTGCCACCAGGTATGTGCCCCGTTAGCCAGTAAACAGGGTAGTACACGGCAATAATGGGCGCAATGCCAAAATAAAAATAGTAAACGTCATTGTAATAGGCTAAGTCCCATATAGAAGGAGCACCAACTGCCTTCCGTAAAGATCTATCATACGGGTTGCTAAGGGTGGTAAGGATTTCATCAGGTTCAATCAGCAGTTCAACCTGCCCCTCTTGAAAAGCCAAAAATTGGTCATAATAGTGGTTAACAGTAATTTCTTTGTCTATAGATGAAAAGTCAGTACCCATCACATTCATAACCCAATTTGCAAAAAACATGCACAGCAAAACAGAGGCAAGCACGGTCATTTTATGGGCTTTATTGTCAAAATTAAGCACAATGCGGTACAGTTTGTTTTGTATTACAAAACAAACCACTATACCACAAACAGAAAGTGCGGCAAACTGCGCCCATCCAAACCGAAAAGAAACAGGCTTGTTCACAATAATTGAGGTAATGTAATAGGGTGTTTTTGCTTTGTGAAATTCTATTAACACACTGCTTGCATTACCTTTGCTGTCAAAAGCAACCGTTACTTCATTTTCTTTGCCTGCGGGAGAAAGCAAAAAGGTAGAAGCCAGGCTATAAGTCATGATATTACTGTCATCTTTTATATATGTGTCCCCTGACACGGGAAATGGATAATCGGCATTACTGGTAGTAACAATGGTAAGCGTACCAGTGGCAAAATCAAGCCCATCAAGGGTAATAGTACCGCCACCCGTTCCAACATATACCCCACTGCCATTTATTTCAATGTCGTAGTCTGACACAAAGGCTTGAAGCGGTAAAACAACTTCTTCACCATTACTACGGGTAAAGGTATTGCTAAAAAACACAAGTGTTACCAAAAAGCTAGCAAGTAAGGCAAGCAAGTACGGTGTTGTTTTATGGGTTTTTATCTTTTCTAAAATAGCGCTCAAATGAAATTCCTCCAAAGGTATGCAAAGTTTAAAAGTATTATAACATATATTAAAATTTGCAGGGCAAATTTTAATAGTCTCTAGTCAATAGTCAAGACATAAACACATTATGCTTACACAACATTTCGAGAATTGGGAAATACGACTGTCTTTACAAAACTTGTTTTGTAAAGTGCATGCGCAAATAAATGCATGCAAAGAAGTATTTCGTGATAAATAAGTTTTTATTTTGTAAATACTTATTTATCATCCGAACGGGTGATATTCCTCTCATTTCGTAAATTTTCGTTGCAAATCGTTCATAAAAAAAGCAAATTCATTCATATATTCTTTCTAAATTATTCAATATAAAAAGGTATAGTATAACCACCATAATTCAAAGGAGGAATTCACCGTGAGAGAACACCAAATAAACTATTTAAAAGCTGCCAACACAAACAAGTATGAAACCGTTTTAATCAACGCAAAAGAAACAGCAAAATTTCAAGAATACCAGTCCACTCTTGCGGCGAATAAACTGGCACAAAAAAGAAAAGCCGAAGACGAAAAAGAGTATCGCCGTGGTAGGGCGAAATATTAACTGACTGATAAGCGGTAACCCCTGCCGCTTTTTCAGATAAACCTTTCTGTTGGGTGGTTTGTAGAAGAAGAGAGCTGCAAATTGCCCCGAAAAAGCAAACACATAAGCGAAGTGCCTAAAAGAAGTGAAGAGCTTTTGGTGCAGCACAGCTTATAACGTGTTTGCTTTTTCATTGGTACAGGCAAAGCCTCGCCCTTCATGGCATTGAGAAAACCCGCCGTGTGTGGTAAACTATAATGCGAATAAAAAACAGGCGGTGCTACATGAGCGAGCTTCTTTCAAAACATGAAAAAACAGTGCGCCAGCTAGCGGTTTTACTGTGTGGGCTGGTGCTTGTTGGGTATATTATAGCAGTGTATTTAGCAGGTGGCAGCATAAGCGGCTATGCGCTATATGCCATTGCTTTTTTGTTTTTGGTGTTGCTACCGGGGCTTTCTTTGTGCAAGCTATTATTGCCAGGCATTTCACGGGCAGCAAGGCCTGTTGTGTCCGCCGCTTTTGGTGGGGCAGTGTTGGTGCTTAGCTTTGTTATATGCAGTGCCCTTGGCATGTTTTATGCCGCCGTTATACCGCCCCTTTTGCTAGATGGTTACCTGTTTTTTCAAAAACACAAAAAAGAAAGCACCAACGCAAAATTAACCGATGCTCCCCCACGCTCTATTTACGCATATGGGCTACTTATTTTGTTTGCAGTGGTGTTGTTTTTGCTTATATTTACAGGCGTGTTTAACAGCGCATGGCCTAGTGCCGTAGGTGGCATGCAATATAACCAAGACGCCCTTTGGGGGGTAGGCTCAGCGGCAAGCCCGTGGTACGGGTTCCCCGTCAGAGATTTACGAGTGGCAAATGGCATCTTTCATTACCACTATTTTTCAGACGTACTGGCAGGCACGGTAGCGGTTTTCACGGGGCAACACACATGGAATGTCAACTTCTTTTACCTGCGCCCGCTGTGGACATGGCTTATGCTACTTGGCAGCTATGCCGTCAGCCGTAATGCAGGCGCAAAAGGCTGGCAGGCACTGGTGGTGCCACTGGGTGTTAGTGTTGCGTGGTTTCAAAACTATGCCGCCATGTTTTATGTACTAAATAACCCCAACAATGTTATACAAAGTTATGTGTTTATTTTGGCGGCGGTGCTGGTGTTGCAATATGCACAAGAACACGCATTTAAAGGCAAAACCATTGTACCCGCCATTGGCATTGCGTTTATGGTCGTTGTCTGGAGCAAAGGCTCAGTTGGCGTGCTTATTATTATTGCTGCGGCAATGGCATGGCTGGTGTATGGGGTACTGCACAAACAAGGCAACCCTTTGTTGCTGGCAGGCATTGGGATTGGCGGCATTGCGGCGGCTGTTTTGCTCACCTTTTTGTTTTCGGGCGCTAACATCAATTTATATCTAGAGCTTTCTGTTGCCCGTGTAACTGAAGTGCTACTAACTATTTTAAAAGAAAATGGTCCGTTACTCATTCTATATGCCATTACATTGCTGTACGCCCTTTTGCACTTTAAAAAGCTCACTTTTACACAGCTTACCCTGCACGCTACCGTGTGGGGCGGCATACTGGCAAACTGTATGTTCAACCACTATGGCGGGGCAGACACTTACTTTATGCTGGTTGCCTTGTTTGCCATGTGGCTTTGTGTGGGTGCCATGCTGCCCGTGCTTTGTAGCAAAAAAAGTGGGCAGGCATTGGTTGCTGTTTTATGCACCATAGCAGTGGCAGGCAATTTACTTATTGCCGCACCGCTGTTGCGCCACGGGGTACAAGCAGGTATGCGCTGCATTGGCATACGCCCTGCATTTGAAGTAACGTATGACACCCTCACCCCTGATGATGAAGCTGCCGCCCTTTGGTTGCGTGAAAACATGACCCAAACCGACGTATTTGCCACCAACCGCAATGAGCGTAGCCTGACGAACAAAGACGGGGTATTCCTTGGGTACACCGCCTTAACAGGCAGGCAAGCCTATGTAGAAGGCTGGTTTTACGCCATGGAATATAGCATAGACTATTACCAACTGCGCTTTCAACTAGAGGAAGTAAGCGACGTGCTGTTTGCCTGTGAAACTTACGAAGAAGCCTGTGCCATAGCCCGTGAAAACGGCATTACTTACATCATGTTGCACATACCCACAAAAGGTAAGCCCTTTGTAGGTGGCACGCCCGTCTTCACGTCTGACACCGTGTATATTTACAAAGTAAGTGAATAAGTTTGCCATCAAATAAAGCC
>CAZWXJ010000075.1:0-7428 GCA_964637735.1 uncultured Oscillospiraceae bacterium | reverse complement strand
CAGCTGGCTAGAGCACCTGACTCTTAATCAGGGTGTCCAGGGTTCGAATCCCTGAAGGTGTACCACGGGTAAAAATGCACTTGTTGTAAGTGCATTTTGCCTTCTTCATAATAATTGCACGGCCCGTTGGTCAAGTGGTCAAGACGGCGGCCTCTCACGCCGCAATCACGAGTTCGACTCTCGTACGGGTCACCAAAATAAGGAAAGCAGTGGTTATTAAAATACTACTGCTTTTTTATAAGTATTTTAAATAGAAAGCTTTATTTATATAGGAGATTTTTATGAAAAAGATTTTACTTGGTGGTGCAGGTGGTGTCCCAACAGAGAACGTAATTCGTTCAATTATAGTTGGGAAAAGAGATTATGAAATTATAGGAATGGGAAGTGAACCAGGAGATTTAATTTTATCTAGTGCACAAACAAAGTATGTTGTTCCATATGCAGTAGATTTAAATTATCAGAAAACACTTGCAGAAATTATACAAAAGGAAAAACCAGCGTTTGCACATTTTCAAAATGATGTTGAAATATTAGAAATTTCACGTAATAGAGAAAAGATATTAGAAACGGGCACAAAGCTATTTATGCCTTGTAAAGAAACAATAGAAATTTGTGTAAACAAAGCGAAAAGCGCTGAAATATGGATGCGTGAGGGTATTACTGTGCCTAAAACCATGTTGATAAATGATGAAAATGATTTGAAAAAAGCATTTTCGATACTGTGCAATGCAGAAGGATTTATTTGGATTCGGGCAACTGTTGGCGGCGGCGGTAAAGGGGCACTTCCAACTAATGATTATGAGTTTGCAAAATTATGGATTGATAGGTTTAACGGATGGGGAACATTTACAGCTGCACAATTATTAACTGCGCGCACAGTAACATGGCTGTCTGTTTGGCATGAAGGTGAATTGATAGTTGCACAAGCCCGAAAAAGACATGCGTGGAACATGGGAAATAGAACATTGTCTGGTGTAACTGGAGTAACGCAAATAGGCGAAACTTGCAGCGACGAAATTGTTAACAAAGTTGCGACAGATGCTATTTTGGCAATTGATAGCAAACCTCATGGCATTTATGGTGTAGATATGGGATATGATGAGCAAGGTTTGCCAAACCCCACAGAAATTAACATCTCACGATTTTTTACAACAATTTATTTCTTTACAAAAGCTGGGCTGAATATGCCGGAGATTTTTTTGAACATTGCACTTTATAATGAATTTCCAACACTGGAAAGAAAAGTAAACCCATTAGAAGATGGCTTGTTGTGGATACGCAGTATGGACAGAGAACCGTTATTGACAACAAAGAAGGAAATGGACAAAAACTTGCTGTATTTAAAATAAAGGCGGTTGAAATGAAATTATTAATAACAGGTGCTACAGGGTTTATTGGAATGGGTTTATTGCATATAATGCGTGAGCAATACCCACAACTTTGTAAAGATGCTGTGCTGTTATCATCTTGCCCTGTGGAGGGTTTTTTGTGCGTGACACACAAGAATTATTGTGTAAAGAAAGAAGATTTTTTGCAAGCGGGTGTTACGCATATTGATGTTGTATTGCATATGGGTGCGTACATACCTAAAAACCAACAGCAAGCTAATGACAGAGAAAACTGCAATGCCAACATTTTCTCAACGCAATATTTGGTAAACAACTTACCTAATATTCCGCAGCATTTTATATTTTTTAGCACAGTTGACGTTTACGCAAAAAACGCAATACTTCCCATTACAGAGGAAACACTTATTTCCCCTGAGACTTTATATGGGTGGTCAAAAGTATATTGTGAGCAATTGTTGCGTGTATGGCAAGAAGAAACGGGTTGCCCTGTGTCTATATTACGTATTGGGCATATTTATGGAAGAGGTGAAGAAGCGTACCAAAAGTTAATTCCTACAACAATACAAAATTTACTGTTGCAAAAAGATATCACCTTGTATACAACAGGGCAAGAACGAAGAGCTTTTTTGCATGTGCAAGATTGCTGTGCTTTGATTTTAAAATGGATATTGAAAGAAGAGCCTTTGCAACACCCTATAAATATTGTAGCGAAAAATGCAAAACCAGTTGAAGAATGGGTGCGTTTGCTTGCAGATATTGCACAAACGAAAAGTAATATTGTGTTTTCAGAAAAGCCAGTGCAAGGGCGAGATTTGTATTTTGACAATACCAAAATGACTCAGCTGTTTGGGGAGGAAGAAGTAGCGATACATGATGGGCTATTAGATGAATACCATTATTTTAAAGAAGAAATGGGCGACAAAAATGCCGAATAAAAAACGTGTTATTTTTTGCGATTTAGATGGTACACTGTTAGACGGATGGGAACGCCATTATAAATGTTATACAGATATCATTGTAGAGGGCGGCGGAGTTCCTTTGCCCAAAGATGAATATCGGTTATTGAAGCGCAATAAAATACCACGTACGGTGCTTTTGGAAAAATCGAAATACCCATTGACATATGAAACATTTTTAAATTTATGGCTACAACGTATTGAACAAAAAGAATATTTGATGTTAGATATACTAAAACCACATGTGTTAGAAACACTACAAGAATGGCAACAAAGACAATCGGTTTTTTTGGTAACCAAGCGGCAGCATAGCGACATGTTAAATTGCCAGTTGAATGCTTTGAACCTGAAGCAATATTTTGAAGATGTCATCATATGTGATTATAAGAAAAAACAAAGCAAAATAAATGCAACGAGGGCTGTTTTTTTTGACAAGGCTGTTGTTGTTGGTGACACTGAGGAAGATGCGTCGGTTGCGCATGAAAAAAATATACCTTTTCTTGCAATTAAAACAGGAATGAGGGAGGATGTTTTTTTAAAGACTCCTTATAAATATAATGATATTTATGAAATAAAACTTGAAACGTGGTTTTAAAAGAATAATTTACCGCTCCTTTCAGAGCTTTCTTACTTAAATTGCATAAAAATGTTGATTTGCACTATGTTTTATGCTACAATATCTGAGCAGTTTATTTTTACATGATAGTAAGAACGACTGTATGGTGTTCCTGTATATTTTGAAGTAAATATTTTCCTCAATAGCTCAGTCGGTAGAGCATGCGGCTGTTAACCGCAGGGTCGTTGGTTCGAGTCCAACTTGGGGAGCCAAAGAAAAACCATTGAAACGAGAGTTTTGATGGTTTTTTATTTATTATATAACTTTTCAAATAGGGGCATAAAAGTTATAATAGACAGTGTTGTGGGTTTATCAAATAACTACCTATAACAGCAGGGGTGATTCTATTGCAGAAAAGACGATATCAACATCTTGATATTATGAAAATCATTTTTGTGGTTTTGATGATACTTAACCATGTGATTGCTTTTTATTCTTTAAACACAACATGGAAAAAGGATTTGTGTTTACATATTAATTTGATTGTGTATTCTGGATTTATGTTTTGCCTTGGGCAAGGCATGCAAATTGCTTATTTTGAGAAGACAAAAAAAGAAGTTGCTCTAAAGCTCATAAAGCATTTTTTAACAACAATGGCAGTATATTATTCTTGTTCGCTTTTCTTTTTTTGTATGCCAGCCACTTCAGTGCAAGGCATGGTAGACGTACTTTTATTGCGCACTGTGGTAGGGTATACAGAATTTATTTTTAGCATGGCCCTTGTATATTTTATTGTACTCATCTTTTTTGGTTTGTTTCAAAAAATTATTTCTGATAAAAAGTGGATGATTATGGCACTTGCAGTTTGCTTAACTGCAACGTTTCTTCCTTATCATCTTATTCAAAGCCGTGTGTTAACCATGCTAATTGGTGGTGTGGGCTATGAAACAAGTTACCCGTTTTTCCAATACGCACCGTATTTTTTCATGGGAGCATATTTGCAAAAAAACAAAATAAAATTTAGTTGGCCATTGCTTATTGGAACAGGTATTTGTACGGGAATTTATATTTTATATAGAGCGCTTCATAACTGGGGGTACCCAGAGCGGTTTCCGCCAGATATATTTTGGGTATTAGGTGGTGCATTTTTTGTTTATGTAGTGTATTTGCTGGCAATTAAGTTAAGTGAAACGAAACTATTTGCGATAGACAGAGTTGCTTTTTTAATAGAACTGATGGGTAGCAATATGATTGTTTATTTATTTGTAAGCACCATTGTTTTGTTTGCTACACGCTTTTCATTTGACAGTTGGATTTCCATTGCTATGGTACTTTTGCTTACAATTGGCATCATGCTTCTTTCAACGGCAATTGCGTACGGGTTTTATTTATGTAAACAAAAATTTGGTAGAGCAATTAAAAGATGAAAGCATCAGGATAGTTTATTATTGGGAGGAATACAAGTGAAAGAAAAAGAAGTTTATATAAAAAAGATGATCAGCAAAATTTTTAAGTGGTTATCTTTTTTATACGTTGCAGTAGCTATTTTGGTTGCCATGTACTACATTGTTTTTCAAATGGCGTATTTTATACATGCCGACTATACAGATACACTTCTTTGGGCGCAAGCAAGTTATGAAGCAGGACGCCTTTTAAACCCAGATTTTATTTATGCGGCGGTAATTCCTTTTGGGGGGAATATTATTATGCTGCCAGGCTTTATGCTATTTGGATTTTCTTTGAAAGCACAAATATTTGGTATGGCACTGTTCGCAATTTTGTTTATGCTTGCCTTTTGGTTTTTTCTCTCAAAAATAGATGTTTTGCCGATTTATCAACGGTTTATTTTTGCTAGTACAATATTAGTGCTTTCATCTAGTATAAAGCTGCGAGAAATTATGTGGGGTCATATCATTTACTATAGCTTGGGTATTTTTTTCTTTTTTCTACAATTTGGGCTTTTGTGTAGGCTGATGGAATTTAGCAGTTTGAAAGATATATTAAAAGACAAAAAAGGAACAATACAATTTATTCTTTTTATTACTTTATTTGCATGTGCGGGTGCAAACGGTATGCAAATAATGGTTTTCTGTACAGTACCGCTTATGATGGCCATTTTGCTGGAACGTTTTTTTGACATAAATACATCACTGTTACAAAACAAAGTGACCTATATTTTGCTAGCAACGATGGGAACAAGCACCTTGTTTGGAATGATATGGAGAAACTTTATTAGAAGAGGCGTATACACGGGTGCTTATGCAACCGGATATATGACAGGGATTTCTCCCGTATGGGAGTGGATGAACCGTATTTTAATTTTGCCTGAACAATGGTTTACCTTGCTTGGTGTTATGGAAGGAGTAAGCCCGGATGGCAAACTGGCAGGAAAAGACGGTATCTTTTTGCTCTTGCAAATTTTAGGAGTGTTACTCATAACGGTTATTCCCATTATTGCAACTGTGCGATATCATAAATATCAAAATCAGAAAATGCATATTCTCGTTTGGTTTCATTGGGTGCTCACAGGTATTATTTTATGTTCTTCTATTATCGGGAAAACTGGTGATGCCAATTGGCGATTAACGCCAATTGTTATGTCGGCAACGATTGTTACAGGGGTTTATTTAAGTTTGTGCATAAAGCAAGTATCTGCAAAAAGGTTGGTAGCGGTGGCACTTGCCGCAATTGTTAGCTATAATTTAGTTGCAGCCCAAAATGTGTTTTTGCCACCAAGTTTACCAAATAAAGAGCCTGTATATGACCTTATTCAGACGCTAAAAGAAAATGATCTGGAATATGGCTTTGGATACTTTTGGCTAACCTATGAAACAATGCTTTTGTCAAACAGTGACATTCAAATATATGCGGCTTCTGTAAATGAAGATGGTGTGTTTGCAGGTACATATCAATGCTTTACTTATTGGTACGACGATACAGTACAGGTAGATAGGTGGTTTGTGGTTTTAACAAATGAAGAATATGAAAAATATATTGAGAGTGACATATGGGAGAATTTGTACGGCGATATCTTACAGGAAGAGATTAAGGTGAATGAGAATATCATTGTTGTTTTTTCCGAAAACCCGATTACATATGTTACAAAATAAGAGTAAAAAAGCATACTGAAATAAAGGGAATTGAGAGCTGGATAATGTATTTTGTAGACAAGCATATTGCATTGTAAAATGAGGAAATTCTTTTATGCTTGATGCAGCTATGATATAATCCTTTTTAAATATATAAAATAAAGGAGTACTTGTTATGGCAGACGCAAAACGTGCATTTGACCTTTTGAAAAGAATAGGGTTTACACGGGTAAGTGGCACCCCTGCGGAATTGCAAGCGGCGCAGTTGTTACAAGATGAATTAAAAAACATGGGCTTGCAAGGTGCATTGGAACCATTTGCGGTAGAGGGCGAAAGAGTAATAAAGGCAACTTTTGAAGTGTTAGAACCTTACCATAAAAGGTACGAAGTAACAGGGTATGAAGGCGCAAAAAAGGTTACTGATTTTGAAGCAGAGTTCATTTATGTTGGTGAAATGACAGAGCTAAACTTTAAAAAGGCAAAAGGGAAAATAGCGCTGGTAAACGGGCGCATGACGATGGAAACGTATGAACTGCTGACCAAAGCAGGGGTAGCAGGGTTTGTAACCATGAGTGGCATGCTGACCGATGAAGAAGAGAAAACCGACCTTGAAACAAGAAGAATGCGCCCTGCTATGGAACAATATGGCCTAGTGCCGGCGTTTAATATACGCATTAAAAATGCAATGGAGCTTGTGCAACAAGAAGCAAAAAAAGTGCGTGTTACGCTACAGACAGAGCCATTAAAATGGCAGTCACAAAATGTGGTGGTGACCTTAACAGGCACAACCTACCCAGATGAAATAGTGGCAATAGGCGCTCACTATGACAGTGTACCTTTTAGCAGCGGTGTTTATGACAATGGCGCAGGTAGCGTAACCATAATGGAAGTATTACACCATTTTGCGAAAAACCCACCTGCCCGCACAGTTCGGTTTATTTGGTTTGGCGCAGAAGAAATAGGCATGCTGGGTAGCCAGGCATACCTTGCGCAGCATGCGGAAGAACTAGATAAACATATTTTCATGATGAATGCAGATGTTGGCGCCATTGCGCTCGGGCAAGACTATATATCAGTTACGGGCGAAAAAGACTTGCAAACTTATGTGGAGTATGCAGCGAAGGAAAAAGGCATTCAAGTGCGCACTGTGCTAGATGCCATGCCGAGCGACTGCACACCTTTTTCATACAAAGGTATTCCGTCTATGAACTTTGGCAGAGGAGCAGTACCTGGGGCAGAATATATGCACACACGATATGACTGCATTGCTTTTCAAAGCGGAAAAGTGCTGGAAGAAACAGCAAACTTTATGACCCTATTTGCAGATAGAATGGTAAATGCCGTGCAATTCCCTGTATCTAGAACCATACCAGAAGATATTATGAAAAAATGCGAGAAAATGGTAGCCCAATTTCAAAAACCACAAAGAGAAGAATAATATGAAACAGAAAGTAAATGTTGTTTTATTTGATGGGTTT
>CAZWXJ010000074.1:0-7872 GCA_964637735.1 uncultured Oscillospiraceae bacterium | reverse complement strand
GACGTGAACATGCCATCATTCGCAAAATAAAAGAAAACCCTAGCGTAACTACCATTTATGCTATACCAGGCAACGGTGGCATTGCATATGACGCTACCTGCGTGCCCATAAAAGCAACCGAGGTAGAAAAAATTGCAGACTTTGCCCAGCAAAAAAAAATGGATTTTGTAGTGGTTGCCCCAGATAACCCCCTTGTTTTAGGCCTTGTTGACTTACTGGAAGAACGTGGCATTCCTTCTTTCGGGCCACGGGCAAATGCAGCCAACATTGAAGGCAGTAAAGTATTTAGCAAATGGCTTATGAAAAAATACAATATACCAACTGCTTTATATGAAGCGTTTGATGACGCAAACAGCGCCAAAAAATATTTAGAAGCCAACACCACTTGGCCCATTGTTTTAAAGGCCGACGGGCTTGCCCTTGGTAAAGGTGTGCTAATTTGTCAAACCCTTGATGAAGCCTTGCAAGGCGTAACACACATTATGGAAGACAAAGCCTTTGGTGACAGTGGCAACAAAATGGTAGTTGAAGAATTTTTGACAGGACCACAAGTGAGCATGCTTGCTTTCACTGACGGTATTACCATGGTGCCCATGGTAAGCAGTATGGACCATAAGCGTGCCCTTGACGGTGACCAAGGTTTAAACACTGGCGGCATGGGCACCATTGCCCCAAACCCATACTACACCACTGAAATTGCTGACGTTTGTATGGAAACCATTTTCAAACCTACCATGCACGCCATGAATGAAGAAGGGCGTACCTTTAAAGGTTGTTTATTTTTCGGGCTGATGATTACCCCAAACGGACCAAAAGTTATTGAATACAACTGCCGTTTCGGAGACCCTGAAACACAGGTTGTTTTACCGCTGCTTCAAACTGACTTATTGGCCATTATGCAAGCAGTAGACAGTTGCACTTTAGCAGATGTAAAAGTAACATTCAGCAACCAATCAGCTGCGTGTGTCATTCTTGCTTCTGGCGGGTACCCTGAGGAATATAAAACAGGTTATGAAATTAATGGGCTTACAGGCGGTAGCCTGCCTACCAATGGTGTTGAAGTGTACCACGCAGGTACAAAACAAACTAACGATGGCGCACTGGTAACAGCTGGCGGGCGTGTACTGGGCGTTACTGCAGTAGCGGGCACTTTACAAGAAGCCTTGCAAAAGGCATATACCGCTGCGCAAACCATTTCTTTCGAGAAAAAGCACTGCCGCACTGACATTGGTGCACAGGCACTAAAGGCATGTATGTAAAATAAATTATTTAGATGGGTACTGGGAAGGAGATTCAAAATGGTGTATCGTGTTTATGTAGAAAAAAAGAAACCGTTTACCGTAGAAGCTGACGGTTTGCTTTCAGAAATCAAGTCTCTTCTACAAATTGATTCTGTAAAAGAATTGCGGTTTTTAAACCGTTATGACGTTGAGGGCATTGATGAAACATTGTTCAAAGCGTGCATTCCTACTGTGTTCAGTGAACCACAAATTGACATTGTGTATGACACTTTGCCTACGGCAGACCATGTGATTGCTGTAGAATATTTACCTGGGCAGTTTGACCAACGGGCTGATTCTGCCTCTGAGTGTATTCAGCTGATTAGCCAGCAAGAGCGCCCCACCGTGCAAAACGCACGCATTTACCTATTAAACGGAAACATCAACAAAGAAGACCTTGCCAAAATAAAAGAGTATCTTATCAACCCTGTAGAATCTCGTGAGGCGGGCATAGAAGAAAAAGACACTTTGCAAATGGTATTCCCCACCCCTGAAGCAGTTGCCATTTTAGATGGGTTCAACAGTTACACCAAAGCGGAGCTAGAAACCTTTTTAAGTGATTATGGTTTGGCAATGGATATTGATGACCTTCTGTTCACCCAAGCATATTTTCAAAAAGAAAACCGCAACCCAACCATTACTGAGATTCGTGTACTAGACACCTACTGGAGCGACCACTGCCGCCACACCACTTTTAACACCATTATTGATGACGTGCAAATTGGCGATGACAAAGTACAAAAAGCGTATGAACGCTACCTCTCTATTCGTAAAGAGTTAAACCGAGAGAAACCTGAAACCTTAATGGACATTGCAACCATTGCCGCACGTTATTTAAAAAAGCAAGGCATTTTACAAAACCTTGATGAAAGCGAAGAAGTAAATGCTTGCAGTGTAAAAATAAAAGCAGATGTAGACGGCGAAGAGCAAGACTGGCTATTGATGTTTAAAAACGAAACCCATAACCACCCTACCGAAATTGAACCGTTTGGCGGTGCCGCAACCTGTGTAGGCGGGGCGATACGCGACCCGCTTTCGGGCAGAAGTTATGTTTACCAAGCCATGCGTGTAACAGGCGCTGGCAACCCCCTTACCCCCATTGAGGACACCCTGAAAGGCAAACTGCCACAGCGTAAACTGATAACCACAGCTGCCTCTGGCTATGCAAGCTATGGCAACCAAATTGGGCTTGCCACAGGGCAGGTAGAAGAAATTTACCACCCAGGCTATGTTGCAAAACGCATGGAGCTTGGCGCTGTTATAGGCGCTGCCCCTGCCGAAAATGTAATACGTGAAACCCCCGCCCCAGGAGATTTAATTCTTCTACTTGGTGGGCGCACAGGAAGAGACGGCATTGGCGGTGCAACGGGTTCTTCAAAAGCACACAAGGTAGAGAGCCTTGAAAGTTGCGGTGCAGAAGTGCAAAAAGGCAATGCCCCCATTGAGCGAAAAATTCAGCGTCTCTTCCGCAACAAAAATGCCACCACCCTTATTAAACGCTGTAACGACTTTGGCGCAGGTGGTGTTTCTGTGGCCATAGGTGAACTTGCTGACGGGTTAGACATTAACCTAGATGCCATACCCAAAAAGTACAACGGGCTTGACGGAACAGAACTTGCCACTTCTGAAAGCCAAGAACGCATGGCGATTGTGATTGCACCAGAAAGCCTTGAAAAATTTATGGCACTTGCCACCGCTGAAAACTTAGAAGCCACTGTTGTTGCAACCGTTACCGAAAACCCACGCATGGTTATGCACTGGCAAGGTGCAACCATTGTAGACCTTAGCCGTGCCTTTTTAGATGCCAACGGCACTGCAAAACACACCACCGTACAAGTTGCAAAACAGGCTACCCCGCTTGAAAACAAACCAAGCCAGTTTATTGACGGTATGCAAACCCTACTGGCAGACTTAAATGTTTGTGGACGAAAAGGGCTCGTTGAAAAGTTTGGTTCTACCGTTGGGGCAAGCACTGTACTTGTACCACTGGGTGGGCAATATCAACTTACCTCTCCGCAGGCTATGGTTGCAAAGCTACCCATAACTGGGCAAGAAACCAAAACATGCAGCGGTATGGCTTATGGTTTTAACCCCTTTATTAGTGAGCAAGACCAGTACACAGGCGGTTACCTTGCCGTTGTTGAAAGCGTTTCAAAACTGCTTGCTACCGGTATTCCTTATAACAGTATTTACCTTTCTTTTCAAGAGTTCTTCGAAAAACTGGGTAACGACCCTACCCGCTGGGGTAAACCATTTACAAGTTTAATGGGTGCGCTAGACGCTCAGCTTGATTTAAAACTTGGTGCCATTGGCGGAAAAGACAGTATGTCTGGCAGTTTTGAAGAGTTAGATGTGCCACCAACCCTTGTTAGCTTTGCGGTTGGCAGTGGCAACATTGACCATATTATAAGCCCTGAATTTAAAAAAACAGGTAGCAAGGTTGTTCTGCTTGCACCAGAGTATATTGACGGTTTATTACCTACCACTGAAAGTTTGCATGCTGTTTATGAAACCGTACAAGAACTCATACAAAACGGAAAAGTGCTTTCTGCCTTTACCCCTGTTTATGGCGGCATTGCCGAAGGGGTTGCCAAAATGGCTTTTGGTAACGGCATTGGCTTTGCTGTTGATGATAACATTACACTTGATGATTTCTTCAGTTACAACTATGGTGCTTTTATTTTAGAACTGGCTGAAGATATAAATGTAGGTATACCACTTGGTAAAACCACCGCAGAATTTGCTTTGAAAGGCTTTGGGCAAACCGTTGCATTTGCTAGCTTACAAGAAACCTATGAACATAAGCTGGAAGATGTATTCCCTTACAGAACAAATACAGACAATACCCCACTAAAAGAATTTTCTTACACAGCAAGCACCCGCACAGCACCACAAATAAAAGTGGCGAGGCCAAAAGCGTTAATCACTGTTTTCCCCGGTACCAACTGTGAATATGATGCTGCCCGTGCTTTTGAAAAAGCTGGTGCAGAGCCTTCTATCTTCGTCATCAACAACCTTTCCCCAGCTGCCGTGGCAGAAAGCGTTGCAAACCTTGCAAAAGAAATTAGAAATAGCCAAATTGTGATGTTACCTGGTGGTTTTTCAGGTGGAGATGAGCCTGACGGAAGTGGCAAGCTAATTACTGCCATTTTCCGCAACCCTGCTGTTACTGACGCTGTACACGAATTACTTCAGCAAAAAGACGGGTTGATGCTCGGTATTTGTAATGGCTACCAAGCACTGATTAAACTTGGACTTGTGCCATACGGTGAAATACGAAACGATCTTGATAGCACTTCGCCGACACTCACCTTTAATGCCATTGGGCGCCACCAAAGCAAACTGGTGAACACACGGGTTGCCTCAAACAAAAGCCCTTGGCTACAATATCAGGCAGTAGGCGATATTCACACCCTACCTGTATGCCATGGTGAAGGTCGTTTTGTAGCTACCGAAGAATTAATTGCAAAGCTTGCCGAAAATGGACAAATTGCATCTCAATATGTAAACCTTGCGGGTGAGCCTGTTATGAACGTTGCCTACAACCCAAATGGTAGTATGTATGCCATTGAAGCCATTACCAGCCCAGACGGACGTGTATTTGGTAAAATGTGCCACACCGAACGTGTAGGTGATGGGGTGCATAAAAACATATCTGGCAATAAATATCAAAAATTATTTGAAGGCGGCGTAGATTATTTCAAATAAATAAAAATCTATCACCTCTTCTTTATAACACAAAAAAGAACGCTTGATTTATCAAGCGTTCTTTTTATAATTTCGTTTACCTTGGTTATGCCCAAACAATATTGTTAATAGAATAGTGTTTTACAGCGGCATCATTAATATCGGCTTCATACGCTTCATATTCCAGTTCTGCTGTGTCAGCAAAAGCAATATCAATCATTTCATAGCGAATACTTGCACGTAAACTATCAAACTCTGCTTCTGTTTCATAATTTGCAAGGCGTGTCCACACAATAAAGTAATAATCTGACTCTTCTACACGGTAAACACCATCTATTTCACTTGTGAAAAGTTCCGTAAGAAATTCTTCACTGTAAGACGTACTTTCTTTTGGAATAAAACTACTATAGTAATAACTTTCTGGTGATGTTTCCAAAGTTTCTTCTGTGTAGCCCATTAATAAATAGGAAGGCATAATATACTTCTCAACTGACTCTGTTTTGGTAACCGAACCATCATTCAAAGCACTTGCTAAAGCATCTGCACCAGCGTGAATCATCGCAACAGTATCCTCAGAAAGTGCAGAATAGTCTGCCAATGAAATTTTGTAAAAATAAACCATTTCTGCTTTTGCATAATTCTCATTCAAATAGTCAATGGCTTCTTGGTCTGAAACGTCCCATTCTTCATTGGAAGTAAACTCTGTTTGTAGTTTGCTGTATTTGTAAACATTCATCATGTATAGCTCAAAAGAAGTAAACCCTACCCCATTTTGTTCAAAAAAGCTTTGGTTTACTGCCCACACTTCATCAATATTACTTGTCATGCTCGCAAGTTCTTCTTCAGTAAACTCTAAGGTTAGCGTTTCAAAGTTTTTTTCTGCATAAACATATTTACGGCATCTCTCAATGGTATCTTCGTAAATCCAGTCTGTAACAGAAACATCATCAATTTCCATTTTCAAAAATTCTTTTTCTGTCATTTCAGACGTATCGCCTATTTCAGCTGCTGCATTGTACGCTTCAATTTGGCAAATTAAATAAACACCTGCTGGTATTTCTACGTCATCTATTGTCATAACGGTTTTGTATTTTTCTGTACAAGATGTAAAGGTGGCCAGTGCAAGCACAAGTGCCAAAGCCATGGATACTATTTTTTTCACGGTGGTGTACACTCCTCTTCCATTACTTTCAAATTAGAATATCTTATATATTATATCTATTTTTCTTGTTGTTGTCTATAACTCTCTTGCAGGCGGTGTAAAACTTCACTCATTACGTCAACAGGCTCTTCTCCGCCTTGCACCAAGGCAGAAAGATATGGCTTTCTAGTTGCATTAAATAGTACTTGTTTTTCATGCCCATCTGCCATCACTTGTTGTATGGCATCTATGTTAAATTCATCACTGTAAAATTGCAACTCGTTTTTCTTTTGTACAATTTCATAAATGCCAAGCTGCGCCGCTGCCACACGAATAAGGGAGATATTAATAAGCCCATAAACAGATTTTGGAATGTTGCCAAAACGGTCTTCTAGCTCATCTGTCACATCACTTACGTCTGCATCATTTTCAATGGCAGCAATGCGTTTGTATATTTCTATGCGGCTTGCCACGTCTTGAATATATTGTTCTGGTATATAGGCATCTACCGTAATGTCAATTAGGCACTCACTTTTATCAGCGGGTAGCGCTTCCCCTTTTAATTCTGCCACGGCTTTGTTTAACATTTTTACATACATGTCATACCCAACGGCTTCCATGTGCCCATGTTGGCTATGCCCAAGTAGGTTGCCTGCTCCACGAATTTGCAAATCTCGCATGGCAATGCGAAAGCCTGACCCAAATGACGTAAACTCTCGTATAGCACTCAGGCGTTTTGCTGCCACTTCGGTAAGCACTTTGTCTCTTCTAAAGGTAAAGTACGCATAAGCCCTGCGCCCACTGCGCCCTACTCTACCCCGAATTTGGTAAAGTTGTGCAAGTCCCATGCGGTCAGCATCTTCTACAATTAACGTGTTACAGTTGCGTACATCTACACCCGTTTCAATCAAGGTAGTGCATACCAAAATATCTATGGTACCATCCAGCAAGTCTTGCCACACGTCTGACAGCTCTTCTTCCTTCATGCGCCCGTGGGCTACCCCAATGCGGGCTTGCGGTGCCAATTTTGCTACACGTGCCACCGCTCTGTCAATACTGTCAATGCGGTTATGCAAATAGTACACCTGCCCCCCACGGGAAAGTTCTTTTTGCAAAGCCTGTGCAATCAACTGGTCATCATGCTCTACAACATAAGTTTCCACTGGTTGTCTGTCAACAGGTGGTTCCTCAATGGTGCTCATGTCTCGAATGCCGTTCATCGCCATGCCAAGTGTACGTGGAATAGGTGTTGCCGAAAGCGTCAACACATCTACCCCAGGGAAGTTTTCTTTCAGTTTTTCTTTATGCTTTACGCCAAAACGCTGCTCTTCATCTACCACCAAAAGCCCTAAGTCTTTAAACTTAATGTCTTTTTGTAGTAGCCTGTGTGTACCAATTACTATGTCACATACGCCATCTTTCATGTCTTGCAGGGTTTGCTTTTGCTGCTTTGCTGTACGAAAGCGAGACAGCATGTCTACTTTTATAGGGAATGCTTCCATGCGGCGCAGTGCTGTGTTGTAATGCTGCCATGCCAAAATGGTTGTTGGCACCAGTATGGCAACTTGTTTACCACCCATAACCGCTTTAAACGCAGCACGCAAAGCAACTTCTGTTTTACCTACCCCTACGTCTCCACACAACAAGCGGTCCATCGGGTAGGGTTTTTCCATATCTTTTTTAATTTCATAGGCAGAAACAAGTTGGTCTTCTGTCTCTTCATATTCAAATCTGGTTTCAAAATCTCGTTGCCAGTCATTGTCT
>CAZWXJ010000073.1:7667-8084 GCA_964637735.1 uncultured Oscillospiraceae bacterium | reverse complement strand
TTACTAACCATGCCAGCAACGGTTTTTGTTTGTGCCTTCTTTTATATAGGCAGAAACAAAAAAGGAAAACAAGCGTATGAACTTGCCGAAAATGATGTTATAGAAAACGAAGAATGATGTGCAAACATAAAAAGCTGCAAAAGAATGAAATCTCTTTTGCAGCTTTTATTTGTTATGCGATGGTATAGTTAATATTCATTCCAGAGGATGCTTTCTAAAGGGTTGCGTGTGCCAGGTTCTTCTTCGGCCTTGCGCTCAGGTGGTAAGTCATCCACATCTATTTGTTTACCAAGGGCAAGCATTGCAATAATATCCCAATCATCAGGTATATGCAAAAGTTCACGGGCAAGGGTTGCATCAAACCCTGCAAAACAATGCACACCAAACCCACGGTGCACAGCCTCTAATTGTAAAAAG
>CAZWXJ010000073.1:1929-7657 GCA_964637735.1 uncultured Oscillospiraceae bacterium | reverse complement strand
CCACTTGCAGTACCTGTGTCAAATCGGCTATATTCATTTTCTTTTGCGTTTAGCTTAAAGTACTTTGTAGTGGTAATAAGAATAAGCACAGGTGCACGGCGTGCCCATTCATTACCCTTGCCAATGGTTTGCGAAAGCTTTTCGTAAATTTCATCATCATTCCCGACAATGAACCGCCAGGGTTGCTCATTATAACAACTGGGGGCATAACGTGCCGCTTCAAAAATGGGCATCAGTTCTTCACGGGTAATTTTTTCATTTTTAAAGTTTTTGGTGGCGTAACGGTTTTTAATTTCGGGCAATATGTCGTAATTATAATCTCTTTTCATGGTGTCCCTCCCGTACAATGGTACATATATGTTCTGCGGTGTAATTTTAATGTACCAAAACTTATTGAAGGGGAAATGACGGAAATGCAGAGAATTTGTGAATAGCGTTAATGCAAAGAAGTTTGATCAATATCTTCGGAGGAAACAATATAAGTATTAAAAATTATTTCGTCTTTAATAATACCCCATTTGTAAACAGTGTACCAACCCCATGTGGCAGTATGTCCACTTGGAGAGGAAGTGTCTGAGAAATCGTCAATGATTTCAAAAACACGTATGCGGTAACAATCATCCGTGTAATCGTATATAGTAATGTATACGACAGAAAACATATTTGGGGAAAATTCAAAAGGCTCTGTTTGCACGAAGGAGATATCAAAAGGATCTTCCGAAGAACCAACAAGAACAAGCGGCGGTCTGTTTTCATAAAAAGAAATACTGTCTGCGCACATAACATCTTTTATATAAAGCAAAGCACTTAGTGGGGTTTTGAAAATGGCGGGTAAGTCTATGAAGGTGTGTTCTTCCCCAATGGAGGAACCCCAAAAATACAATTTATAATCAAAAAGGTTTAGCGCATAGTACCTAGGTGAAAGAGTATCTGTTTTGCAAACAAGGTAGTATCCAAGGTCTACTTCGTTTTCTTTATTTGTGCGCTGCCATATACTGAATGAAACATCATCGTTTTCTAAAGAAGATGCTTCAAGTGTGTTTATATTGGTTAACATGAAAGTTTGAATGTCTGAAAATGAAACAGGTGAAACGGTAGGTGTAAGACTGTTTTCGGCATCAGAATTAAAAGAGGCGATAAAGGAAGCGGCATCGATAGGTGCGTATTTTCCATTTTCGGTATAAGTGGTCTCGTTTTCAGAAGGAGAAGGTGCTGTATCATCTTTTTGTGCACAACTGCTGCTAAGTGCTAGAAAAATAAGAATTAAGAAAAAAATAGAAATATTTTTTTTCATATGTCCAAACCTCACCTCTTTTAATCTGCTTTAGATATAGTATATCATCAGAATTAAGAAAACCATAATAATTAGCACATACGCATATATTTTTTGGTATTATTTCATGTAATATATAAATTGCTATTCAGTAATTTTTTTTATATAATGGGTGTAAATTATGTTTAATAGGGGGAAAATCATGGTTGTTTTTGTAACTGGCGGAACACGTGGCATTGGAAAGGCAATTGTTGAGAAATTTTATAAAGAAAACAATACGGTCTTATTTACTTATAGAGATAGGGATGATTTGGCAAAGAAAATGGAAGAAGAGTTACCTGGTGTAAAAGGGTTTCAATGTGATATAACCTACATTGATGAATGCACTAACGTTGCACAGCGGGTTTTGAACCAATATGGCGTTGTAGATGTGCTTGTTAACAATGCAGGTATTACGAAAGATAAAACATTTGCAAAAATGAACTATGAAGACTGGGAACTGGTGATAGATACAAACTTAAAGTCTCTGTATGGGTTTACCCATGTATTTTACAACAAAATGCGTGAAGTGGAATGTGGGCGTATCATTAACATGTCTTCGGTGGTAGGGTTAAAAGGCGCTTTTGGGCAGGTAAATTATGCTGCGGCAAAAGCAGGAATTATTGGGTTTACAAAAGCCCTTGCCTTAGAAGGGGCTAGTAAAAATATTACAGTAAATGCACTGGCACCTGGGTATGTTGCTACAGAAATGGTGTCTGCCATGCCAGATGAAGTGCTGGAAGGTGTGAAAAAACTTATTCCTATGCAAAGGCTTGGTACACCTGCTGAAATTGCAGAGTTTGTGTATTTTTTAGCACAACAAGAAGCGTCTTATATTACAGGGCAAGTATTTAGCCCCAATGGTGGATTTTATTTGTAGATTGCAATATGTATGTGTAAGTAAAGTAATGACTAATGAAATGCAGGAGAGCGTTATGAAAGATGTATATGTTGTGTCTTGCTGTCGCACAGCAATAGGGTCGTTTGGCGGAACATTAAAGGATGTTTCTGCCCCTGCCCTGGGTGGAGTAGCGCTAAAAGAAGCAGTTTCTAGAGCGGGAGTTGACGTTAATGCGATAGATGAAGTACTGTTTGGGTGCGTTTACACGGCTGGGCTTGGGCAAAATGTAGCGAGGCAAGTGGCAATGCAAGCTGGGGTGCCTGTAGAAGTGCCAGCCTCAACTGTAGGTATGGTATGCGGCTCTGGCATGCGGTCAGTTCTAGACGGTATTCGTGCAATTCGTGCGGGAGATGCAGATATAATAGCTGCAGGTGGCACTGAAAATATGTCGTCTGTTCCGTACCTGTCTCAAAAAGTACGCTGGGGCGGGCGCATGGGGCATTTTGATATGATAGATGGGATGATTCATGATGGATTATGGGATATATATAATGATTACCACATGGGCGTAACGGCAGAAAATTTATGTGACCAGTATGGGCTAACACGAGAAGAATTAGATACATATGCCATGCTTTCACAAAAAAAAGCGGCTGAAGCGATTGCCGCTGGAAAATTTAAAGAAGAAATTGTGCCAGTAGAAATAAAAAGTAAAAAAGAAACTATTTTATTTACAGAAGATGAATACCCACGGGAAGTAACCCTAGAAAAACTTGCAAAACTGCGCCCTGCTTTTAAGCAAGACGGTATGGTTACAGCTGGTAATGCGTCTGGTATAAATGACGGCGCAGCTGCCCTGATTCTTGCCTCAAAAGAGGCAGTGGACAAATATGGTTTAAAGCCAATGGCAAAAATTGTTGGGTGGGGTCAAGCGGGCGTAGATCCTTCTGTCATGGGGATAGGCCCTGTACCTGCCAGTAAAAAAGCCTTAGAAATGGCAGGGCTTACGGTGGATGAATTAGATTTAATTGAAGGTAATGAAGCCTTTGCCGCACAATCTCTTGCGGTAGCACGGGAACTTGGGTTTGAAGAAGAAATGGTAAACGTGAATGGAGGTGCAATTGCACTGGGGCACCCCATTGGGGCGTCTGGTGCGCGCATTATTGTAACGCTTTTACATGAAATGCAAAAACGTAAAGCGAAGTACGGGCTAGCTACATTATGTATTGGTGGTGGTATGGGCATTGCCACTGTGTTTGAAAAAGTATAAAAAACACAATAGAAAAGACATCCATCAGGATGTCTTTTTTTGTATTTCAACAACTGTTAATGTATCATTTTCTACATAAAACTTCACTTCAAAATCATGATATTCAAAACCATATATGCGGGCGGGGTCTTGGTGATATGAAGGGCGTGGGTCTTGTGCAAGAATTTGCCGCAAGGTTTCTGCTGTTTCGGCTGGAATAGCTTGTAGTAACACTTCATCAATATGCACCTGTAAAAGAGGGGCAGAATCATTTTCAGCAAACCCTGTAATAGCATTTGGGTGGCTGTCAGTATAAGGCAAATAGGGTTTGACGTCATAAATAGGGGCACCATCCATTAGGTCAGCACCGCTTACATAAAGCACCGTACCTTGTGGTGCGTCAAAGTCAATATGATCAAGCTTTACCGAAGAAAGCCCAAGTGCATTAGGGCGGTAGGGTGAGCGAGTTGCAAATACACCCATACGGGCATTGCCGCCAAGACGAGGCGGACGCACAGTAGGTGACCAACTGTCTTCTTCTATGCCAGAAAACCCCCAGATTAACCAGATGTGAGAAAAATGTTCCAGCCCACGAAAAGCGATGGGATTGTTGAAAGGTTCTTCAAATACAATGGTGGCATGTAAGGCAGGGGCAATATTACTTTGGCGTGGTATGCCAAATTTCGTCGGGAAATTAGTATGAATGTGTGCAATGGGGCTGAGTTTCATAAGCGTACCTCTTCGGAAAAATTTCTCTTTTCTTCATATTATATGCTACAAAACAAATAAACAAAAAATCAATTAAAAATCTGCATCAAAACGGCGGTGAAGCGTATGAATTGGCCGGTGAAAGTAATACTGCTGATCAAGCGTTAAATGGTAATTGGCACGGTATGCTAGCAAAGCGCATAAATTGTCAAAAGAATAAGCTTCTAATTTGTCAGCATCTGCAAAGCCACCATATAGTACATGAGATGAATCTTGAATTTGAAAGCGCTGCATTTGCGTTAAAGATGCGGTTACAAGTTCTTTATCTCCTACAGCATCCCCTAAAATGGCAGCAAGGGCATAAATGGCGGTGCTTTCCACTTCGTTCAAAGGAATGCCCTGTACGGTGTATTTTCCATATAAATTACCTGTTATAACAGTTTGTTTAATGTATTCTATTGTTGTAGCAGGGCATAAATCTACCTGTGCTAAGTGAATGGCAACAATGAGTGATTGAACGGTTTCAATTTCATTGACGGAATATGTTTGCGTGTCATAGTTGTAGCTGGTGGCAAACAGCGGAAATTCGTCTCCAAGGTAGCCGTTCTGTACAATAGAAAGGCTGTTTTTTGCGATGTGCAACCATCGTGTATCATGCTCGCTTAATAAGTACATGGTAGCAAAATCTGCATAGCACAAAGTTAGCATATTGTTAGGCTGCCTGTATGTTATGTCGAAGAAATCTACCAGCTGACCATTTTCTACATTTGTTTTAAACAAATGTTTCCCGCAAGACAGTGCCAGTTCTAAATACCGTGGCTCTTCAAATATTTCGCTGGCAATTAACAATGACCGAATGATTCTGAAATCATCAAGGGCAGCATTTATAGGGTAGCACCCTGTTGCCGCACTGTACCTGTAAGATATTTCACCTGATAGTAACAAGTGTTCCTCAACAAAAGAAAGCGTTTGCTCAAATAGTGCGGCGTCTTGGGTAAGCAGGGCGTACTCCATTAATAACCCTTGAGACTCACTCAATACATCTGACCCTGCGGCGAATTCATTTGTGCTTGCTACGCTAAGGTAATTGGTACGTACGCCGCCATTTGGCAAAAGCATATATGTTTTTATAAATTGTAATAGGGCAAGTTCATTTTGCCTAGTATTGTTCATATCAAGAGTCTCCGTTGCGTAAGGGGATGTAGCCATTGTGGTAACAGGAAAACTGAGAGTAAAGGAAAACAAAGCCAAAGCGCACATGCAAGAAAGAAAGCGATTTAAAAAACCACTTTGCGATATCATTTACTGAGATGCTCCACAAGGGCATCTACAATACGTTCGCTGGCATGCCCGTCTCCGTAGGGGTTATTCGCTTGGCTCATTTCTTCATATAATTGGCTGTTACGCAATAGCTCAGTTGTTAAGCGGTATACATCTTCTTCTTCTGTACCAACTAATTTTAAAGTGCCGCTGTCTACGCCTTCAGGGCGCTCGGTTGTATCACGCAACACCAAAACAGGCTTTCCCACACTGGGCGCTTCTTCTTGAATACCGCCACTATCAGTCAAAATGAGGTAGGCAGCATTCATAAAATTATGGAAGTCTAATACATCAAGTG
>CAZWXJ010000073.1:0-1919 GCA_964637735.1 uncultured Oscillospiraceae bacterium | reverse complement strand
TGTTCGTTTCCATTTAATATTTCATTGGCTATTTTTTGTACCGCAGGGTTCATATGTACGGGGTATACTACCTTTACGTCTGGGTGCTCCTGCGTAATGCGGTTTACGGCAGAGAAAATATTCCGCATAGGCTCGCCTGTGTTCTCACGGCGGTGTGCCGTTAAAAGAATCATGTGGCTACCCTTACACCAGTCTAAAACAGGGTGCGCATAATCTTCCCGTACGGTTGTTTTCAAAGCGTCTATTGCTGTGTTTCCTGTTACAAATATATAGTCTTCGCTTCTGCCTTCGTTTAGCAAGTTTTGCTTGCTTTGCTCAGTGGGGGCAAAATAAAAATCGGTAAGGCAATCAACCATTTGGCGGTTCATTTCTTCGGGGAATGGCGAATATTTGTTCCAGGTGCGAAGCCCAGCTTCTACATGCCCAACTGCTACCTGCTGGTAAAAAGAAGCCAAAGCCCCTGCAAAAGCAGTTGTGGTATCTCCGTGTACCAGTACAACGCTCGGTTGCACTTCTTGAATAATTTTCTCCATGCCTACCAATGCTTTTGTTGTAATGCCACTTAAAGTTTGCCCGTTTTCCATAATATCCAAATCATAATCAGGTACAATTTGAAAAGCATTTAACACTTGGTCTAACATCTGGCGGTGCTGGGCGGTAATGCACACAAAGCATTGTACTGCGGGGTTTTCTTTCAGTGCTTTTACAAGCGGTGCCATTTTAATGGCTTCAGGGCGGGTGCCAAACACCACAAGAACTTTTATCATAAAATTGCCTCCGTAAAATAGTGTGTAGATTTTTAAATAAGCAACCCAATTTTGCGTAATATTTCTGCTTCGCCTGTACCAAGGCTGTGCTGGTAAGAGCGTGCCAAAATAAGTTGCTCGTAATTGATGATGCCACGGGCAAACAAGTCCATGGCAGGGCTAGAAGTTCGCAGGGCTGGCGTCATGCCGATATACATCATATCAAGCCCTTTGGTAACGGCCCCGCGGGAGGCAAATATGGCATTTACTGTAATGTCATATCTGTCACGTAGAATGGTTTGTGCATTGTCAGGGCTATCATCACAAAAGGCAATAACATAGCCTGTGCTTGTTTTTAAAAGGGGTAAACATAAAAGGTCTCGCAGGTGCTGCTCTTCAAAGGCATCAGCATATTGCGTAAATTCATACTGGTCTAAATCTTCAATACCAACATACTGAATGTTCTTTACGTTTGAAAGGGCGTTTAGCAATTGTTCTTCTGTAATAATATTTTCAGTAAGCAAGTAATTGCCAATGGTTTGTTTGTTTTTTGCGGCAGCCGCTAAAGCAGGGGCTAGTTTGTCTGTTGTTACATAACCTTTTTCTAAAAGAATATCACCAAGGTTACGGTGGTAGCGCTTTAATACACGCTTGTCTAAGAATTGATGGTCGGTTTTGGCCCAGCTTAATTTTTTGGGTTCAGTAGCTTTCGCAAGTGTTTTTTTCTCTTTTTTTGCAGGGGCCTGGTTGCCAAAAATGCTTTGTTTGTAAGCACGCAATGTAGACACCAAGTTGATGACATTGCCCCAAATTAGCCGAAATGGCATGAGTGGAGGAAGCAAACAAGCAAAAAACATACTGCGCAACCCGTAAACTTTTGTGATGGCAACTGCCCTAAAAATTTGTCGCTCAAGCATCATACAGGTAACAAGCAAGCTTAAATACCATGACAAACTGTAAACAGGAAAGATAGGCGGCAGCGTTATAAAAAGAGATGCAACAAAGTAAATTAAAACAGGGTAACCTACCATGGCAACCAAATTTCCTATTTTAGCCTTTAAGTCTTTATATAAAGAATAGCGCCCTGCGAAGGACAAGCTTTTTATTTGAAAAATATCTCGGAACTTGAAGGACTGCATGGTGATGCCTAAAATCCATCGGGTTTTTTGCTTC
>CAZWXJ010000072.1:329-8172 GCA_964637735.1 uncultured Oscillospiraceae bacterium | reverse complement strand
CTAATTCTTGTTTAGAACGTTCTAAATTAAAAACATGCGCCCCGTTGCAAGCACCTGAAAGGCAAAATGTACAAGCATAAGGGCAGCCTCTACTTGTTTCAACATAGGCAATGCGCCCGTTTAGTGTGCTGAAATATTCTTCACTATACGGGCTAGGCGGGTCTTCGGCAGAAACATATGGGGAAGCTGTAATGATATCACCTTCTGTGCGGTAGCAGATGCCTGTTTCAAGTGGGATAGATGTATTGCTTTGCAATGCAGAAAGCAATGTTACAAAAGGCACTTCGCCTTCCCCTGCTAAAATATAATCAATACCTGCACAAGTTTGCAAAAGCTGTGCGGGGTTGTATGAAACCTCCGGCCCACCAAGAATAATTTTGGTTTGCGGGGTTTTTTCTTTTAATTCTGCCATTAATTCTTTCATCAAAGAAATATTCCAGATATAGCACGAAAAGGCGATGATATCTGCATTCATATTTAGCAAGTTTGTAAGTAGTTCTTCTTTAGGCTGGTTAATCGTGCCTTCAAACACTTGCAGGTTTACATGTTGCAAGCCGCTTTCTTTCACGGCGGCAAGCAAATACCACGGTGCCAAAGAAGAATGTATAAATTTTGTATTCAGTGCACAAATAACAACCTTCATGGCGTTAAAAAACTTCCTTTTCTTTATTTTCGGCTATTAATTTTTGAATGGCTTCGTCGGTATAAGAAAGCAATTTGCCAAAACGGTAGGCAAGGCTGGTGCGGTTCAGTTCATTGTACTCGCCCACTGTTGTATATACCATTTTCTTTGCTTTTATAGATAAATATTCATCTATATGTTGTTCATCCTTGTAAAAAACGAGGTTATAAGTGCCCTTATTCATGGAAGCGGGAAATAAGTCGGTTACGAGCCCTTCATTTTCTTCATAAACCTGCGTACCATACTTTTTGCAAAGCACTTTGGCGTATGGAATAAGCGCATCTCGCTCGGCTTTTGTTTTGCACGGGTGGCTAAGCGCTACTTTTTTTACACCAGCTTTTAACATTTCGTTGAAAGCATCCATCACGCCACAGTCATAAGAATATTTGTCAATTGGTTTCATTTGTACCTCTCTATTTGTTATTCCTTATTATTCTTTTTACATATTATTATACCATTTATTTACAAGTTATAAAATAAAACCCTTGCAAAAAGCTTTGCAAGGGTTTTATGAACGTTTTTATTGTGGTTGCTGTTCTTCATTTGCAGGAAGTTTTTGCCCAGAGCTATAAATTTCAAGCATCTTGGTTTTCAACTCGCCTTCAATACGCCCAAGTTCTTTTTCAGCTTCGCCACGTTTTGCTCTACCGTCTTCTTGTATGCGCATTACTTCATCAAGAGTAGAAATGAGGGACTGGTTGGTAGTACGCAGAGTGTCAAGGTCAACAATACCACGTTCAGACTCTTTTGCAACTTCAACAGAGGCTGTTTTTAAAGTTGCTGCGTTTTTCTTCAATAATTCGTTTGTCATGTTGGTAACTTCACGTTGTGCTTTTGCGGCATCTTGTGAATGTGCAACGCCAAGCGCCAACACCATTTGGCTTTTCCATAAAGGAATGGTGTTTACCAAAGTAGATTGAATTTTTTCAGACATTAAAATGTCGTTATTTTGTACCATGCGAATTTGTGGTGCCATTTGAATAGAAATCATGCGGGTGAGTTCTAGGTCATACAGTTTCTTTTCAAAACGGTCACACAGGTTGGCAAGGTCATTCACAGCTTGCGCATCTTCAGGCAGGCCTGTTTCTTCAGCTTTTGCCATTAAAGCGGGCATGTCTTTCGTGCGCACTTCTTCTAGTTTCTTTTTACCTGCTAAAATGTACATGTTTAATTCTTTAAAGTACACTTTATTTAGTTCGTACATTTTATCAAGCATAGCAACGTCTTTCATCAATGTTACTTGATGATTTTCAAGAGAAGACGTGATTTTGTCAATATTGGCTTCGGCTTTGTCATACTTTGCTTTCATGGCCGTCATTTTATTGCCAGTTTTTTTGAACATACCGAAAAGACCTTTTTCTTCATCGGCATCAAAGCCTTTTAGTTCAACAACAACGTCGGTTAGCATTTTGCCAACTTCGCCCATGTCTTTCGTGCGTACTTGTTCAAGTGCTGTTTCTGAGAAGTTTGCAATTTTTTTCTGCGCACCTGAACCGTATTGCATAATGAGGTTTGCATTGTTCAGCTCAATTTTCTTTGAGAAATCTTCTACCAATGCTTTTTCTTCGTCAGAAAGAGTATCTTCTGACAAAATGGCAGTTTCAGGTTTAGGCTCTGCAGGTATTTCGGGCATAGTGGTTACGTCATCAAGCACAGGCTCGAGCGTCAGTTCAGGCACTGTGCCTAGTTCAAGGTCAATCACTTGGTCGTTCTTATCCATAATATCCATTTGTCTCCTCCGTTTAATCTAATTCTATATCGCTAATTGTATCATCGATTGTATTGTTGATGTCAAAGCCAGAATTAGTAAGCCCTTCTTGCATCAACATGGTTTCCAGTACAGAAATATCAGTAGAAACATCTAGCGCTGCTTTTTGGAATAAGTCATCAAGCAGGTTTTCAAATGCTATGTTAATGGTATCAAGCGTTTCTTCAATTTCTTGCTTGGCTGTGGTAATGTTGGCACCTTGTACAGGTTGCTTTTCAAATTCACGGTATGCGTTTACTAGTTTTAAGGTGGTAGGTAAATAGTAACTCATGAATTTGCGTATGGCTGGTAATTGGTCAGGGTATTTTTCAACGTGGGCGAAGATTTTGGACGTGACAAGCTCTAACCTGTCAAGCTTCTGAGAAATAATTTCCCCTGGTAGTTCATCATTCGCTTCGCGAATTTGACGAATCCACTTCTGCCCTTCTGTGGTGGTAGCAACAAGCCCGTCGGGGTCAGTTTCAATAACGGTTTCTACCTGTTTGCGTTGTTTTAAATCTTCAAGGGTTTGCAGGTAGCGGTCATAATTTTCACGCCCAAGCATAAAGGTGTTGCCTTGTTCGTCTAAATATGCTTCACCGAAGTACCCCTTTTTCATCATGTATTTTAGGTCTTTCGTAGTGGTTTTGCGGTTGGTGTTTGCTGCATTTGCAAGTTGGTCAATAGTCGCATAGCCATGCGGTTGCAGAGCCTTCCAGTATTTGCGAAAACGCCCACGTTTGCCTGCTGTGCTAATGCCCTTGCCTGCAAGCCACGCAAAAGCACCTGTTGCCACCCAGCCTAAAACGCCGCCTGCCAAAGATACCGCAATTGCACCCGTTAAAGCCATAGCCGTAACTGTTACAGCTAAGCTACCGGCTGTAACTGCCCCTGTAATACCCAGCACAATTTGCATAACACTTGACGTGCCCTCGGGCGCTACAGGTGTGCGCACTAAAGATGTATTTTGGGTACCAGGGTTTGGCCGCCTTTGCACTTGCGGGTTGCGTGCACGTTGCGGGTTTTGGTTTGGTATTGCATCTGAAAACTCTTTTACGGTGTCTTGTATCATGCCTTTTAGTTGTGTAAAGTTTTGAGAATCCAAAGCATCCATAACAGCGTCTTTAATCTGCTGCCCTATATTATTAAAATCTTGTTCGCTCATGTTTCTCTCCGTTTGCTCATAATTATACATATGCTATTATATTGCATTTTAGTAAAAATAACAACCGCCAAAGCGTGATCTTCATGAAATTTTCTATGATTCTTAAGGTTCGTTTATTATAAAGCAATTTGCTTTGCTAGTTTTACTTCGCATAAGCTTTCTTGCTCGTTTCCGTTTAATTCTTTCAGGTATTTCCCGTTTGACACAAGTATACTGCCATCTTCTGTAAGACAATAGGCAGAAACGCCTTGCGCTAATGTTTGCGTACTGCCGTTTGGTGAAACAGAGATGAGCTGCCAGTTTTGGGGTATAATGCCAGGGGCTTTTGTGTCTTTCAGTGCATTTTCTTGTAGTTCTTTTTCAGCGTTGATGAGGTTGCCCTCAATAAAAAGTTGTGCTTCATTTTGACCTTGTTGTTTTGCAGGGTTATTGCCCTGAGACTTTTTCAGTAGTGTTTCACCGCTGTAACGCTGAGAGAACACATTCAGCCAGCCGAAAACAGACTTTGCCACCTTTACGGGCACCATTAAAACGTCGCCTACCGTGTTGCCGTTTTTCTCCTCTGTTTTGGGGCGGCGAATGCAGTAAATCGTGCCATCTTCTGCTTGGGTAGGGGCTAAAAAGTCAAACTTTTCATCTGCCAGTATTTCTTCCATTTCATAGGTGGTGAGGTTTAATTTGTTTACAACATAGCTGCCATAAAACACTTTGTGTGCGTTATTGTCAATATAAAACCCTGCTGATGAAAACAACAACATATTCGTGTTCTGCTTTGAGAAGGCGGGCATAATGTCAATGCTGTCCCCTTCTGTCAGTTCACGAAAAGCGCCTGTTTTTTCATCACACAAGGCAATGTGTTTGTCAATACCGCCTGTGCCGTAAGATGCAGCAATGGTTGCAGTGGGTTCACTGTAAGCGAGGTGATAAATGCGCATGTCTGGCTTTTTGGTAATGTAGTTCTCGGGAACAGACAGGTCTTCTTTTTCACGGGTATAAATGCCACATGTGTTTTCTAAAGAAACAGCGTAAACCAGCTTTTCTTTGCCGGTGGCAAGGGCTTCTACTGCTGCATACACATCTCTCTCGGTTTCCAGTTCTTCTTGCATGCCCATAAAACGTGCGCCTGCGCCTGTTGCTTTCCACTCACGTCTGTCATGAATGTCTTGCACTGTGCGTTTATACGCCGCAATGGCCTCGCTTGCAAGCGAGGTGTTGTTTCCATTGTTATATTCTTTTATTTTTCCCTCGGTTAAATAATAAAACTGCATAATACCCCTCTTTTATAATGTTATAAATGGTATAACAAAAATAAACCCTTGTTATATAAGACGATGAAAATGCTTTAAATACTTCTTTATTCTGCGGTTAATATTTGTATGGCTTTTTTATATTTTGCTACCCGCTCGGTGTCTTTTTCGGTTATGGCTGGTAAACGAGATACATCACTATTATGGGCAAGGTCAGCCAGTTTTACTTTGGTAGCAAGTGGGTTTGCTTTTATTTTTTGCACATATGTAAAATAGTCTTCTTCTTTGCTGTGGGTAAGTAGCTTAAGCGCCGTAATGATATGTTCTGAAAAACCTGCCTCTTCTAAATCTTCAAAGGAAATGTCACTGTCTTCCACAACATCATGTAATAATGCAACAATGGTGCTGTCTTCGCTATCCATTTGCTGGGCAAGGTGGGTGGGGTGTTGTATGTAGGGTGCGCCCGCTCTGTCAGTTTGAGTAGCATGCGCTTTGGTAGCTATGGCAAGGGCTTTTTGGGTAAGTGGTGTGTTTATCAATGTGGTCACTCCTTTTCCAATTAATAGTATACCATGTTCAAAACCGTGTGAGAATTATTTATTCCATTTTATAGGATTATTGGTAAGAAAAAACAGCTCCATAAAACAAGCTGTTT
The DNA here is from genome assembly GCA_964637735.1 of uncultured Oscillospiraceae bacterium. Classification (GTDB taxonomy): domain Bacteria; phylum Bacillota; class Clostridia; order Oscillospirales; family Ruminococcaceae; genus CAZWXJ01. The sequence goes on along the minus strand of CAZWXJ010000072.1, from coordinate 2,676 downwards.
TTCAAAACGTGTCATTATAAAGTAGCGAATAAAGTAGACCACTACTCTTCCGTCCATTCCAATATCATTTCTTTTGTGGGAACAGTGCCTTCTTCTATTGCTTCTTCGTATTTTTCTGCCAGTTCTTCTGCAAGGTCATAATCACCGTCCAGCCCTAGAATGTCATCTAGCATAATATAGAAAACACTTTCTACTGAGCTAAAGCTATTGTATTCTTTTGTCCACTTTGCAAACAATGCTAAAAATTCACCTAGGTTGTCGCCTTCTTTTAGGTAGGCGGTTATTTTGGCACAGTCTTGCGTTGAAAACAGCTCGTCTCGGTGTTGGCTATTGGTAAAGAAAAGCCCAAGCAATAATGGCATGGTTTTTTCACAGTAGCCAAAGGTACGCAGAATTTCATAAAACCCGAAAAACTGGAAAGTGCTTTCTTCATGGTCTGGGTCTCTGGTAGAGAGGTGATACGCAAATCTGTCAATGTCTTCTGCTGCTTCACTGGCAAGTACAAGCCGTGTACCAAAAAAAGCACCTGCTGCCCATTCTGAATCTACGTCAATAGGTCCATCCCAATATGTATCGTTAATATAAGAAAGTTTTTCTACAATTTCACGCAATACTGGGAATAACTCTGGGTATTTCACTGCTTCAATGGCAAGGGCATCTTCAATGTTCATTACATTTGTGTAGTCAATTGCTTTATATGCGTCTTTCAATTCATCATCTACTATTAAGTTTCTGTACCAACCGTGCTTGTCCATATCTTCTCGGGTTGCGGTGTTCAGTCCTTCTAAAATGCTGTTTAATTTTTGAGAGAGCCATTCTTGCGTAAGTGCCATAAAAACCATCTCCTTCAAATTTTTGATATAAAAATTATAGCATGGCTTTCTATATTAAGCTATAAAAATATTTATGATATTAGGTAAAAGGAAACCTTTTTGCAAATTGATTGTTTTTGCTGGCTATACCCCGCAGGTAATTGAAACATGCAAACCCCTCTTTTCACTTGATTTATTGCTTTGTTTTCTATGCTTTTGTTTTGAATTATACAGTTATATGAATCAATTTTTTATATGGTTGACATAGCAAAACCTCACGAAAAAATCAATGATTGATCTTCCGTGAGGTTTATAGGTTGGGGTTTACCCTAAAATTCTTTTCAAGTCTTCCTCTGGTGTAGAAATAGGGGTGAGTGCGTAATTTTCTACAAGGAAATTTAGAACGTTAGGAGATACGAAGGCTGGTAAGGTGGGCCCGAGTAAAATGTTTTTAATGCCAAGGTGCAGAAGAGTTAGCAAAATGCAAACCGCTTTTTGTTCATACCAAGACAGTACCAAGGTAAGTGGTAAGTCGTTCACGCCACATGCAAAAGCTTCTGCAAGGGCAATGGCCACTTTTATGGCAGAGTATGCGTCGTTGCACTGCCCCATGTCCATAATTCTTGGCAAGCCTCCAATTTCGCCTACTGCGAGGTCGTTGAATCGGTATTTTCCGCAGGCAACGGTTAGCACAATGGTATCATCAGGGGTTTGCTTCACAAAGTCGGTGTAATAGTTGCGCCCTGGTTTTGCACCGTCGCAACCGCCTACTAGGAAGAAATGGTTGATCGCGCCCTCTTTCACAGCTTTCACAATTTTATCGGCTTCGCTTAATACAGCGCCGTGTGCAAACCCTGTTGTAAGCACGCTGCCGCCGTTAATGCCTGTGAATTCTTGGTCTTCTTGGTAGCCACCAAGTGCAAGCGCTTTTTCAATAACAGGGGTGAAATCTTTCTTTTCATCTATGTGAATCATTCCCGGGTAGGCAACCACTGCTGTTGTGAAGATGCGGTCTTTGTAATTGTCTTTCACGGGCATTAGACAGTTGGTTGTGAATAGCACAGGTGCGGGAATATCAATAAATTCTTTTTGTTGGTTTTGCCAAGCTGTGCCAAAATTGCCTTTGAGGTGTGGGTATTCTTTCAATTTTGGGTAGCCATGTGCAGGCAGCATTTCACCGTGTGTATAAATGTTGATGCCTTTTCCTTTGGTTTGCTCTAATAATTCTTTTAAGTCATATAAATCATGCCCGCTTACTACAATGAATGGTCCTTTTTCTACCATCATGGAAACGGAGGTGGGAGCAGGTGTGCCATAGGTTTCGGTGTTGGCTTTGTCAAGCAGGGCCATACATTTTAGGTTTACTTCACCTGTTTCAAGTACCAAAGGTAGTAATTCGTCCATGCCAAAGCTTTCTTCCCCTATGGCAAAAAGTGCTTTGTAGAAGAAATTGTTTACATCGTCGTCAGTATAACCTAGCACATATGCGTGGTAGGCATATGCCGCCATGCCACGAATGCCAAATAGAATAAGAG
>CAZWXJ010000072.1:0-283 GCA_964637735.1 uncultured Oscillospiraceae bacterium | reverse complement strand
TGATTAATTCTCTTAAAGAACGAACATCTTCATCAGCTTCCCAAATAGTTTTCATGTCAACGTCATCATTCCGCACGCATTTTGATGCACAGGAAGAACATTCTGGAACCAGCTTTTCTTTTTCTTGCTGAATTTCTTTGATTTGTTCTTGTAGTCTTGCATCGTCAAAGTTCACATTGGTGACGGTGGTGAATAGCCCTTCCATCATGACACGGTGGGTGCTTTCGGTGGGCACATTGCCTGACACTGAACGTGCAAGACCAATAAGGGCACCTGTTAACTC
>CAZWXJ010000071.1:5915-8229 GCA_964637735.1 uncultured Oscillospiraceae bacterium | reverse complement strand
GTGCAGCAAAACCTTTTATTTTTTTATCAAAAATGGGTAGCGTTTTTACAATAGAAGAAGAGAGCGTTTCGGGCAATAATTGTTGTAAAGGGGTGGCAACTACTTTGAACGGATAAGTTGGTTGCACACGTTTCGTTTCTAATTGCCCTTTATTTTGCAAAAAGCTTCCAACCGTTTCAGCAGGTGCATTGTATGCACCACCCCCAGCACGAAAGGCTGCTTGCTCTAGCTCTTTTTGAAAAAGAATGGCTTTTTGCGGGTCGTTGTCAAAGTCTTGCGGTAACACAGAAGCCACAATAGCAGCATTTGCGTTTTTTCCACTTCGGGCATGGTAACTCATACCATTTGTTACAACACTATTCTCTTCGGAAGTAGCCGCAACCACATTGCCACCCGGGCACATACAAAACGTATAAACCCCTCTACCCGCTACATTTGCTGAAAGCTGGTATTCTCCGTGCCCAATGGCGGGGTGCCCTGCCGCTTCATGAAAAAGGGCTTTATCTATTTCGGTTTGTAAATGCTCAATTCTATACCCTACCGAAAAAGGCTTTGCTTCAAGTGCGTAATCTTCTTTCAGTAAAAAAGAGAATATATCTCGTGCACTATGCCCAACAGCTAAAATAAGTGTACTTGTTTCGAACATTCCTTTTGTTGTTTCAACGCCTGTTACGTTACCGTTTTTTGTAAGTATATTGGTAAGCTGTGTGTCAAAAAGAACCTCTCCGCCAAGGCGAATAATTTCTTCTCTTATCGAAACAATAATAGAAGAAAGCTTATCCGTTCCAATATGCGGGCGGTGCTGAAAGGCAATTTCTTCTGGTGCATGGTGCTCTAAAAGTAAATCAAAAACATAGTTTTGCCGTTTGTCTTGAATGCGTGTGGTTAACTTGCCATCTGAAAACGTGCCTGCGCCACCCTCGCCAAACTGTACATTGCTGTTACTGTTTAGCACACCCGTTTCTATAAACAAATCAACGTCTTTTTTTCGCTGCTCCATTGCGGCACCACGTTCAAGAACCAAAGGGGCAAAACCGTATTTTGCCAAAACAAGCGCGCAAAAAATGCCAGCAGGGCCAAACCCGCATACAATTGGCCTTTTTTGCAACAAAGCATCCCCTTTTTGAATAGTATATGGTTCTTGCTTTTTATAGGAAACAAAGGACGCAGAGGCAGCAAGCGCTTCCTCTGCGTTTTGATTTTTTAAAGATACCGCAACTGAGTATACGAGTGATATGTTCTTGTGTCTTGCATCAACAGATATTTTTGAAATGTTCGCTTGCTGTACATCATTATTCTTTATGTGTAATTGCTTTAATGCTTTTGCAATGGCGTCGTCTTTACTAGCTGAAAGCGGTAAGCGAATAGAAGATACAATTAACATAAGTTTACCTCTATTCTTTTGGTGTAATATTCACAAGCACGGTGTACGTTCCCGTTGCAAACACTTTACCGGTTGAAGGAATGATAAACTGCACTTGTACTGTTTGTTGTCCTTTTTCTACGGTAATGTCGGCTGCATTTACCTGTGCAATAACCCCGCTAGGTGAAAGCAAGTTCAATTCACTTTTAGGGCCAACCAGTTGCACTGAGTTAATTCTGCTTGTTTGAATGTCAATATTGTAGTTATTTGGCGCATTTACAACCCGAATATCACTAACAGAAATAATGCGTGTTGATAAATTGCTGTCACCAAATTGCACAACCACTTCTTGCAAATTATTGATGTTTTCATAAGAAGGCGGTAGTTCTATTTCAAATGTGTATGATTTTCCAGGCTGGAAGTTTTGTAAATCTACATAGCCAATTTCCCATACTTCTAAGCGGTCAATGTCTTCCCCAGGGCCTGCAAGTAATATGGTTGTCTCTGAAAGCGTATACTGTAACGTTTCCACATCAAACCCGCTAGGTACATTGATAAACGAAATGGAGAGCGGTAGTTCTTTTGTTTTCAGTACAGGTACTGTAACTTCTACCATTTGTACATCAAATTGAATATGGTTTTGTTTTATAATATTTCCATTTTTATCATATAATTCAAGTTGCACTGTTGAAATAGAAGATGCCGTTTGTTCGCCTGGTAAGTCAATTTTTGCTACTACACGAGATACCTCGTTGATCTCCTGTTCAGGGCCGCTTAAGGTAACCTCAGCAGGTGAAGAATAGCCAGTTCCTTTTATGTAACCCTCTGCCACTTGAACCGATGAAAAGTCTGTTTCAATGATAAATTTTTTCGTAACAAATTTATCAAATCGCACTTCAATGGTATTAGGGCGCACAGTTGTAATAGTATAATCAGCCAAAGCGTCTAATT
>CAZWXJ010000071.1:3909-5889 GCA_964637735.1 uncultured Oscillospiraceae bacterium | reverse complement strand
GAAAGGTTATACGTACCCGCACCATTTACAAGTGCATACTGCGGGTACACCAAAATATCTTCTTTCGTAATGCCGCCAACTACATTTCGTGGGCCAGTAATAACAATGTCAACTGTCACTTCTGTGTCTTGCACAACATTAATACCAAGGTTTGTATATAATGTAGAGCCATAATCGAAATCAACAGGTACATTATGTATGGTAACCGTTTTTTCATTGCTAACAGTTGTTGTAACTGCCACCCAAGCAACAATTGCAACAAATACAGAGATAGCCGCTACCACTTTTTTATTTTCAAGAAGGCTAGAAAAATCAATTTTTTTCACGTTTCTGCCTCCCGAATAATTTCTTTTTCTCACTGTCTTCTGGTATAGGCGGAATTAATTCATTTGTCAGAACACTGTAGAGATTTTGGCGATCGAGCCTACGTATAAGCACACTATTTTTTGCCAATGAAACAATGCCTGTTTCTTCACTAACTACTACCACTAGCGCATCACTTTCTTCCGAAAGCCCAAGTGCTGCCCGATGTCTAGTGCCCATATCTTTACTAATTTCAAGGTTCGGAGACAGCGGAAGCAAGCACCCAGCGGCAGCAATTCTACCGTTGCGTACAACAACTGCGCCATCATGCAAAGGCGAACCTTCAAAAAAAATGGTACCGAGGACTTCAGGGTTAATTTCCGAGTCAACGTGTGTACCTGTGCGCACAATTTCAGTCATCGGTTGGTTACGTTCAATGGCGATTAGCGCCCCTGTTTTTGTTTCACTCATTTGTTCAGCACTGTCACATATTGAAACAATGGCCCTTTGCCAAGTTTGGCGGTATTGTTCACTTTTGCTTTGGTTGTTAAACAGTGAAAAGGCAAATAAATTGGTACGCCCCATTTGTTCAAGTACACGGCGTAATTCTGGCTGGAAAACAACGATAAGCGCTAAAAACCCGAACTGTAAAATAGTACTTAAAATATAACCAACTGTTCGTAGCTGAAATTGCAATGCTAAAAAGTTAGCAATAAACAAAAATAAAATACCTTTTAACAGCTGTGAAACACGTGTTTTTTGCACAAGCATAATTACTTGATACACCAAAAAAGCTACAATGGCAACATCAATAATATCAGCAATGCCAATGGTTTTCACCACACTGCTAATACTGTCCCATATCGCATTGAAATTAATATTGCCCAAGCTAGCCTCCCATGTGCTTTTTAAAATGTAATTCTAAAAAATTATACCACACAAACCGCAGTGGCACAACAAATGTTATCGCTTTGTAACAATACAAACGCAGTGTGTTGCCACACCCTCACCGTTACCTGTAAAGCCAAGTCCTTCTTCTGTTGTTGCTTTTATAGAAACTTTGTCAACTGAAATTTGCAATGAATTTGCAATAGATTCTCGCATCTGCATAATATATGGTGCCAATTTAGGCTTTTGGCAAAGTATGGTTGCATCTATATTTTCTATCGCATATCCATCATCTCGTATGCGCTTATTAACATTTTTTAAAAGTTCTATGCTATTTGCATTTTTAAATTGGGCGTCTGTGTCTGGGAACAGCTTTCCTATATCTCCCATCGCTGTCGCTCCTAAAAGTGCATCTGTAATCGCATGCGCTAACACATCAGCGTCTGAGTGCCCATCTAGCCCCCTTTCAAAAGGAATGTGTACACCACCTAAAATAAAATCTCGCCCAGCTACCAATTTATGCACATCATACCCGTGCCCTATTCTCATACTCTGCTCCCCCGCTTTTGATTGGTACAAAGCCAAATCTTCCGGCGTTGTTATCTTACTATTTTTATAGTCCCCTTCTGTTAAATAAACATCTTTGCCAAATAACTCAACAAGCGTGCAGTCGTCAGTAATGTGTGTTTTATCTTCTGTGTTGTTCATAGCTTCTATATATAAAAGCTTGTCAAACACTTGGGGCGTTTGCACCGCAAAAAGCGTTTGGCGGTTAGGTGTGCTTTTTAC
>CAZWXJ010000071.1:0-3899 GCA_964637735.1 uncultured Oscillospiraceae bacterium | reverse complement strand
TGTCTTTACGAGGCACCGCAGGTGCTGCTGCACCAGTTTCATATGCTTTTTCAATTGTATTTAAAATTGTGTTTTGTGTAATAAAAGGTCTTGCCCCATCATGAATAGCAATCATATCTGCATTTGTACTATACACACCATTTGCAACAGATTGATAGCGTTCTTCTCCGCCTTGTATAATTTGAAAAGGTTTATTTAGGCTTGTAAAAAGCTTCTCAATAGCATTTTTATTCTCGCCCGCAACAATGATAATTTCATCAACAACATCCATATTTTCAAACGCATGCACAGCATGCCATAAAACAGGCATGCCGTTTATAAGCGCAAATAATTTATCAAAACCCATACGAGTTGACTTCCCAGCGGCAACAATAATAACGGCAATTGTTTTCCCTTTATACATAAACGCCTCCAAATATATAACTTTACATATTATACTGCATTTTCAATATCAAATGCATAAATTTTGCGTTGTTCAAAGAATGTTCAAAAAATGTTCACCGTTCATACATTTTTCACATTTGTGTTTTATACTTGCAAAAGTAACAATTTTGTTACCTGTTTAAAAATTCTGTTCTTTCGCATATGCGTAAGTTTTATAAAGGGGAAAAGCATATTGAAATTAAGTGAAACAGAACAAGTAATATTTCGCCAATATGTTCAAGAAGTTCTTCTTGAGGAAAAAGTTTGGCAATTAGATAAATATATACAACATGGGCAAACAACACGCCTTGAACACAGTTTAGCTGTTACCTATTTTAGTTATTGGCTGCATTGCCGTTTGAACCTTGCTGGGGATGCTCGCAGCTTAATTCGCGGCGCTATGTTGCATGACTTCTTTTTGTATGATTTACGTGACGAAAGACCTGCTTTCCACGGAAAAACGCATCCATACTATTCATGCAAAAATGCAAGCGAGTGCTTTATGTTAAATGAAGAAGAGCGTGACATTATTTTAAACCATATGTTCCCGTTGACCACTTCTTTACCAGTTTATAAATCAGCATTGGTTGTTTCATTTGTTGATAAATTCTGTGCATCAGCCGAATTTTTACATTTGAGTTATAATGCTTGTTTGTCTGCGCTGGGAGACCAAACACGTATACGACAAACCCAAAGCAAATTTTCACGTGCTAAAAATGTTCTTGTTTTAGCCGCAGAAATGCGCCAAAATTAAATTTTCAAAATATTACTGTTCTACTAAAAAATAATGCAAAAGGCTTGTAACTACCTATTACAAGCCTTTTCTTTTTGTTAAAGTAAAAGATTTTTATAAAAATAATAATTTGATTGATATTCATTTAAAGCAACCTCATACCCCAGTGCTTGATGCGCACCAGGGCTTAACGAAAAGTATCTGGTGGTTGTGTCAGAGGCCATTTCGCTGCACCCCATTGCTCTTGCCCATTCTTCACCCGCTTGCACAAGCATTTTACCCACACCTTGCCCACGGTATGCCTCTTTTACAAACCACCCTTCAATAAACCCAACAGGGGTAGTTGTACAGCCAACCGCAGTTTCCCGTAAAGAAAGCTCAATAAAACCTGCATAATGCGTGTCATCTTTTGCAAGGTACACCATCCGCTTTCCCTCTTCAAATTGCTTATAAATATCTTTCATTTCTGAACGTAGCACAAATTTCATATGGTAATACCATAATTCATGCCGCATGTTTACCCAATCTTTAAAATCAGCTTTTGTTGGGGTTTCCAAATAAATCATATTATCACCTAATACAAAAGCCCTTGCAATTAGCAAAGGCTTTGTTTTTATAACGGTTTTTATGCTTCTTCTTTCACTTCTTCAGCAGGCGTTTCTTCGGTAGAAGTTTCTTCAACTTCACCAGCTACTTCTGCAGGTTCTTCTTTTATTTCTTCTGCAGGGGTTTCTGTTGCGGCAACGGGTTCTTCTTCAATAACAACTGTTTCATCAACTGTTACTGAGCCAGCTTCAGCAGTAGCAACTACCGTATCTTCCCCTACTTCTTCTTTTTCAGGGTCAGGTGGCAATAGCGCTTTCATAGAAAGGCTCACGCGTCTTTTTTCCAAATCAATACCTGTAAGTTGTACTTCCACTTCTTGCCCAACACTTAATACATCGCTTACTTTTTCAATGCGCTCTTTCGCAATTTCAGAGATGTGAACCAAGCCGTCAATGCCAGGAAGCACGTTTACAAATGCACCAAAGTTTGTTACAGAAACAACTTTCCCTGTTAAAACAAAACCTTCTGGGTATTCATCAGCTAGTTTTTTCCATGGGTTGTCTGCTTCTGTTTTGTAGCCAAGGGAAACTTTTTTGTTCTCAGCATCAAGTTCTTTTATATAAACTTCAATGCTGTCTCCCACTGCTACAACTTCGCTTGGGTGTTTAATACGGTTCCATGAAAGTTCAGAAATATGCAAAAGACCATCCACGCCGCCAAGGTCAACAAAAGCGCCATAGGTGGTTAAGCTTTTCACAGTACCTGTATACTTTTTGCCTGCTTCAGCCTCAGCCCAGAAAGCATCTTTCAGCTTACCATATTCTTCAGCGAGCAATGCACGTACAGAACCAATCGCTCTACGTTTATCAAACTCAATAATTTTAATGTCAATATTGGTTTTTACAAGTTTCGTGTAATCGTCATTTCTATTTAATGTGGCCTGGCTTGCAGGTATGAAAATGCGCACACCTTTTACAGTAGCAACCAAACCACCTTTAACAGCTTCTTGTACATAAGCAGTTAAAACAGTGCCGTCTTCAGCGGCTTGTTTTACTTGCTCAAAGCCTTCTATCATGTCAAACTTCTTTTTAGAAAGTGTTACGATACCTTCTTGGTCATTCACTTGTACAACAACCAAGTCTAGTTCGTCACCTTTTTTTACTAGTTCGTCCATTGCAACAGAAGGATCATCAGAGAATTCAGAAATGGGAACGATACCTGTGTGCTTTGTTCCGATGTCTATGGTAACTTCTGCAGGAGAAACACCCGTTACGACACCCTTTACTTTTTGGTTGCGAAATACAGGTTTTAAAGAAGCTTCCAACATCTCTTCAAAACTCATTTCCTCCTGTACTTCGTTGTTTACGTCACGAATTTCTTCGCTCATCTTGTTAAGTACCTCCTCAATTATAGACGATGGCGTAGACGCACCCGCCGTAACACCCGCCTTTTGTATGCCTTCAAACATCGATGAATCAATCTCATCAGCTGTTTCAATTAAAACTGTTTTGCAGTTTTTGGCACACACAGCGGCAAGTTTTTGCGTGTTAGAGCTATGTTTACCACCTACAACAATTACTATGTCACAGGTTTTACTGAGCTCTTCGGCTTCTTGTTGCCTCGTCCACGTTGCACTACATATTGTATCAAAAAGCGTTGCGTTTGTATAGTGTTTTTTAAGAAAATCAGTGCATTCAGCCCACTTTGCAACTTCAAAAGTTGTTTGGGCAATAACTGAAACGGGAGCTTCATTTCCAATTTGCTCCATATGTTCTTTCAATTCATCAATGCCTAAAAACGTGCCAACAGGTGTTACAGCATGCCCAATAATACCTATTACTTCTGGGTGGCTTGCATCACCAGCAATCAAAAGTTTGTTCCCTTTTTCAGTCTCTTCCCGTGCAATATTATGAATTTTGGTAACAAATGGGCAGGTTGCATCATGCACTGTAACGCCCAGTTCTTCTAGTTCGTCATATACATTTTTGCCAACGCCGTGGCTGCGAATAACCACTTCGTACCCTGGTAAAACTTCGGCGGGCAACTTTACTTCTTTTGCGCCTTTTGCCTTTAAGTCTGCCACACACTGCGGGTTGTGAATAAGCGGGCCGAGTGTGACAACCCGTTTGCCTTCTTCTAAAAGATTATATGCTTTTTCAACCGCTCTATCTACTCCAAAGCAGAAGCCCGCTGTTTT
>CAZWXJ010000070.1:0-8321 GCA_964637735.1 uncultured Oscillospiraceae bacterium | reverse complement strand
CAGATGGAACTTGGTGCACCTGATGCAGACGGACGACGCAAACCAAGCCCAAAGCCAGGCAGTGAGTTTGTACTAGATGTAGACTGCGTAATTATGGCGATAGGCACCCGCCCCAACCCCATTATTACAGAGGCAACAAGCGACATGGAAACCGACACCCGTGGGCGCATTGTGCTGCAAACCGCAGAAGGCTTAACCACAAAACAGGCGGTTTATGCAGGTGGAGATGCCGTAACAGGTGCGGCAACGGTAATACTTGCCATGGGCGCAGGGAAAGCGGCGGCAAAGGCAATGGATGAATACTTGAAAAATGAATAAAAAACCAGCAAGCAATTAAAGCTTGCTGGTTTTTCAAAAATGGATTATAGATTCTTAAAATATTCCTCAATCTCAGCAAGGCTTGCCTGCACACTCCCCTGTATCAATTCTTTACTTCCCCCACCTCGCCCATTTAGTACGGTGTTCATTTCTTTGCCAAAGGCACGCATGTCTGTGGTGGTGCTACCCACAGCATATTTGTATAGAGACCCGTTTGTTGTTTCATCTTTTGAAAAAACAGCGCACATGCCGCTCGTTTGTTCCATAAGGGCAAGTGCAATGCGGCGCAACGTGTCAGGCGAAAGGCTTGGCTCGTGGTAAAAGGCAAGGGTTTCGGTAATGGGTATATCTTTCACCTTGTAGGCAATCAGTGCACTTTTTAGTGTTGCCAGTTCTGCTTTGGTTTCCTCTTGCTCAGCAAGTACACGTTTTACCGCTTCGGCGGTTTTTTCTGTTTTGGCACTAAGCAATGCAGAAATTTCATCAGTTTGGGTTTGGCGCAAGGCGTAGTCTGCAAGGGCTCTGCCCCCTGCTACCATAATAATGCGGGTGCCGCTTTTGTGTTTTTGAAAGTCGGTAATTTTTATAAGCCCCACCTGCCCTGCTTGCAGTAAATGGGTGCCACAGCAAGCGCAACAGTCATACCCTTCTACCTCTACAATGCGAATGTCGGCAGTGTGCAGGCGTTCAGGTTTGCTTCTAAACTGCATATTGTTTAATTCTTGGGCGCTTGGGTAGCGGGCAGTAATGGGTGCATTTTCATAAATGGCACGGTTGGCAGCAGTTTCAATGGTAGCAATTGCCTTTGCGTCAAGCTCTTTGTCAACATCTAACATGACGGACTGTTCACTTAAATGAAAGCCAACGTTGTTTGCACCGAATAAACGAAAGGCTTGCCCTGTGGTAATGTGTTCCCCTGTGTGTTGCTGCATAAAGTCAAACCGCCGTGCCCAGTTTATTTCACCATGCACCGCTTCACCTATGGTGAAAGGTTGGTCCGTAACATGGTAAACAACGTCATCACGCACAAAAACAAAGCGCACAAATAAACCGCCAAGTGTGCCTTGGTCACTGGGTTGCCCACCGCCTTCAGGGTAGAAAATGGTTTGGTTTAAAACAGTGGCATAACCGTTTTTATATGGCTCGCAGGCAAGCACTTCGGCAGTCATCGTTTTTAAAAAGGCATCTTGTTCATATAATTTTATGGTTTTCGTCATGGTAAAATGTCCTTTGTTAATTGTTTTTCTTATTATACCATGATTTCTTTCGCAAAAAGCGAAAGAGCGGCAACGCCGTCTCTGCGAAGCAGAAATCATCAGGTTCAATGTTCTCGGGTCCCACCCAAAATCTTTGATTTTGTTGGTGGGTGAGGTTATTATAACACGCAAGGTTTGTTTTACAAAAAGAAATGACAAGCGGTTGATTTTCATTTATACTAAAGTTATTCTATATAAAAGGGTTGATAAACGTGAAAACGGTTTTGATAACAGGCGCCTCCCGTGGAATTGGCGCTGCGGCTGCTGAAGCATTTGCAAGAGCTGGTTGGGCGGTTGCCATAAATTACCATACCAATAGGCAAAAAGCGGAAGAGCTAGCCGAACGTTTAAATGCAAACGGGTATACGGCAATGGCGGTACAGGCAGACGTTGCAAACAAAGCGCAAGTGGTCAAAATGGTGCAGGAAGTTGTGAAAACATACGGTAGAATAGATGCACTTGTAAACAATGCAGGCATTGCAAACCAGTGCCTAGTAACCGGTATGAGCGAAACCGCATGGAATGACATAGTTGGTACAAATTTAAGCGGTGCCTTTTTTTGCACGCAAGAAGTGTTGCCACATATGATACGCCAAAAACAAGGTGCAATTGTGAATGTGTCTTCTGTATGGGGGGTATGTGGGGCTTCATGCGAGGTAGCATATTCTGCGGTGAAAGCAGGGTTAATAGGCATGACAAAAGCCCTAGCCAAAGAGGTAGGACCTTCAGGAATACGGGTGAATTGCGTTGCCCCTGGGGTGATAGACACAGACATGAATGCGAACCTAACAGAAGAAGATGTGCTTTATTTGGCAAACGAAACACCGCTTACCCGCATTGGTGCGCCGCAAGAGGTGGCACAAGTTATTTTGTTTTTGGCAAGCGAGGAAGCATCCTTCATAACAGGGCAAATAGTAGGGGTTGACGGTGGTTTTGCGCTATGAGGGTGCATATTCAAGAACGAAAAGGAGTGACAAAGGGGTGAGTAAATGCACTTAGCTTACTGTGGGTTTAACTGTGAAGAATGCCCTGTTTATGTGGCAACGGAACAGGGTAACACCGCCATGAAAGAAAAACTGGCAACTGAATATACAACCCCTAATTGCGCATTTGTAGCGGAAGACATGACCTGTGAAGGTTGCAAAGCCGAAGTGTTCAGCGAAAAAATGTGCGGGTTTTGCGAAATGCGCCTTTGTGGAATAGAAAAAGAAGTGGGCAACTGCGGGCTGTGCGCACTGTACCCTTGCAGCAAAATAGAAACATATATACCAACTGCCAAAACAAGAGAAGTGCTAGATGCAATACACCAAAAACAGTGTGGCAAATAAGCTGAATATGAAGGAGGAGCCATGTTTTATAACGCAAAAAATGGAAACATAAAAATAGACGGTACCGATATGGACTATATTTCATTCGGAAGTGGTAGTGAAACAATTGTGATGATACCAGGCCTTGGCGATGGCTTGAAAACGGTAAAAGGCATGGCTGTGCCCATGGCAGTTTATTACAAGCAATTTGCCAAACGTTATAAAGTATATGTGTTTAGCCGAAAGAACAAACTGGAAGAAGGCTTTACCACAAAAGATATGGCGAGAGACGTAGCAATTGAAATGAAACAGCTTGGCATTTCAAAAGCGCATGTAATAGGCGTTTCACAAGGAGGGATGATTGCCCAACATTTGGCGGTAGATTACCCTGCCTTAGTTGATAAACTGGTTTTGGTGGTAACCATGGCAAGGCAAAACGAAACCGTGCAACGTGTTATTGGTGAATGGAATGAAATGGCGAAAGCAGAAGACATGCGAAGGTTGTTTGCCGATATTTCAGAAAAGTCATATACAGAGAAACAGCGCAAGTTGTACAGACCTTTTTATGGGCTAATTGGCAAAGTGGCAAAGCCAAAAAGTTTTGACAATTACAAGGTGCAAGCAACCGCTTGCCTAACCCATGACGCATACGATGCGCTTGATAAAATAACCTGCCCCACCCTTGTGATAGGTGGGGCTAAAGACAAAATTGTTGGCACAGAGGCAGCGGCAGAGATAGCAGGAAACATAAACAAAAGCAAATTGTTTATTTATAAAGACTATGGGCACGGGCTATATGATGAGGCGAAAGATTTTAATAGGAGAGTACTGCGTTTTTTAATGGCGAAGAATAAAGCTTGACGAGCAAAACAATAAATGATATTTTAATAGGCAGGGAATGAAGTTCTCCCCTGGGGTAAAAACCAAAACCGCTTTTTAGCTGATGACTTCTGCGAATTTACGCAGAAGCTGTCAGCTTTTTTTGTTTCTGCGGGTTTAGAAAAGGAGAACGAGATGCTTGTAAGTTTGGCGTTGATTTTTTTATTGGGAATGGGGCTTGGCGCAGTGTTTGAAAAACTGCGCTTGCCAAAACTAATAGGCATGTTAATAGCGGGCATTGTGCTTGGCCCGCACATGCTGAATTGGATAGATCCATCTATACTACTTGTTTCAGCTGATTTAAGAAAAATTGCCCTCATTATTATTTTACTGCGAGCGGGGCTTTCTTTAAATATGCATGATTTAAAGAAGGTTGGGCGCCCTGCCCTGCTGATGTGCTTTGTACCTGCGTGCGCTGAAATAGCGGGTATGTTGTTGTTTGCGCCACCTATATTGGGCATTACCGTTTTAGATGCGGCAATACTGGGTAGTGTGGTGGCGGCAGTCTCCCCTGCGGTGGTGGTGCCGAAAATGCTGAAACTAATGGAAAAAGGGTACGGCACCGAAAAAGGCATACCACAACTGGTAATGGCGGGTGCGTCTGTTGATGATGTGTTTGTCATTGTGTTGTTTACGTCGTTTACATCTCTTGCACAGGGGGGTGAGGCACCTGCTTTGCGGTTTGTCGAAATACCGGTCTCCATTGTGCTAGGGGTGGCGGCTGGGCTTTTCATTGGGAAATTACTTTGTACATTTTTTGAAAAAGTACATATAAGAGACACAGCAAAAACAATGGTGTTGTTAAGCATTGCTTTTTTACTGGTAGGTGCTGAAAGTAGGCTTGCACAAATTGTTCCTTTTTCAGGGTTGCTTGCGGTAATGGCAGTTGGTGTGGCAATGTTGCGTGTTAGCCCACATAGAGCAAAGCGGTTAGCCACAAAACTGTCAAAATGGTGGGTGGCGGCAGAAGTGCTATTGTTTGCCTTGGTGGGCGCAACCATGAACATGCAGTATGCCCTTGCAGCAGGCGGAAAAGTGGTGGCGTTGTTGATAGTGGTTCTTTTGTTTCGGGTGGCGGGGGTATTTGTTTGTATGCTGGGCACAACCCTTACCATGAAAGAGAGGCTATTTTGTGCAGTGGCATATATACCCAAAGCCACGGTGCAAGCAGCCATTGGCGGGGTGCCACTTGCCATGGACCTACTCTGCGGGGAGCTTGTGTTAACTGTAGCAGTGCTTGCCATTTTGGTAACTGCCCCGCTTGGTGCGTTTGGTATAGACGTGTTACATAAAGAATGTTTAAACAAAGAAGAGCCTTTATTGAGAAAAAGTGCAAAATAAGCACGTATGTGTATAATATAAAGGTATACACAAAAAGGGGTGAGAAGATGGCAAAATATAAAGATGACGGTGCGGCATACCTTACCATGTACCCACAGTTAAAAAAGAGATGGATAAACGAATGTATTGTTTGCCATAGGCAAGGTTACAAACCAGAACTGCCTGAAAAAATGACTGATGACAGTGACCAAGCAATTATGCGAAACAACCTGATGCAGTATTTTGAGCCACTTGTGGTGAATGAGATAAGCGTTTGTGAGCAATGCGCAAAGCTATTAAAGTGATAATATAAAGATAGGCGAATAAGCGAAGAGTACATTATATAAAAGATATACAGCAAAAAAGAACGCTCACTTTTAAGATGAGCGTTCTTTGTTTTTGTTAGAATAGGAGTCAAAGAAAGTTTCGAAATTTTGCAGATGGTCTTCTTGGTATACAGAAAGGCTTTTTTGTCCAAAAAATCGAGAAAGTTGCACAGAAGAATAACGATCAGCACCAAATGTGAAAATAAGAGGATGCTTTAATTTGGAACTTTTAATAGTGACTGTCCTTTTTGAAAGGTCATATTTTGCAGAGGAAATTTCATCTTCTCGTAAGTAAACAGGTTTTCCAAAAGATGTAAGATCAGAAAGAAAAGGAAGTATGACCAGTTCTTTTGTGCGTATGTCAAACCCGATAAGGAACTGACGGGCAGATTGATTGAAAGCAGATATATTTTTCCCACTGCCGACCACCACAGCATCCGTTTTAAAAGCATATACCATTTCAAAACGGTTATGATCAATAATTTTCTCATCAAAAAAAGAACGTAACAGATCATAACTAACAAGAGACGGCGTTTCAAAATGATTCAAACTTATCACCTACCAATGTTACAAAACAAGCAGAATTACTTCCGAATTTTTATATGAACGTCTCTGAGTTGTTGCTCGGTTACTTCGCCAGGGGCGCCCATTAAAATATCTTGTGCGTTAGAGTTCATTGGGAATGCGATGACTTCACGAATGTTGTTCTCGTTTTTCAGAAGCATCAAAATACGGTCAATACCAGGGGCCATGCCTGCGTGTGGTGGTGCACCATATTGGAAAGCGTTGTACAAAGCCCCAAAGCGTTCTTTTACAGTGTCTTCGGTGTAGCCAGCAATTTCAAATGCTTTTACCATTACTTCTGGGCGGTGGTTGCGTACAGCACCGGAAGAAAGCTCTACCCCATTGCAAACAATGTCATATTGGTATGCCTTAACATCAAGTGGGTTCATGGTTTCAAGGGCTTCCATTTCACCCTGTGGCATACTGAATGGGTTGTGGGTAAAGTCTATTTTACCGTCGTCATTCTTTTCAAACATGGGGAAATCAGTAATATAGCAGAATTCAAAGCGGTCTTTGTCAACGAGGTCCATTCTCTCGCCCAAGGCGGTACGAATTTGCCCAGCAAACTTGTCAACCGTGTCCTTTGTGTCGCTGATGAAAAAGAGCGTATCGTTCGGTTTTAAGCCGAGTGTGCTGAACAAAATATCTTGTTTGTCATCTGGAATGAATTTGGCGATAGGACCTTTCAGCTCGTTGCCTTCAGCAACGCTTAAGTAACCAAGGCCTTTCATACCAATTTCCATAGCGAAGGAAAGCATCCCTTCATGGAAAGAACGTGTCATTTTGTCAGAACCACCTACCACAATGCCACGCACTGGTTTGCCTTTGAAGGCAGGGAAATCAATTTCTGCAAAGAAAGCAGTTAAGTCTTCAATCAAAAGCGGGTTGCGCAGGTCAGGTTTGTCTGAACCATAGCGTAGCATGGCTTCATCAAACGGAATACGGCGGAATGGTGCAGGTGAAACAGGTTTGCCATTTCCAAATTTTGTGAACACGTCAACCATCACTTCCTCACCCACTGCAAAAACGTCTTCTTGTGTGGCAAAGGCAAGTTCAAAGTCAAGTTGATAGAATTCGCCAGGGCTTCTGTCAGCACGGGCATCTTCGTCTCGGAAGCAGGGTGCAATTTGGAAGTATTTGTCAAATCCAGAAGTCATGAGTAGTTGTTTAAACTGTTGTGGGGCTTGTGGCAATGCATAAAACTGCCCTTTGAATTTGCGGGAAGGAATGATATAGTCACGTGCGCCTTCAGGGGAAGAACTGGTGAGAATCGGTGTGGTAATTTCCACAAAGTCCATGTCTTCCATTTTGCGGCGAATATGGCTAATTACTTTTGAGCGGAACACAATGTTTTCATGTACAGCAGGGTTGCGTAGGTCTAAATAGCGATATTTGAGACGTACTTCTTCACGTACAGCGGTAGAGTCAGAAATTTTTACGGTTTCAGCGTGTACTTCAATGTCTCCTGTGGCAAGTTTTGGGTTTACATTTTCTGCATCACGTGCAGTAACCTTGCCCTCGAATGAGACAACGCTTTCTTTTGCAATGCCTTTCATCAGCGCATCATCATGCACAACCACTTGGGTTATGCCATAATGGTCACGCAGGTCAATAAACATAACGCCGCCGTGGTCACGAATGGTGTCTATCCAGCCAGCAATACGCACGGTTTCGCCAATGCGCGCTTTTGTAAGTTCTCCGCAGTGAATACTTCTGTAAGGGTTTTCCATAAAATAATACCTACCTTTTATATTTAGATGAGACGTTCAAAGAAAATGCTGTCATTCACGAATGTGGCACATTTTTTGGCATCATTCCCGAACAGGCTAATGGCAAGCAATAATTTTACATAAGCCATTTCCATGGAAAGATCACATGCCATTTGAACGCCATAATTTAACAATTCATTTGTGGTTTCGTACTGTGCTTCATCTGCCAGCAAAGCCTCTTTAAAAGGTGCAATAAAAAGCATGGTGTCGCTTTCTTGCAAACGTTTACATAAAGAGAGGATAGAATTGTCAGAGGAAACATCGCCATTTTCAACACAGGCGGTTGCGGAATGATAAAGCCCGTGAAGCACAGCTTTTACCTGTGCGCCGGGCTGTATATCTCGGTAGTCAAACCCTACATAAGGGTTTACCATAAGAACACTGCCAGCAAGAAGGGTGGGCGCTGTGGGAAGAAGAGGTGTGCGCTTGCCCGAATTGAAATGAATTTGTTCAGCGCTTGGGTTGAAGCCATCTTCCGTAAAGTCAAAACTGCCACGTTTCATGGTGCCAAAGTTCACGCCTGAAACACTAGCATAAGCGTCTATAAAAGAGCGACACTGCAAAATGCGGCTGCCAAGAAAA
>CAZWXJ010000069.1:0-8436 GCA_964637735.1 uncultured Oscillospiraceae bacterium | reverse complement strand
AAAACTTGCCATTGGCCCCGCCATTGAAAACGGCTTTTATTATGACATGGAGCTGGAAAAATCAATTGCGCCTGAGGACTTCCCCGCCATTGAAGCCGAGATGAGCAAAATTATAAAAGAAAACCTGCCCATTGAGCGCATGGTGGTTTCCCGTGAGGAAGCCAAGAAGATGATGGCAGACCAACCCTACAAACTGGAAATGATTGACGAAATGGAAGACGGTGAAGAAATTACTTGCTACAAACAAGGCGAGTATGTTGACCTTTGTCGTGGTCCACATCTAACATCAACAGGGGCAGTGGGCGCTATTAAACTTACTTCTTCAACAGGGGCATATTGGCGTGCAGATGCAAATAACAAAATGCTGACACGCTTGTATGGTATCTCTTTCCCAAGCAAAGCCGAGCTAGAAGGCTACTTGAGCATGATGGAAGAAGCCAAAAAGCGTGACCACCGTAAAATAGGCAAAGAGCTTGACCTGTATGAGTTCTTCGAGGAAGGACCCGGCTTCCCGTTCTTCCTACCGAATGGCATGATTTTGCGCAACCAACTGGAAGACTTCTGGAAAGAAGAGCACCGCAAAGCGGGCTACCAAGAGATTAAAACACCAACCATCCTCAACCGCAAACTGTGGGAAACATCAGGGCATTGGTTCAACTACCGTGAAAACATGTACACAACGGTGATTGATGATGAAGACTACGCTATTAAACCTATGAACTGCCCAGGTGGTATGCTGGTTTACAACCGCAAGCCAACGTCTTACCGTGAGCTGCCCATTCGTATGGGGGAACTTGGGCTGGTACACCGCCATGAATTGTCTGGCGCATTGCACGGCTTAATGCGTGTGCGTAACTTCACGCAAGATGATGCACATATCTTCATGACGGAAGAGCAAGCCATTGATGAAATTTTAGGCGTTATTCATATGGACCAAAAGTTTTATGAACTGTTTGGGTTTGAATATAATGTAGAACTTTCCACACAGCCTGAAAAGCACATGGGGTCTGACGAAGAGTGGGAAGTAGCAACGCAGTATTTGATAGACGCATTGGTAGAGTCTGGGCTGGAATATAAAATCAACCCAGGAGACGGCGCTTTCTATGGTCCGAAAATCGACTTCCATTTGAAAGATTCGATTGGCAGAACATGGCAGTGCGGTACCATCCAGCTGGACATGCAAATGCCCCGTCAGTTTGAGTTAACTTACATTGGCAGTGACGGCGAAAAACACCGCCCACTGATGATTCACAGAACGATTTTTGGCTCGATTGAGCGGTTCATTGGTATTTTGACAGAGCACTTTGCAGGGGCGTTTCCGCTGTGGCTGTGCCCTGTACAAGCCATGGTAATACCCATTAGTGAAGCCCACCATGACTATGCGCAAAAAGTTGCGAAAGAAATGGAAAACGCAGGCATTCGTGTAGAGGCAGATTACCGCAGTGAAAAAATGAATGCGAAAATTCGTGATGCACAGCTGCGCAAAATACCATACATGCTAGTTGTGGGTGACAAAGAAGTAGAAGCCGAAACGGTTTCAGTGCGTGCCCGCAACGAAGAACGTGGCGGGGTAAAAAGCATTGAACAGCAAATTGCTGACATGAAACAAGAAATAGAAAATAAAGAATTGCGGTAAAGCGCAACATAAAAAGAAAGCACACAGATGTGTGCTTTCTTTATTTTGGAAAGATAATAAATGGTGAAAAGAATAAACGGATTATTCGGGCGGAAACTGCATCATGCCGAAGTCGTAAATTTTGAAGGTGTCATCTTCTGCGGTTTTGCCTACAAGGTAGCACCGCTGAAAAGTGCCTTCACCATATTGTGGGCCTGCGGCAAGCGCTTCGTCTGACAATTCCATAGAGAAAACTATACAAACAACAGAATAGTCGGTCAATGCAAATTCTTCTACATGGGCAGCCACGGTTGAGTAATATAAGAGGTTGGTGGTGCCATCAGCATTTTCAGGGTTTGCATATTGTTCTTCCGTTAATGTTTCAATATTGTGTATGGTGTAAGATTTGATATATAGCCCATCATCAAACCGTTCTTGTTCTGCGTTAATTGAGATTAAATGTGATTCAATGGGTGCCAAAATGATATGCTTCATGTCAAAGTCGCCAGTAATGGTAAAGTAAAAGTCTAGCACAACAATTTCTTCTGGTACACTTTCTGGTATATCTTCCAAAAGAAAAGACCTACCATCTAGTTCCATGTCGGTTTCGCCAAAGTAAGAATAGTTACTTGCAAGGCTATTTTCTTCTGATGAAAGCTCGCTTGTAGGTGCAGAAGAACAAGCAGAGAATACCAAAGCTATTGCAAGAATAAAGCCGATCATCTTTTTTGTTTTCATAAAATGCCTCCTGTTATGTATAAACAAATATTATATGTGCTCAATATAACATGGCGGGCAAAAGCCGTCAAATAAAAAGCAGATGTGATGATCACATCTGCTTTTTATGATAACGATTTGTATTGCCATTATTTTTTAGCAGCCTTCACCTGCATGAATACAACGCCTAAACATACAGCAAAATACACAAGCCAAAACCCTATGAACACAGAGGGAAGCCCGCCTAATATGGGGTAAGGTGCGTTGTAACCAGTGAACAACACGTTGTAAGCGAAAGAGAGCGGAATAAAAGCTAACAGCCAAATGTTAATGGTCCAAAAAGTTGTTTTTGCGCTTTCTTTCTGCACGGCAGAGGATGCCTGCCCAGTGCCAAACACCATGCACCCTAGTGCCATAAAGCCGAGCCCAATAACGAGCGCCATGGCGGTTTGCTTTTCATACCATACGGCGCTTGCCACAATAAGCCCAATAAAATTAAGTACGGTGGCAACCATGGTGAAAATAGATGCACGAAGCGGTTTTTCAGCGCCTTGTTTTGGGCTTTCAATGCCTTTTAACAGGTAATCTGTCGTAACTTCAAAATAGTCACTCATGAAAATAATTTTGTCAATATCGGGCAAGCTTTGTTCGCTTTCCCACTTAGAAACAGACTGCCGAGATACACCAATTAAGTCAGCCAGTTCTTCTTGTGAAATACCTTTTGTCTTGCGTAAATGTTGAATTCTATCTGCAATATTCATTCATAGCACTCCTTTCAGTGAGTAATGCTATTGTAGTAAAAAGCGCAGTTGCAAAACCACCAACTGTGCTTGGTTTTTCGTCAACCAGGGGTTGCGGGTTCTATATGTAGCACCAGTTCCACACTCACCGAAGGCTCACCCTTCACCTTGGTGTGCACTTCTTTGCCTGTTAACGCAAAGCCGCATTTTTCATAAAAGCGCTGGGCACGGGTGTTACCTTGTACCATGTACAAGTGCACATGTTGCACACCTGTTTGCTGCATATGGGCAAGTAGCTGTGCCATAAACACCTGTGTATGCCCTTGCCCCCAAACGTGAGGTAAAAAATAGAAAGAAAGTATTTTTGCCCAGGTGGGGTCAGGGTAGTCATAAGAAGCACCGAAGCTTGCGGCGCCAACGTCTTCCCCGTTTAAAGAGAAAATGGCAACCCCACGGTTTCCGTTTTGGGTTTGCTTTGTAAAAAGGTCTACCCAGTCGTCTTCTGCAATGGCATCTAACATCTGTTTTGAAAAAAACGCAGGGTAAGTCGCCTTCCACGAGTATGCGTGAATGGTACTGGCAGAAAGAAAATCTTCTGGTGTTTTAGCAATGCGCATGGTTTCACTATTCATAAGTACCTCGTTTTAGTAGAGCGCTAATTGTGTTTAAAGAGAAGTAATAAGCTCTATTTCTACAGCGTGTTCCCCTTTGTGTAAAAAGGCAAGCTCTTTGCCGTTTGGTTTAAAGCCACATTTTTCATAAAAGTGTTTGGCACGGGGGTTGTTTTTTAGCACCCACACATGGGCATAGGTGTGCCCCGCTTTTGCAAGTTTGTTTAAAGCAAATTGCATTAAATAGCTGTTGTAACCTGTGCCCCATGTTTCAGGCAGTGCATAAAAAGACGTTACTTCACCCCAGGCGGTGTCGTCATAATTGCGGGAAGGCCCAAACCCACAGGCTGCAACATCTTCCCCATTTATGGTGAGGATGGCGACTTGAAAACGCCCTGCCGCATAGTTGCTGTTGAAGGTTTCCACCCAGTCAGTCAATTCAATTTCACTTAATAGCGCATCAGAAAAAATGCCTCTGTAAGCCGTCTTCCACGAAAGGGCAAAAATGCGGCTTGCAGAGACAGAGTCGGCCTCGTTTTTGGCTATGCGAATGTGAATGGGTGCGGTAAAGTGCAAAACAGCCTCCTTTGCTTGAAGGGGTGCATATTAAGCGGGCGGGTTTGTTTCTTTTAGGGGGTCCTCTTTTTTATCAGAAAAAATATCGGTGAAAATCACCATGCAAATCAGTAAAAATTGCGCAATCATAATATACAAATCTTTTAAGTCAAGCACAAAAAGCCCTGTAATATAAATAAAGTCAAGGCTGCCGCCCCAGAACAATTTGTCAATAAAACTGCAAATACAGCTGGCAAGGGCAAACACAAAAGTGATGTGTACAATTTTCAAAGGCTTTTCTTCACTGCGTAAATAGTGCGTGTAGTAACGGGTAACAACCACCAACACAACAACATTAATGGCGGCGATGATGAGCGGTGAGCGTAAAAATGAAATGTAATGCCCCAGCCATGAAAGGCTTGTATTGATGACGGGGTAAAACCCGACAAGTTCCCCGATGAAATAGAAACGGTATTCAAAAAAATTATTCCAAATAATCAGCTTTACAGCTTGGTCAAGCGCAACCAGAAGAAAAGCGGCGAAAAGCGTGCGTTTTAAATAGTGTTTTACGTTGTCCATGGGGGCCTCTCTTGTAGGGGTTTTATGGGAATGGTGAAAGTTATTTGATTTATTATATTTTATGAATGGGTACTTTGTAAAGAGGAAGATATAGGCTATTCGGTATCAGTTGCCCAGCCTTCACTTTTTTGCAATGCCTTTTGCCACCCTGTTAAGTTGCGTGCCACTGTTTCGGCAGGCATTTGCGGGGCAAAGGTTTTGTCAAGCGTCCATGTTTTCTGAATGGCAGAAAGGTTTTCAAACAGCCCAACCTGTAAGCCTGCAAGGTAGGCGGCGCCAAGGGCTGTGGTTTCCCGTATAACAGGGCGGTGAATGGGGCGCCCTGTTATATCTGCTTGAAACTGCATAAGAAAATCATTGGCAGAGGCGCCACCGTCAGCCCGCATAGCGGTAAAAGGGGTGCCTGTGTCAGCTTCCATGGCGTCAAGTACGTCTTTGCTTTGGTAGGCAATGCTTTCTAGTGCGGCACGAATAATATGGTTTCTACCACTGCCACGGGTTAAACCAACAATGGTACCACGGGCATACATGTCCCACGTGGGGGCGCCAAGCCCTGTAAAAGCGGGCACAAAGTAAACGTCTCCATTGTCAGGTAATTTGCTTGCAAAATAGGCGCTGTCTGCCGCTTCGGTAATAAATTTCATTTCATCTCGTAGCCATTGTATCACGGCACCGCCTACAAAAATACTACCTTCTAGGGCATATTGTATGCGCCCAGGCATGGTGGCGGCAAGGGTGGTTACAAGCCCGTTGTTGCTGTAACAAAGGTCAGCACCGTTGTTCATCAGTAAAAAGCACCCTGTGCCATAGGTGTTTTTTGCCTCGCCTTTTTCAAAACAGGCTTGCCCAAATAAAGCGGCTTGTTGGTCTCCTGCTACGCCGCCAATGGGTAGGTGGTACCCCGCAAGGTTCATGGTTCCATACAGTGCAGAGGAATGTTTTACGTCGGGCAGCATTTGCATAGGTATGCCAAGGTGGTTGCAGATGGTTTCGTTCCACTGCAAGGTTTTGATGTTAAACAGCATGGTGCGAGAAGCGTTGGTGTGGTCAGTTGCGTGTACTTTGCCTTCGGTGAGTTTCCAAATCAGCCAACTGTCAACCGTGCCAAACAAAAGCTCACCTGCTTCGGCTTTGGCACGGGCGCCTTCTACGTTGTCCAAAATCCATTTAATTTTGGTGGCGCTAAAGTAGGCATCTATTAACAAACCTGTGTTTTCTTTAATATAGGGCGCCATGCCATCTTGTTCCAGTTGTGCGCAAATATCAGCAGTGCGGCGGCATTGCCAAACAATGGCATTGTAAACGGGTTTGCCCGTTGCCTTTTCCCACAAAATGGTGGTTTCACGTTGGTTGGTAATACCAACAGCGGCAATTTCTGCGGGGGAAACCCCACTTTGCGCAATCACTTCCGTCAGCACGCTGTACTGGGAAGAATAGATTTCCATGGGGTCGTGCTCAACCCAGCCGGGCTTTGGGTAAAACTGGGTGAACTCTTTTTGAGAAATGCCGACCAGATTTTGCGCAGCGTCAAACAAAAGCGCACGAGAACTGGTGGTGCCTTGGTCTAGCGCAAGAACATACTTTTTAGCAGAAGGCATTTGTGTCACGGCCTTTCCGTATTGTTATAATACCTATAAGTATAATATAAACGAAGGGCAAACCGCAAGTGAATGGCAGGTAAACATAGTGCTTTGCAAAGCAAGTGATAGGCACAAATTCTCAAAAAGTTCACAAGTGAAATGTTTCAATAGATTTAAATATGCGGTATAATGTATAAAAGTATAATGCAATAAATGCGTGAAAAAGAAAAAAGGAGAACCAATGGCAACCAAACCCAGTAAAAAAGAAATATTTTCCATACCAAATATATTATCGATGTTTCGCATCGTGCTCATTCCGTTTTTTATATATGCCTATGCCAAAGCAGAAACACAAACAGGCTTTTGGGTGGCGGCTGCCATTATATTGCTAAGCGGGCTGACCGACCTTGCCGACGGCTATATTGCACGCCGGTTTAACATGATAACCGAACTTGGCAAACTGCTTGACCCAGTGGCAGACAAGCTAACCCAAGCTGCTATTTTAGTGGCGCTTACCATACGCTACCCCCGCTTTTTGTACCTGCTTATTTTACAGCTTGTAAGGGAAGTGTTTATGGGCGTAAACGGGTATATATTATTGAAAAAAGACAAGAAGCTAGACGGTGCAAAATGGTACGGGAAAGTATCTACCGCAGTGTTTTATTGTGCAACCTTTTTGCTCATTGCCTTTCCGTTTATGAAGGAGTCTCTGGTGACGTTGTTAATGGTTGTGGTTGCGTTTTTTATTCTGCAATCTTTCGTGCTGTACACGTTTGAATTTGCGAAAATGTATAAAGAGGTGAAAGAGTAATAAGGAACCTTTTTGTAAAGAAGGGGGATTGTAATGGACAAGGACAAGATGTTATTCAAAGAAGAAATGAGCCGTTGTGGCATGATTTGTACGTCATGCGCACAATATGGTGTGCGCTGTGCGGGGTGTATACCCACCCTTGGGAAAACCTTCTTCATTACTTATTTTGACGTACCCATTTGCCCCATTTATGTTTGCAGTGTTGGCAAAAACATACCGCATTGCGGGCATTGTGAGAAAATGCCTTGCAAACGGTATGACGTAAACAACCCACTGCTAACCGATGCCGAAAACGAAAACCTGCAACAAGAAATTGTGCAGCGGGTAAAAGAAGCTGCAAGGCAAGAAAAAGAAGAAGGGGAATTGACATGAGTGAGCAAAACGAGCACCAAAAAGAATTGCGCAAAGAAGTAGGTGTTTCAGAGGGTGGTTCGACCATATATGAGTATGACGAACAAGAAGAAATAGGCTGGCGCCCACCCGAGGCTTACGGCACCTATATGGAAGATATAGAAGGGCATTTTGAAAACCTGTTTCCAGGCAGAGAAAGCTTTGTTTTTCATGAGATTGTGTCAGACCTTGTGCATTTAGACGTGCACATTTTAAAGCCGACAGAAGATAACAACTTTTACGTGATGTACACCACGGGCATGAGCGATAAGCCGATGAACCTACCCGAAAGCCTACAAGATGATGCGCATAAACACCTAGAGCGTGCAGAATTGTTTATGCTGTTACCACCCACATGGAACCCAGGGGAAGCTGGCACGCTAAGTAATGATATACCGTATGAAGAATATTGGCCCATTCAAATGATAAAGTATTTGGCACGCTTTCCGCATGAGTATAACACATGGTTTGCATGGGGGCACACCATACCCAATGGCGCAGCGTATGAGCCGATTATAGACGGAAGCGACATGGGCGGGTTTGTATTGTTAGAGTTGGATGAAAACTTTAGCCCTGCCAAAGCAGCTGACGGTACCCCCATACATTTGTACATGGTAATGCCCGCCTATAAAGAAGAAATTGAGTACAAACTAAAACACGGCATGGGCGCACTAGATGACCTATATACCGAAAACGATTTGCCACTGGTGATGGACATGCACAGAAAAAACGTTTGCGAGAACCTTTCATAACTTATAAAACAGCACATAAAAAACCACCCTGTAAAGGGTGGTTTTTGTTTTAAAAGGAAGATGTATTATTAAGCAGCTTTTGCAGC
>CAZWXJ010000068.1:0-8449 GCA_964637735.1 uncultured Oscillospiraceae bacterium | reverse complement strand
ACCAATTTCTTCAATGAATCTACCGTCTCTTGGGAAGCGAGAGTCCGCAACAACCACTCTGTAGAAAGGTGCCTTTTTTCCGCCCATACGGCGAAGTCTTATTTTAACTGCCATGTTTGCCTCCTAATAAAAATAAATAAGTATATATGTCAACCGGTTGGCGACCGATTACGACCGTTTGTGTGCAGCGCCTACATGAAGGACATTCTGCGTTTGAATTTCTTCGGGTTCGTTTTCATCTGCTTCATCAGCTTTGATATTTGATCATACTGTTTCAGCAGACGGTTTACATCTTCAACCTTTGTGCCTGAACCCACCGCAATGCGCCGTTTGCGCTTTGCGTCAATGATAGATGGTTTTTCACGTTCTTTCTTTGTCATGCTTTGAATCATCGCTTCGGTTCGCACAAACCCTTGTTCGTCAACGTCGTCAGGGTTTACGTTTGCGCCGCCCATGCCAGGCATCATGCTCATCATGGCGCCCATGCCGCCCATTTTGCGCACTTGGTCAAGCTGGGTAAGCAAGTCATTCATGTCAAATTTATTTTCAAGTAGCCGCTGTGCAGCCTCTTCCATCTCTTTTTCGTTTTGGGTTTCTTGCGCCTTTTCAATAAAGGTTAGCATGTCTCCCATTCCTAAAATACGGTTTGCCATGCGGTCAGGGTGAAAGGTCTCTAAGTCGTCAAGTTTTTCACCAATACCCGCAAATTTAATGGGTTTGCCTGTCACCGCTTTTACGCTGAGGGCTACACCACCACGGGCGTCACCGTCAAGCTTTGTTAAAATCACACCGTCAATGCCAATGGCATCGTTAAAAGAAGCAGCTACGTTGACAGCGTCTTGCCCTGCCATGGAATCAATAACCAGTAGTGTTTCGTCAATAGGTACGGCATTTTTTACCCGCACCAGTTCATTCATCAGCTCTTCGTCAATGTGTAAGCGGCCCGCCGTGTCAAGAATGACAATGTCGTTTCCATAGTCTTTCGCATGTTTTACTGCTTTTGCGGCAATCACTTCGGGCTTTTCGGTGCCCATTTCAAACACGGGTACGTCTGCCTGCGCACCAACCACCTTTAATTGCTCAATGGCGGCGGGGCGGTAAATGTCACATGCAACCAGCAAAGGGCGGTGCCCTTCTTTCTTGAAATGTTTTGCCAGTTTTGCAGTGTGTGTTGTTTTACCTGCACCTTGCAGGCCAACCATCATGAGAATGGTGGGTGGTTTTGATTTTATGTGAACTTTGGAAGCGTCGCTACCCATTAAGGTGGTGAGTTCCTCGTTTACAATTTTAATAACTTGTTGCGCTGGGGTAAGGCTTTCCATTACTTCAGCGCCTACTGCCCGCTCAGACACAGTTGCCACAAAGTCTTTCGCAACTTTGTAGTTTACGTCTGCTTCTAGCAGTGCCATACGTACTTCTCGCATGGCGGTGGCAATGTCTTTTTCGTTCAATTTGCCTTTTTGTTTTAATTTTTTAAAAGCTTCTGATAGCTTTGCGCTTAAACTTTCAAATGCCAAACCTGCACCTGCTTTGTATAGTGTTGTTAGTCAGTAATAAGGGTGGTAATTTCAAGAATTTTGTCAGCATATTTTCCAATTTCTTCTGACACGGCGTAGTTGGTTGCATTGCTAAACATAATGTCTTTCGCAAGTTGTTCAATTTCAGCAACCCCGTCTTGTACGGCACGGTACCGCCCTGAAAACCCTATCTTTTCTTCCAGTTCCAGTAGTACGCCTTCACTGCGTTTAATGGCGTCTCGTACGCCTTGGCGGGTAATGCCAAAGTTTTCAGCAATTTCAGCCAGAGACAAGTCTTCATAATAGTATTGTTCCATAATGTCTTTTTGTTTGTTGGTTAAAACGTCGCCATAAAAATCAAGCAGAATGGACATATCTAAATTTTTTGCCATGAAGACTCTCCCCCATTTCTTTCCCGTAAAGTATTTTTACTTTACAACAGTTGTATTATACTAAAAAATAAGGGGGATGTCAACAGTATGGCGTAACTTTTTTGTACTTTTTTTCTGCTTTCTTAGCTACCTATTTTGCAGATGCAAAATCTATTTATATATTTCATTTTATAATTATATTTTGGGCATGCGGGTATGGTTTTGTAAAAACGTGTTTATGCTTTATATAGTATATATAAGCGAGTTATGAAAATTTGAAGAAATATACCCTTTAATTTCGTGAAATGTATTGACATTGCATTTTTTATTTTGTATTATTGTTTTACTGTATTAGGTAAGCAATTTGTATATGCAGATACGACGATAGAGGAGCAGATATGGAGAAGATTATTGATATTCGGGATATGTATAAAATATACAACCCGGGCGAAAACGAGGTGCGTGCGCTTGACGGCGTTACCCTGCAAATTGAAAAGGGTGAGTTTGTTGCCATTATTGGGCAAAGTGGCAGCGGCAAAAGTACCTTTATGAACATGATAGGGTGTTTAGATGTACCCACCCATGGTAGCTACTACCTACGTGGGCAAGATGTTTCTGAACTTTCGGAAAATGAGCTGTCAGACATTCGCAACAAAGAGATTGGGTTTATTTTTCAAAGTTTTAACCTAATACCCAACTTAACCGCCCTTGAAAATGTGGAACTACCGCTGATTTACCGTGGCATACCCGCAGAGGAACGGCGAACACTTGCGAAAAGGTCGCTCGCACGGGTGGGGTTACTGCCCCGCATGTACCACAAACCAAGCGAACTTTCAGGTGGGCAGCAACAACGTGTGGCAGTGGCAAGGGCACTTAGCACCAACCCACCCCTTATTCTAGCAGATGAACCTACGGGAAACCTTGACTCAAAGTCTACCGCAGATGTACTGCACATTATTGAAGAATTGCACCGTGAGGGAAACACCATTGTATTGATTACCCATGACGAAGAAATTGCAAACAATGCGCCACGGCGTGTAAAACTAATAGACGGAAAAATAGTACATGACAGCAAACAGGAGGATATGTAGAAATGGACAAAGACAACATGAACACAGAAATAGAAGAAACCACAGAACTGTATGATACAGACGACATGGCTTATGAAGAAGCTGAAACAGTAGGTGGGGGCGATTTCATGACGGAAGATGAACCAGAACCGCCCAAACCAAAAAAGAAATTTAAATTTAAAAAATGGATGATTATACCCCTTGCCTTGGTGGTTTTATATGCGGGGTACAAAATTTTGTTCGGTGGTTCTTCTGCCACTACTGTACCTGTACAAACCATGCCCGTTGCCTACACTGACATCACCCAGCAATTTTCTGGCTCAGGCAAGCTTGATTCTGCCGATAACCAGACCATATACCTACCCACTGACTTTACTGCAACAACCGTAAAAACGGTGAATGTAAAAGCAGGAGACACCGTAACCACAGGGCAAGTGCTTGCCACGTTAGACACAACTGATTTGGCTTATGCCGTAACCCAAGCTGAAAATGCGTATAAGCAAGTTTGGCTGAGTAATCAGGATTCCTTTGCAAATGCGGATGAATATAACGCAAGGGAACGAAAAGTAAACAAACTAAAAGATGAAGTTGTTTCTTTGAATAATGAACGTGATACGTTAAGAAATACCACTATTCCAGGTTTAGCGGCACAAAAAGCGGCAACAGAGGCTCAGCGTGATGATTGGGTATCGCAGCAAGGTTCTTACTCACCTGGAAGTGTGGAATATGATGCTTTGCAACAACAGATTAATAATGCAAACGCACAAATTGCTTCTATTGATTCTCAAATTTTGAACGCCAGCAATAGAATTGATGACATAGACGACCGCATTGGCACAACGGGTACTACTATTGATACCATTGGCGCTACCACTCAACTTCGTATCGAATATGACGCTGCTGTATTGGCAAGAGAAGCTTATAAACCCTACTACCTCACCCAAGCACAACGTGTTGCTTTGGTAAACAGTGAAGAAAATGCACGCAAGGCATGGCAAAATGCAAAAGAAGCATATGCCGCCGCCGCAAAGGGCATTGTTGCCCCATGCGATGGTTTGTTGACAAGCTTTAGCGCCGAAAAAGGTGGCACCGTAACTGGCGGTGGTGCAGTTGGCAAAGTTGGCAGCATGACAGACGTTGAAGTGGCACTTCCCCTTTCAAAATTTGAACTGGAAATTTTACAAGTTGGGCAACCTGCTATTATTACCGTGGGAGACAAAGAATACACAGGTACCGTGTCTCGCATCAACCATTCAACAAGCATTGGCACCGCCACAGACGCAACTGCCATGGGCAGTGGCAATAGCAGTAGTAGCTACATTACCGCTTATGTGAAGCTAGACAACCCACCCTCTAACATTTTTTTAGGGCTAGAAGCCAATGTAACCGTTATTACCGCAAGTAAAACAAACGTACTGGCTGTACCCACCACCGCCATTATTACTGACATAGACGGCACTTACTGCTATGTAATGGAAGGCGAAGAGATGGTGCAAAAGTTTGTAAAGACAGGTGTTTCAAACGAGATGATGATTGAAATTATTAGCGGGCTGGAAGAAGGCGACGAAGTTGTTGAAAACCCAAGCCTTATGAATGCAAGCGCCCAAACAGGCGGCATGATGATGTTTGGCTAAGAAGGGAGAACGCAATGCAACAACTTTACGAATATGTAAGAATGGCTGTTAAAAACATTACAGCCAACAAAACCCGCTCTCTTCTAACCATGCTTGGTATTATTATCGGTATCGCTTCGGTAATTGCTGTTTTGGCAGTTGGTGGCGGCGGGCAAAGAGAGATGAATGCACAATTTGAAACCATGTCTAAGGGTGAGTCTTACCTCAGTGTGAACTACCAAAATGAAATATCACAAAGTGATTTGATGACCGATGCAGACATAGAAGCCATTCGGAAGGCTATACCCGGCATAAAGGCCATTAGCCCTTATGGGTATGCTGGTGGCACCATAACTGGGCCGAACAAAAGCATGAATGCACAGTTTACCGCTGGCAATGAAGACTACCCCATGCTTTCTACTGACAACGTGTTGGCTGGGCGGTTTTGGTCTGCCGATGATGCACTAAATGCACGCCGTGTATTAACCATTGATAAAGCAAGCGCAAATGAATTATTTGGCAGCACCAATGTTGTTGGCATGACGGTTGACATTACCATTGGCGAGCGCACAGGTACCTTTACCATTATAGGCGTAACGGAAGGCAATATTATGCGAGGCGGTGGGTCTTCAGCATTGCTTAGTGCACCGCTTTCTACTTTGCAAAGCCTTTCGACTGACAATGTAGAAACAGAATACTGGGATATTATGATTTTGGCAGAGGACAAAAATGAGTCTTACAACCTTGCAACACAGGCAATCGGCATTGTGTCTGCACGGCATGGCAATGCAGACCGCAACATGTACATGGTACAAGACATTTCTTCAATGACAGACCAAATTAACAGCATTACAGCTATGTTTACAGGCATTATTGCAGCCATTGCCGCTATTTCTTTATTGGTTGGGGGCATAGGCGTTATGAACATCATGCTGGTTTCAGTAACCGAGCGCACCCGTGAAATAGGCATACGCAAAGCGCTTGGTGCTAGAACAGATGCCATATTGTTTCAGTTTTTAATTGAGGCAGGTGTGCTTACCTTTATAGGTGGTATTATTGGCATTGTGTTAGGGCTTGCAGGTGGCTACGGGCTTGCAAGTTTAGTAGGTATAACGGGGTACATTAGCCCCACCACCGTAGTGATGATTGCAGCATTCTCGGTTGCAATTGGTTTATTCTTCGGTATTAATCCCGCTCGCAAGGCGGCCCACCTCAGCCCTATTGAGGCTTTGCGCTCGGAATAAATACGCTGCTCCTTTCAGCTTTCCTCCTACAAGGCTGACAAAAAGAAAATCCCGCTTTGTATATGCAAAGCGGGATTTCTTTATGCAATTGGCATTTCAATAACAAGTAGGTGGGCGCCTTCTTCGGTTTCAATGGAAATGTTTTCTTCCACTACTTTCAGTGCGTCTCGCTCGTGCAGAACAATGTCTCTCACACGGGCCTCGCCCTCTACGCAATCTAAGTACGTCTCTCGGCCTCTGCCTACTGCAAGGGCTTGCTTTTTGCCCGCTTCCAGCATATTGGCAAATAAGTTTACGTCTGCGTGTATGCGTATCGGTGCAGAATCTAGCACGTTGTTTTCACCCGTTGCAAGGGGCAGCCACTGGTTGATGCGTTCTTCCCACAAAAAGGGGTGCATTTGGTAACGTGGGGAATAGTCTTGCCTGTCAGGGTAGAACCAAATTTGCAAAAAGCGCAGTGGCTCATCTTCCCAGTTATATTCACTATGTAAAACGCCTGTGCCAGCGCTCATGTATTGCATTTGCCCACGGGTTAAGGTTTTTTTATTTCCCATGCTGTCTGCATGGGAAAGGGTGCCGTACACCACGTAAGACAGAATTTCCATATTGTCATGGGGGTGGGTGTCAAACCCTGCGCCGGGCTGTACAATATTGTCGTTCAGCACACGCAGTGCCCCAAAATGAATGTGGGCACCGTTGTAATAATTTGAAAAAGAGAAGTGCATATATCTATTCAACCAAGCGTTTTCTTCTCTCCCCATTGTTTCGCTATCTATATATTTCAGCATGCTTTGCTTCCTTTCTATTATTCTTTTATGGTTCCTACTTATCATATCACTGTGATGTGAACGGTTTTTTACCGAAGTGTAGAAGAAACGTATTTATTTCGTGAATTGAAAAGTTTATGTGACAAGAATAAGAAAAGGTTGTGAATAGATGTAAAACCGCCCATACATTTCTGCATAAGCGGCTGCCATTGTGTTATATGTTTTTAGAATTTTTTTGCGATTTTGCGCATGTTATGCCAAGAAAACCGTTTCACCATCTGCCCAGTTCCAGCTGTCATCAGCGGCGCCTACTTCAAAATGATACTTGACAATGCCAAGGTCTGTTTTGGAATAAAAGCCTGACCCTGCCGATGTATGAACTGTATTTCCGTTTAATGTAACCAAAAACTTTTGTTGGTTTGTGGCAGTAGGGGCAAGCTGTGCGGCTTCCATGCCATGCAAAAACCAAGCGGGCATTTCGCCCTCTGCTTTTGCCAAAACCGAAATGGGTTTTACGGTATGCGCAGTGCCTTCTGTTGTGCCATAGCCAATGGCAATAACCAATAGCAGTTTTTCACCTGGGGCAATGTTTATAACTGTTTTGCTTTTCCCTTTGCTAAAAGTCATGGCAACCCAACAGGTGTTTAGCCCCATTTGCTGGGCGGCTAGCACAATTTTCTCTCCGTAATAGCCACATGTCTCTTCTAATGTGTCACTTTTAGGGCCGACAAGGGCAATATAGTTCTTTACGTTGTTAAATTTGCCATAGCGTGCCATCATGCCTGTAAAGGCAGTAGGCTCATTTAAACAAAGCTGTATATGAAGGCCACTTTTTTGGTTGCAGTCCTCAATTATTTGGCGCAAGTTTGCCAAGGTCTCCCCTTCTATTTTTTGGTCTGTGTAACTTCTTACTGAATGCCGTGCTCTCATTGCTTCCATGATGTTCATCATTTATGTCATCCTTTCTATTTGGCTGGATCACGCTTCCTGCATTAACAACGTGTGCTTTGGTTATTCCTTTGCGCTTCTATCAGGTAAGTTTTCCATAATGGTTTTTGCGTGTTGCAACATTTGAATGAGGTTGTTCAGTGCCTGTGCGTCGGCGTCAAAATAGTAATAATTTTTTGTTCCTTCACGCCGCATTTTCATAATGCCCGCCTCTTTTAAAATTTGCAAATGGTGCGAAACCGCTGGGCGAGACAGATGTGTTTTCTCAGTAATTTGCCCTACTCGCACGCCACCACATTCTCCCATCTGCATCATTTCAAGAACGAGGTGTTGCCTATTGACATCTCCGAGTGCTAAAAGTGCTTTTTGGCATTTTTGAAATTCTTCTGCCAGCAATGTAATTTCTTTTTGGTGTTCTATTTTGGGTGCCTCCTTTTGCATGCGCCTCTGTTGCTTAATGGTTTAAGTAGTTAAACCATTATACCATGTAACGTCCCCTATTTTTCAATGGTAAAGAAAATCAAGACGAATGCCTCTGCTACACGTTATAAAAAAGAATACTCTGCCATATGGCAAAGTATTTTTTTTCATTTTCATGGTACGCCATTCTTCATGGCTTGGTTTTGAAAGTTATATAAAATTAATGGTGCTTCTTTCCGTGGTGTGTACCCCCAGAAGAACTGGTGTTGTCACAGTCATTATTTGTGGCTGTGGGTGCGGCTTCTTCCTCGCCTTCTTCTGCATGGTGTGCTTCAATGATTTGCTGAATTTCTGAAATGCTATGGTTGCTACATCCGTCAATGGTAATGGTGGGGTCAATGGCTTGTAGTTCTAATATGGCAAGGTATTTTGCTGGGCTTATGTGGTGGGTAAGGGCTATATTGCGTGTGCTACCGTCAACTGCAAAAACATTTACACT
>CAZWXJ010000067.1:5066-8459 GCA_964637735.1 uncultured Oscillospiraceae bacterium | reverse complement strand
TGATGGAGCAGGTGATGGGAATCGAACCCACACGACCAGCTTGGAAGGCTGGAGTTCTACCACTAAACTACACCTGCATATTTCGTTGCCACGTTTGCGGCAACGAAGATTATTATACGAGGTTTGGAATATATTTGTCAAGGGTTGTAGGTACAAGTAAAATATCTTTTTCATCGGCATCTACTGTAATGCTTACAACTGGTTTTCCTGAAAGCACAAGCTCTGCAATTTTATCTTCCACTTCTTTGCGAATGACTCTACGCAAGTCTCTTGCGCCAAACTTACCACCGCTTGCTTTTTCACATAAAACGGCAAGGGCAGCATCTGTCCATGAAAGAATAATATGTTTTTCCAGTAGTGGTTCTTTGTACTCTGCAAGCATTAACCCCGCAATTTTTTTAAGGTCCTCTTCTGAAAGTGAGTTAAAGGTAATCACTTCATCAACACGGCTTAAAAACTCAGGGCGCAAAAAGTCTGCCAGCGCCTTGGTAGATTTTTCTTTCGAGATTTGTTCAGCTGTTTTATTATAGCCAACCACACCGCTTTTGTCAGTGCTACCCGCATTAGATGTCATGGCAATAACTGTATTTTCAAAATTGACGGTGCGCCCTTGTGCGTCTGTAATTTTACCTTCATCTAAAATTTGTAGCAAAATATTCATGACATCAGGGTGGGCCTTTTCAATTTCGTCAAACAAAATAACAGAATAAGGCTTTCTGCGTACTTTTTCAGTAAGCTGCCCTGCTTCGTCATACCCAACATAGCCAGGAGGCGAGCCGATTAAGCGGCTCACTGCATGTTTTTCCATATACTCTGACATATCAAGGCGAATAAGCGGGTCAACTGAGTCAAACAGTTGATAGGCAAGTTGTTTCACTAGCTCAGTTTTACCAACGCCCGTGGGCCCAACAAAAATGAAGCTGGCAGGGCGCCTACGCCCACTGATGCCTGCACGAGTACGTTTAATTGCTTTGGCAACCAGCTCACAGGCTTCATCTTGCCCAATAATTTTTTCTTTTAATCTTCTTTCCAAAGAGTTAATTTTATCATACTCAACTTCTTGTACTTTGACCGCAGGAATGCCCGTCCAAAGTTCAATAACCTTTGCAACATCAGCCATTTCCACTTCAATTTGCGAAACTTTCGCAATCAATTCAGGTTGTTTTTCACGCAGCACAATCAGCTCTGACTTAATGGTTGCCAAGCGTTCATAATCATTCGCATCAGCCTCAGGTTTTTGTTCAATTTCATTTTCTTCTTCAGCCAGTGCGGTAATTTTTGTTACAAGTTCTGCGTATTCCGTAATTTCAGGGTGACGTAATGAACAACAAGCACATGCTTCATCTAAAAGGTCAATGGCTTTATCGGGCAAATATCTGTCGGTAATATAGCGTTCACTTAATGCAACTGATGCTGTGACAATTTCATCACTCACTTTTACACAGTGGTGTTTTTCATAATATTCTTTAATGCCTTTTAGCACTTCAATGGTGTCTGAAATAGAGGGTTCTTCTACTTTTACAGGTTGAAAACGACGCTCTAACGCTTGGTCTTTTTCAATATATTTTCTATATTCTGAAAAAGTGGTTGCACCAATTACTTGAATTTCACCACGAGACAATGCAGGCTTTAAAATATTTCCTGCATTCATGGCGCCTTCTGAATCTCCAGCACCTGTAATATTGTGCACTTCATCAATAAACAAAATAATATTGCCTGCGGTTTTTACCTCGCTAATCAAACCTTTTACACGGCTTTCAAACTGACCACGAAATTGTGTGCCCGCTACCAAAGCGGTTAAGTCAAGCAAGTAAATTTCTTTGTTTTGCAAACGTGCAGGTACATTGCCTTCCGCAATGTGAATGGCAATGCCTTCCGCAATGGCGGTTTTACCCACACCAGCTTCGCCAATTAAGCATGGGTTGTTTTTTTGTCGGCGAGATAATATTTGAATGGTGCGGTAAATTTCTTTGTCTCTGCCTATAATACGGTCAAGCTTTCCATCTTTTGCCTTTTGGGTTAAATTTTCGCAGTAAGTATCAAGAAATTTTCGTTTGTTTTCTTTCCCTTTTTTGCCATCTTTTTTATGGTCAGTATTATTTTGTTCTTCATTTGCATTTACATTAAACGGAAATGTGGGTGAACCACCAGGAACAAAATCTTCTTCTTCAAATTCTTGTTCCATTCCATCAAAATTCATATCCATCATGCCATTTTCCATAAAACCCGCAAAGCGGTCTTCCATGTTGGCAAGGTCCTCATCACTCATGCCGAATTGGGTCATTAGGTCTTGTATTGGTTTAATGCCAATCTCTTTTGCACAAGAGAGACAGTATCCGTCATTCACTGTTTTTTCGCCTTCTTTACGTTGAATAAATACAACAGCAGGGCGTTTTTTGCATCTAACGCAAGTCATCTTAATAATAATCTCCTTTTATATGTCACTTCCGCAAGTAATCAAAATAAATCCTCAAAATAGTAACTCAACTTCATTGAAAAGGGTTTAGCGCATGGAACAGCCCTCCAAAAAAAGTTTCATTGAGAAAAGTCATATTCACTATCGGTATTTGGTTTCCTGTAAGGCTAGCAACCGCTGAAAGTGCTACTACAATAATATATACATTTAGTAGCCCAACCACTGCGCCTGTTGCAAACCCCATCCACTTATTAAGCGAGCCTACCCCAGGTACGTCATTCACATTGGCAAACAATGCAACAATAAATGAAACCAGTAATTTTGCAGCAATTAATACCACAAAAAACATAATAATAGACAGTAGCGGTGTAATAATCGGGGCAATAATTTCATCTACAAGTTCAGCCGCTAACCCAGGTGTGCTTGGGTCTACCATCGCAATCAAGCTGTCTTTGCCTTCCATTAACTTTTCTACCACTGAGCCGGGCAAGAAACTAAGAATATCTTTTACAATATCACTCGTCATCATGGTTTCTGCAGTGGTGGCAAGTTTGTTGCTGACTTGCTCTACAAAATTCGTTTTGAAGAACTTGTCAAACAACCATGGTGAAGCCTTTAAAGAGAAAAACAAAGCCGTTATAACAGCAATTAACGTGCCAAACATTTCTGTAACACCTGCCAAAAAACCCTTCCGCAAATAGTTCAAGGCTGTTCCTAGCATAATAAGAAGAAAGACAATGTCTAACAAATTTGGAATCGTCAAACTCATATGGTCCCCTCACATCGTTATTTTTAAAGAATTTCAATAACCTCTTTTGATGTAACAACCAATACTTTTTTACTGTATATCAGTTGGTCTGCGTAGTTTTCAAGGTCAATCGTTTCCAGTAATTCGCCTTTTAAGTCATATTTCAGCACTTGCATGCCCGTTAAAATATATAGCCTGTCTCTGGTAATTAAAACGTCTTCTACTGCCA
>CAZWXJ010000067.1:0-5056 GCA_964637735.1 uncultured Oscillospiraceae bacterium | reverse complement strand
TACTTTGTTTAAAGCAGTTTGCTTTTCGTCTCCAAATACAATGGCAATATTGTTTCCTTTGGTGTTGTCAGTGCATAGAATTGTCGAACTATTATAGACATAACGCCCTAATTCCTCACCACTATTTATATTATACACTATAACGCAATTGTCGTAAAGAATGCGGACTGTACTGCTGTTTAAGTAATGTATTTGTAAAGCTAAAGAATTTTCTTTATAGATTTTTGTTGCCTCAACGCCTTTGTTATATAAAACAATTTCCGTGTGCAATGCCCCGCCTTCTGCTATGTAACTGGCAATGGCTAGTTGGTTGCTGTTATCTCCGAATGTGACAAGCATTGGTATATGCACTGCATGCACTTTATACAATTCTTCAAACCCCGCATTGTAAACGATGACTTGTGCGACAAACCGTTCACTCTTCGTTGCCACGGCTAAGTACCCATTTTCGCTCATGGTGGCAAGAAGTATCGGCTTTTCAAACGTTTGTTTGAATAACATGCGCGTCATGCTTTCCACTTGCAATTCTGTGCCGCCACGGTTATAAACACAAATGCGTGTATTGCTTGTAGAAATAGCAGGGTTTGCATACCCATGTTGCATACGTAGCGTTTCAGCGCCAGAAGAAGATAAAATAACCAAGTCTGTCTCTCCGAGGTATGCGCTATTGCTGCCAACAGCCACTGTTTTTTTCAGTTTACTTACAGGGACGTTTGTTGGGTAGTCTTCTCCCTTCATAAGGGCAATGCTAATGCTTTCGAAGGCATCTCCCATCGCCGCAATGGAAGCGCTGAAAATACCAGTGATATATGCCAACAGCAAAGCGAGCACAACAACAAAAACTGCTGTGCGCCGTATGCGCTTTTTACGCCTACGTGCACGCAATTCCCCTACAGACTGCACCTCTCTGCGGCTTTCCTCTTTCATACATTCTTCCTTTGCGTGTTAATAAGTAACTTTTGTTAAAAACAGCCCTTTTGCAGGCAATGTTGGCCCTGCAAAATTGCGGTTTCTCTTAAGAATAATTTGCGGTATCTCTTCTGCTTTCTTTCTGCCACGTCCCACTTCTAACAGTGTTCCTGCAATAATGCGCACCATGTTGTACAGGTACCCGTCCGCTTCTATCTCAATTAAAATCATATCATCTTTTTTCAAAACTTGTAACATCATAACAGTTCGAGATGTGTCTAATACATCAGAGTGTAAAGACATGAAACTGGTAAAGTCATGCTCGCCAATAAAATGTTGTGCTGCGTTTTGCATAGCACCTATATCAATTTTTTCGCCCGTGCGGTAACAATATTTTGAAAAAAACGGGCTTTCAGTAGGGGAATGATGAATATAATATGTGTACTTTTTGCTTTTTGCATTGTACCGTGCGTGAAATCCGTCAGGCACTTCTTCTGCTTTTGTCACCCGAATATCGCTTGGTAAATGCGCATTCAAGGCAAGGGGTAATTTGCGAAGTGGCATGTCTTGCTCGCAAGCAAACTGCACTTTATAGTCACTTGCATGCACACCACTGTCAGTTCGGGAACACCCGATAACAGGGTACCGTTCACCAAATAACTTTTCAATTGCATTTTGAAATACTTCGCAAATGGTAAGCGCATTTTGTTGTACTTGAAACCCGCTGTAACATGTGCCATCAAAAGCAAGGGTTACCAAAATGTTCATGTTATATCACCGAAAAAGGAATATAGTTACTTGCAATAATGCCACAAAAGACGACAAGGCATACAGCGGTGCACAAAATATCTTGTGATGTGATTTTCAGCACTTTCAAGCGTGTCCTGCCTTCGCCGCCTTGGTAACAACGGCATTCCATAGCAATTGCTAGTTCATCAGCACGGCGAAAAGCCGAAATAAATAGTGGCACCAAAATAGGAATAAGTGCTTTTACCCGTTCAGTCAATTTGCCATTGTCAAGCTGGGCGCCACGTGCCTTTTGTGCATTCATAATTTTGTCAGTTTCTTCAACCAAGGTTGGTATAAAACGCAGTGCAATGGTCATCATCATGGAGATGGTATGCACAGGGAAATGAACTACTTTCAAAGGAGACATGACCCGTTCAAGTGCGTCTGT
This sequence comes from uncultured Oscillospiraceae bacterium, assembly GCA_964637735.1. Classification (GTDB taxonomy): domain Bacteria; phylum Bacillota; class Clostridia; order Oscillospirales; family Ruminococcaceae; genus CAZWXJ01. The sequence goes on along the minus strand of CAZWXJ010000067.1, from coordinate 2,970 downwards.
TAGTGCAAGCGGAGAGGTTGTATAAGTTAGCAATGTGGTTGCAGCAAGCATACAAATAATACGCAATACCAGTTGCAGTGAAAACAGCACGCCTTCTTTTGTAATGGTGAAAACCCACCAGCTGAAAATAGGCTCACCTGCTGTAAAAAACAAGTTGATGATTGCCGTAAACAGCACAATAGGAATAATAGGCTTTAGTGACTGCACAACCATTTTGACAGGTATTTTAGAAAGCTTATATAAAACCGCTAAAAAAATGGCAGACAAACAAAGCCCTAATAAGTTTGGCGCAATAAGTAATACTACAATATATGCAATTACCAAAATAAGCTTTAGACGAGCGTCCATACGGTGCACAATAGAGTTACCAGGAATGTGCTGTCCAAGTGTAATATCTCTCATATACTGCCACCACCTTTGGCACTTTTAAACTTCAAAAGTTCTTTCACGGCATAGTCCATGGTGTAAACATCTGTTCCAATGTTTATGCCAAGCTCTTTTAATTTTAAAAAGATTTGTGTAATTTGCGGCACAGCAAGCCCCATTTCAAGTAGCTTGTCTGCCTGCGCAAATACTTTTTCAGTTGTGTCAAACATGGCAACAGTACCCTCATTCAACACCATTACTTTATCAGCATAGCGTGTAATATCTTCCATAGAATGAGACACCAACACCACCGTGGTACCCGTTTCTAATTGAAACTGTTTGATGGCACTTAAAATACTGTTTCTGCCTTCTGGGTCAAGCCCAGCTGCGGGTTCATCAAGCACCAGCACACGTGGGCGCATGGCAATAACACCCGCAATGGCAACACGCCTTTTTTGCCCGCCCGAAAGTTCAAACGGGCTCATTTCAAGCCAGCTTTGTTCTACCCCGCATATACGTGCAGCATCTAATACACTCTTTTTAATCTCATCTTCTGAAAGCCCCATGTTTTTGGGCCCAAAAGCAATGTCTTTATATACCGTTTCTTCAAACAATTGGTACTCAGGGTACTGAAACACCAAACCAACTGCAAAACGGACGTCTCTAATTTTGGAAGGGTTTTCCCAAATATCAGTGCCATCTAACAGCACTTTTCCTTCCGTCGGTTTCAAAAGCCCATTCAAGTGGCTAATAAAGGTTGACTTACCACACCCCGTTGGGCCAATTAAGCCAACAAACTCTCCCTCTGTAATTTCAACGTTGATGCCTTTTAAAACCTTTACTTCATCAGGCATGCCAACGCTATAAGTAAACTGCAGGTCTTCCGTTTTCAAAATGGCCATCAAACGTTTCCCTCCAGTTGCTTACATAAAATTTCCGCACATTCCTCAACTGTAATTACATCGGTCGGAATATTCCACCCTGCTTCCTTTAAACGGTAGCAAAGTTCAGTTGCGTCAGGCACTTCTAATTTATATGCTTTTACTTCTTCAGGGCGCCCAAACACTTCTTTGGGGGTGCCATCCATTACAATTTTCCCTTTGTTCATAACCACCACACGGTCAGACAAAGCAGCTTCTTCCATGTAATGGGTAATTAGCACAACGGTAATGCCAAACTCTGTATTCAGTTTACGTATGGTTTTCATAACTTGCCCACGCCCCTTAGGGTCAAGCATGGCGGTTGCTTCATCTAACACCAAACAGTCAGGCCGCATGGCAATAACGCCTGCAATGGCTACACGCTGTTTTTGCCCGCCTGAAAGTTTATGTGGGGCTGACTTTGCAAATTTTGCAATACCTGCCATTTCCATTGCGTCATCAACACGGGTGCGCATTTCATCAGTTGGCACGCCTAAGTTTTCAAGGGCAAAGGCAACATCTTCTTCTACCACAGTAGCAACAATTTGGTTGTCAGGGTTTTGAAACACCATGCCAACCAGTTGCCGAATGCGGTATAAGTCATCTTCATTTTTGGTGTCCATTTCTTCTACCCAAACCGTACCCGCCGAAGGCAGTAAAATGGCATTAAAATGTTTTGCCAAGGTAGACTTACCGCTTCCGTTTGCGCCAAGTACCGTAACAAAACTTCCCTTTTCTATTTGTAATTTCACATCATCAAGTGCTTTTTGTGTAGCTTCTTGGTACGCAAAACTCACCTGTTCTGTTTTTAATATGTTTGCCATGTAAGCCCCCTTGGCTATTTTAACCTTTTCTGCTTTAAACATTCGCCCACAGTGCTGTTGCACCACATGGTACCACACCACCACTTGTTTGCACAGGTAACCCTATTTCATCACAAGTTGTTATGCCGCCATGTTTTGGTTTTAGAACAACATTTAAAATATATTCCATAACTGCAGGGGAAAGCCCTGCGGTATAAGAGTTCACAGAAAAAAAGAGCGGTGTGTCTGTTAAAACATCTGCACAAAGTACAATCAAGTCGAAAATATTGTCTTCCAGTTTCCAAATTTCGCCGTTTGGTCCCCTTCCATAGCTCGGTGGGTCCATAATCACAGCGTCATACAAAGAGCCTCTGCGTATTTCACGGGCAACAAATTTTGCGCAGTCATCTACAATCCACCGAATGGGTTTGTCTTGCAAGTCACTTGCCTTTGCATTGTCTTTCCCCCATGCAACCATTCCTTTTGAAGCATCTACATGGGTAACCTGTGCACCAGCCGCAGCACATGCAAGCGTTGCACCACCCGTGTAAGCAAACAAGTTTAGCACCTTAATAGGGCGGTTTGCCTTTATTATCAGTTCACGGTACATGTCCCAGTTTACAGCTTGTTCAGGGAATAACCCTGTATGCTTAAACCCAGTTGGTGAAACAATAAACGTTAAATCTTTATAAGCAAGTTCCCATTTTTCAGGCAATTTATGCTTATAGTCCCACTGCCCACCACCCTGTGAAGAACGATGGTACACAGCGTCCGCTTGTTTCCATTCTTTCGCTTGCTGAGGGGTATTCCAAACCACCTGTGGGTCAGGGCGTACCAATAACACATCTGCCCAGCGCTCTAGCCTGTTGCCGTCAGTTGCG
>CAZWXJ010000066.1:280-8620 GCA_964637735.1 uncultured Oscillospiraceae bacterium | reverse complement strand
AAACTTCTTTGGTTTCTTCTTGTTTTCTTTTCTTTTTGGCTTTTTGTTCTTTGCGGTCATCTTCCCATTGTTGTAGCAGTTTTTCCCATGTGGTTTGCAAACCTCGTGGGTAAATGTAGGGGTAATCTCGCAGGCGGCGTAAGCCTGGTTCTTCCTTGTGAAGTAGCACCTGCAACTGGTTATATGCCATGATGGTGTCTTCGTCGGTTGCATTTTCTTCTAAAATGGTTTGCAAACGTGCAAGGCTTTCGGGTAGGTTGTTTTCATCTAACCAGTTTTCTTCTGGTTTATAAGTTTTTAAAGTGTCTACATAGGCACGCACGTTTTGCAGGTGCTCACCTATGGAAGAAATGATACTGAAAGAATACAGTAAGTCAATAATATAAAGCGCTAGTATGAAGGAAGCCAAAACACGCTGTGTACTTGGCGCCATAAGCCCAAACAAACCTTCAACCAGTGGGTGCAAAAAGTAAACGCCTGCCAGTGCAAACACGCCTGCAACTAAGGCATTTTTCACCTGTGCGCTGATGACAAACCCTCGCTTGGTTTTGTAAGTTTCGCCCCATTCTGCCTTGAACATAAAGCGCATAAACCAGGCGGCAATAACCCCAAACACAAAGCCTATTACCATATTTTAGAAAGACGAATTGGTTTTACTTAGCGGGATTGAAAATTCCAAATAGAACGCTGAGCATGGCGAAATACGATTGTCATTGCAACTTTGTTGCAATGTACGTGCGTAAATAAATGCACGTAAAAGAGCATTTCAAAAGTTCCATTTATTATATAAATGGAACTTTATCATCCGAACGGGTGATGTTTTTTTTATTTTATCTGTCATAATATATATACCTTATTAAATATAATTTGAAGAAAGGCAATGATATTCACACTTGGTTTATAGCAGAGGGGGGATCCTCATGCGCAAAAAAATTGTTTTACTAACAAGTACGCTTTGCGGGCTAGCTATTTTGCTGACCTCGGTGTTGCTTGTTTTCTTTTTACAACGCAGTTATGAAGCAGACAGGCAAGAAGCCCTGCGCCTTGATGCCACCAACATAGCCGCCGTACTAAATGCAAAGCCAGCCTTTACTGCATATGAAGAAATTGCATTAGAAAATGACCACCGCATTACTGTTTTTGATGCCACAGGCAATATACTGTATGACACGACGTCGGGTTATTCATACACAAACAACCTGTTTGACCGCCCCGAAGTGCGGGAAGCCATTTTAAGCGGTTTTGGGGAAGCAACCCGCATGTCAACTGCTTTTCAGGTGCGCACTTTTTATTATGCTGTGCGCCTGTCAGACGGACGTGTTATTCGCCTTGCTTGCCGTGTAAATGGGTTTATGGGTATTTTTTCAACTTTTACCCCTGTGCTTATTTTGTTCATGTGTGGTATTTTGCTTTTGGTCTCCATTTCTGCTGACCACTTTTCACGGCGTATGCTACGCCCCATTCGCACGCTAGACCTTGAGAGCCCCGCTGACAATAAAACGTATGAAGAACTTGCCCCGCTTTTGCAACGTATGGTTTCGCAAAACAGCATAATAGCATCTCAAGAAAAGCTGCTTGCATATAACAGTGCACGCTTTGCCGCCATTACGCAAAATATACAAGAAGGTTTAATTACTGCCACACCTGACGGCGGAATTGTGTCTTGCAACCAAAGCAGTTTGCGTATATTGAGCATCCCCGCTGAACTGGAAAACAGCTTGTTCGGGCAACACCTTGCCGCAATGAGTAAATTGCCCAACTTTTTGCAGGCCATTCGCACTGTACAACATGGCGAAAACGCAATGGTTTCACTTGAAATAAACGGGCGGTACATTCAAATGACGGGGCACCCTATTTACTTAGACGGCGAGATGGAACGCCTTGTGTTTGTATTAACTGACATGACCGAGTATGAAGAGCGTGGTACCCTGCGACGTGAGTTTTCTGCCAACGTGTCTCATGAATTAAAATCTCCGCTCACCTCTATTTCGGGCTATGCCAAAATGATAGATGACGGCGTAATAGAAGCAGAAGAGTTTCCTATTTATGCCAAACGCATTTACAAAGAAGCACAGTTGATGACACAGTTGATAGAAGATATTATTTCACTTTCTCGGCTTGATGAAAACAACCTGACGTTTGAAAAAGAAATGATTGACTTATACAAGTCTGCGGGAGATATTTGTGAGCGCCTTTCTGGCAAGGCGGATGCACATCAAGTACAACTGCAACTGGTGGGGGCGTCTGCTGAAATGAGCGGTATACCCTACTTATTGAACGAAATTTTGTACAATTTAATTGACAACGCCATTAAGTACAACAAGCCTGGTGGCTATGTGGAAATACGCATTGTGCAAGAAGATGACAAAGCCATTGTAACGGTGGAAGACAACGGCATTGGCATACCCCTTGAAGAACAGCCCCGCATATTTGAACGCTTTTACCGTGCTGACAAAACCCGTGGCAGTGCTGTTGAGGGCACAGGGCTTGGGCTGTCCATCGTGAAGCATGCGGTGATTAACCACGACGCAAAAATTACACTAGACAGCACCCCAGACGTTGGCACAACCATTACGGTAGAGTTTCCGTTGTAGTCGAATGAGAATTTACTTCGCAAATTCTCATTCGACTAACAACTAATAACGATTCACAACCCACCTGCACAACCCTTTTTGTGCAGGTGGGTTGTTTGCGCCTGCTAATTGGTTGTGCTATACTGAAATATATTCATAAATTCAGTTATATATACATATATAAAACTTGCATATACACACTTTTGCGCCCACCAGGAGGGATTTTTTGTTTACCATACGCCTTTATACCGACGCTGACCTGCATGACTGCACCCTTTGCTTTTATGAAGGTTTTTTTGATGACCCTATTACCGAAGACGACTTTGCTTTTTTGCAAGACTATACCCAAGTACTGATAGAAAAAAGCAACTTTACCTTTGTGGCAGAAGCGGATGGGCAGGTGGTTGGTTTTATAAGCGGTAACTACCAACCTGCATTTAACAAACAGTTAGCAAACCACTATGCCACCTACCGCCATTTTGGTGTGTGGGCAAAGTTTGTGGCAAAATATTCTTTGCATTTATATGAATTTTCCCCTGCGTTTAAAAAGTCTTTCGACTTATTTTTTACCAAGATGGAGGAGCGCAGCGGCATGGCTGTAACCGCGTGTGACTGCGAACTTGCGGCTCTTTGCTCTCGCAAAGCGTACCGCAAAGGGCTTGGCACCTTCATGACAGACTATTTTCTTGAGGAATGCTGGCAAAACAATGTGCATTCCGTACGGCTATTCACAAACTCAGCCGTTTCTTATACATTCTATGACAAGTACGGCTTTCAGTGCATTTTAACCAAACCATTTTTGATAGATGGAAACGAAGAGACGTCTTTCGTGTATGAGTATATGCTATAATATGTATGCTTTTAAGGCAGATGGGAGATGGCTGTATGAGCGAAAATACATGCACTGTGCTATATGAGGGCTGGCAAATGGAATGTTGCGGCACGCCGTTTTGCATAGGCGATACTGTTCTTTGGCCTATTACCAACCGAAAAGATGGTAAAGTAATTGGTAGTGATATGTTTATTCCCTATTATTATGAAGCACATAGCAGTGATTATCAAAACATCTCTATGTTGCAGGGTATCGTTACACAAATTGATGTACTCTACCAAACTTATGAACTTGCCATTGATGGCAAGTACTATACGCCTGTTTCTGGCTTTACACGCCCTGCTGAAAAGGCAAACGGCGATGATATAGAAAACCACGACCCACCCTTTCATTCTTATATTGTTCAGTTGAAAAATATTTCTATACGCCCTGCCGAGCAGTCAGAAATCACCTTTCGCTAATGCGTTTTTTCTTGTGAAAATTGCCTTCTTCACGTTGACAAAACCGTTTGTACAAAGTATTCTATACATTGTACTTTTTTACAAAAGTACTGGTTTTATAAATCACTAACTTTTTAAGAAAAGCACTGGTTTTTACAAATCACTAACTTTTTATAAAAAGCTCAATTTCCCACATTGGGTTACACCGAACAAGGAGACATGTATGAAAGAAAATAAAACAGCGCAATGGCTGTTACGTTTTGTAAAAGGTATGTTTATTGGCACAGGGTTTATTTTACCTGGTGTTAGCGGCGGTGCGCTTGCCGCAGTGTTTGGCATATACGAGCGCATGATTAGCTTTGTTGCCAACATTACCAAGAATTTTAAAGAGAATGTATTGTTTTTTATACCCGTTGGGCTGGGCGGCATTACAGGGGTATTTTTACTTTCATTTGCGGTTAGCTTTTTGCTGGAAGTTGCCGAAGTGCAGGTGCTATGGTTTTTCATAGGGTGCATACTGGGCACGTTGCCCGCTTTGTGGAAGCAAGCTGGCAAAAAAGGGCGGCAAACCAAACACCTTGTGATGACGGGCGTTACCGCTGTACTGGCTTACCTCTTCCTTGCGTTTGGGCAAAGCATGATTTCAGGTTCTATTCCGCTCAATTTTGGCACATGGATGCTTGGTGGCGCTTTAATTGCCCTTGGCATTATTGTACCCGGACTTAGTTCTTCAAACTTTTTACTGTACCTGAACATGTACAAACCGATGACCGATGGCATCAAAACGCTTGATATGAGCGTGATTATTCCCATAGGCATTGGGGGGCTGCTAACGGTTATTTGTTTTGCAAAGCTGATGGACTACATTTTAAACAAAGCTTATACAGGCATGTTCCATATTATTTTTGGCATTGTGCTTGCCTCTACCGTGATGATTATTCCGCTGAACTACAACTACCTAAGCATTGGCACGTTAGGCTGCCTTGCACTTTGCGGGCTTGGCGTTTTACTTGCTTTATGGATGAGTAGCCTTGATGACAAGTATCGACCAGATGAATTAGATTCGTAATTTTATATATAAAAGCCCCACTATGCAGGTTTGCATAGTGGGGCTTTTGCGCTATGTGGTTATTGAAATAACACTGGTAAAACCATGCTTACCTGTGCATTACCAACACCTGCACCTCCCCGTACCGAAAAGAAAATGATGGCAATTATTATCATCAGTACCCATGCCCCAATTAGCAGGGCAAATACCTTTAATATTTTAATAATCAAGCCTGCTAATTTTTCTGTATTGCTTACTTTTTCCATTATAATTTCCTTTACGTCATTGTCTAATAAGTCATCAAGGCTTATGGAAAATACTTCTGAAAGTTTTTTGGCTTGCTGTATGTCCGGGGCGGTGTTTCCAGTCTCCCAGTTTGGCACCGTTTGCCGTGTAACACCCAGCCGCTCAGCAAGGTCTTCTTGGCTCAGTGCGTGTTCTTTTCGCAGTTGTAGAAGTTTATCTCCTAGTTGCAATATCAACACTCCTTTTTGTTATAAAATATGTTTTGTGCACAAGTTTATGTTACACCAAGAAGATATAAAACACTACAAAAACCATTTGGAAAATGCGCAAATTTGTTTAACATTTTTCATTTTCACTGTGTTTTAAAAAGAAAACCGTTTATGCACATCTTTTCTTTCAAAGTCAACTACATTGCGCAAAGGCATATATTATTTTTTGTGCAATCATCATGAAATAATCAGTATGCTTTTCTTCTTTTCAAAAACACGGTGTTAAAAGCCAGTGTTTTTTTGTTTTATACATGGCTATTTCATCATCTTAAATTATTCATAAATCTGCCCTATTTATTCTATTATTTTCGTACAGAATTTTAACAGTTTATTTCCTTGCGGTTTACTTTTAGCAAGCATAATGGAAGTAGCAATAAAAGGCTTTTAAAAAAATGTGTGAGGTGTAAAACCATGGTAAAACGTTATGATGAAATAGTTGACTTAATTGATACCGTAAAATATTGCTACATTGGCTCGGTAGATGCTGAAAAGCGCCCGAACATAAAAGCGATGATTGCCCCCCGTAAAAGAGAAGGCATTACCACCTTCTACCTGCCCTCGCAAACGTTAAGCGCACACGTGGCACAGTACCGCCAAAACCGTGAGGCTTGCCTGTACTTTAACAGCACCCGCCGGTTTGAAGGTGTGCTGCTAACAGGGCATATGGAACTTATTGAAGACGAAGACACCAAGGCAAAATTTTGGGTAGAAGAAGACGCCAAACTATACCCAGACGGCGTTGGCGATGAAAACTTCTGCGTTTTGAAATTTACTGCACTTTGGGGCCGCTATTTTGACGGGAAAACGTCAGAAGATATTATTTTAAAATAGCGCCCTACCAAAAGGGTAGAAAGTGTGTGACCCCCTACACGCTTTTCTATAGATAAAAGCAAGGACGACGAGTTTTAGGGTAATAGGTAACACACGTGTTACCTGCACGAGAAGAACAAGGGTTATGCGCTCCTCTTCTGCTCCTTTCAAAATGCTCGGGCGTTCTTGCTTTTTTATGGTATTCTTTATACTTTCTATAAGAATAAGAAACAGGGAAGGCTTTAAAAAGGCTTTCCTGTTTTTGTATGCTTGTTATTTACAGTGTTGTTTTGTAAAATAGGTTATAAGGTTATAAAAGGAGGGAAGCGCTATGACGGAAGAAGATAAAACCGAACGTGAAGCCGTTTTTGATGCGCCTTCTTTTTTTGTGGAATTGCAACTTTGTGAATATGTGCAGGAAGCCGAAAACATGTTATATCACGTTGCTTTAGAAGGGCACATGCAAACAATACCCCTTTTTGAACAAGCATTGCGTATAATTGCAAAAAGACGCACACGTGCTTTTACCGTACATGAACTAACACGTTGGGCAGCACGTGCTGGGCTTGACTTAGATGAAGAACAAACCGCTGCTTGTTTAAATAGTATAAACAGTGCTGTTCCTTCTTTAAACCCTCATTATGCAAACGCACTTGATGGTGAACTTAGCGCATATAAAGCATTGCTACCGCAAGACGTACAATCCACCGCCAGAAGGGTAAACCCCGCTCTTGCACCGCTTACAAATGCGCCGTGGTATTACGGGCAAAATGCTATTACGTTTCCGCCTACGTTTGACGCTACCAAACATAAAGACAAAGCTTTTGCCATGCCACAAGAAGATAGCCCTGAGATAAATTGCCTAAAAGCTTTTATTGACGTTGAAAGCATGCGCAAAGGCTATAGCCTTGATGAAGCCACACAAACTTCTCTTGTGTTAACCATGTATGAAATGAACGCGCAAAAAATTGCAAAAAGTGCACTGCGTTTTTTACTGCGCAATAACCTTTATTTCGAGGCTTGCAGAGAAACCATTGCAAACGGCGTACCTGCTTTCAGCCACGCCGCTGCGCCCTCATGGGTGCAAACCTCTTTGCTTGAAAGTGACCCCCTTTTGCCTGCGGGGCAAGCCCTTCATAGTTATAAAGAAGCCTTTCAACCTGCAAATGGAGTACAGTTTGCCCAAAAATTGAATGCGTATTTACGGGCGCTACGCCATGTAATAGCTGACGAACCGCTGGGAAAAGTGGATATATTTTTAAACACCATTTATGCCTGTGGCTATGTATGCTTTATGGCAGACTTATTTACCCCGAACGTGTATTTGGGTGCTGATTTTTTGAAAGAGCATCTTGCTTCACTTACAAAACATATAAGCATGCCATATAACTTGCAAATACCTGACCTGCTTGTAGAAAGCTATGAAGCCTTTGCAAACCTTGCTATGCCAACTTACAAGGCGCATGAAGACCCGCTCTCTTTCTTGCTTGAATACACAAAGTTACTGGTGCGGCTGTCTGGCTATGAAGAGGACTCTGTACACAGGTGGTTGCCTGTGCTTGCCGTTAGCGTGAATATTTTTAACACTTGTAATGAAGTATTAAAAGAGTATTTTTTATTGCCTTTAGAATAAGAAGGAAAAGGAATGCTTTTAAAAAGCGTTCCTTTTTTATGTGCTTGTTATTTACAGTGCCATTTTGTAAAATAGAAACGAGATTGATGAAGGGGGTATGTGGGTTGGAAGTTCTCTTTTTGATTATAATGAGTATGTTTTCCTATATGTTAAGCACGAAGGATGATGCAATAACGCCCGCTTTGCCACCCGCAAAACGGGACGAAGACCCTTTTTTTAATGTATCTCTTTTTTATAAAAAGCTGGAAGCGTGTGAAAATGCAACCATAGCGAACGACTTTCTTTTAGAAACCGCAAAAGCAGGTAGTATAAAAACCGATTCTGTTTTAGAGCACGCCCTGTCTATTCTTGTACATATGCGCATGCGCCCGTTTACGTGTGACGATGTGCAAAACTGGTTTGCACGTGCAACCCTCTCTTTCAATGGAGCAGCGGTAAATGCCATGCTGCTTCGCCTGAACAAGCTTGTGGCACCTATTGTGTTCCGTA
>CAZWXJ010000066.1:0-270 GCA_964637735.1 uncultured Oscillospiraceae bacterium | reverse complement strand
CAACCTTTGCGCCTTTTCAAGAAAACAACATTCGCCATGCACCTGTGTTTTTACCCCCTGGCTTTAACACCGCCCTGCACCATTGTGGCGCCCCTAATTTACACCTGCCCGAAGATGAGCATTATGCGTGCCTTGCCTATTTTTCAAACCTGTGGAATGGCAATGCAGAATACGTTGTTCAAATTTCAACCGAGGAAAAAAGGGGGGTTCTCACTCGTAGAGAATGGTTGGCAATTGCTACCCATACAGTTAACGGCATGAACAGTATGG
>CAZWXJ010000065.1:961-8756 GCA_964637735.1 uncultured Oscillospiraceae bacterium | reverse complement strand
GTAAGGCAGAGGTCTGCAAAACCTTTATGCGGCGGTTCAAATCCGCCTGGCGCCTCCATTGGCGGGCCAAAACGAGTACATATACTGTACTCGTTTTTTCTTTGCTTATATTTCTTAACTAAAGTATAATAGATGTAGGAATTAATTTGAGGAGTGTTTACATATGGCATCAAAAACAAAAACTGTGTTTATATGTAATTCTTGCGGCGAGGTTTCACCACGCTGGATGGGTAAATGCCCTGCATGTGGTGAGTGGAATACTTTGGTTGAAGATGTCGTTACTACATCATCAGCAAAAAAGAAAGCGGTTTCACCTATACATAATACAAATATACAAGTAGCAACTATAAATGAAATAAACACTTCTGAAACAGATGCACGCATAAAAATTGGCTTAAAAGAAATGGACCGTGTTTTAGGCGGAGGAATTGTAAAGGGTTCTCTTGTATTATTAGGCGGTGAACCTGGCGCAGGGAAATCTACCTTGCTTTTACAAATTGGCGGTTATATTAGCAATTCGCATTCCGTACTCTATATTTCTGGTGAAGAATCTGCACAGCAACTGAAATTACGCGCAAACCGTATAAATATACAGAGTGAGAATTTATACATTTCTCAGCTCACTGAAATTGAAAGTATATGTAATTTGATTATGTCTATTACACCTGAGTTAGTTATTATAGATTCTATTCAAACAATGTATTCTGCAGAGATTTCTTCTTCACCTGGTAGCGTCTCTCAGGTAAAAGAATGCACGACACAGCTGTTAAACGTTGCGAAGTCTTTCTCAATACCTATTTTTATAGTTGGGCATGTAAACAAAGATGGCGCAATTGCTGGCCCAAAGGTTATGGAACATATTGTAGATACTGTTTTGTACTTTGAGGGAGACAAAGCATTACCATATAGAATTCTACGTGCTGCTAAGAATAGGTATGGCTCTACCAATGAAATGGGTATGTTTGATATGACACAAAAAGGTCTTATTGAAATATCCAATCCATCTGAGGTTTTATTAGAAGGTAGACCAATAGGCATAAGCGGAAACTGCGTTACCTGCATTGTTGAAGGGACACGGCCGATTCTTTCTGAGGTGCAAGCATTGGTTGCTAAAAGTAATTTTGGCGCACCACGACGTACCACGTCTGGTTATGATTTTAATAGAGTAAACCTTTTGCTTGCAGTTATTGAAAAGCGTGCTAATTACCCGCTTTCAAACCTAGATGTTTATTTGAATATTGTTGGCGGAATGGAACTTGATGAAACTGCATCTGACCTTGCCGTTGTTTTGGCAATTGTATCTGGCATTCTTGACAAGCCTATCTCTGATGATACTGTGGCAATAGGGGAGGTAGGGCTTGGTGGTGAAATTCGGTCAATTATAAATATTGAAATGCGTTTAAAAGAAATTGAAAGAATAGGCTTTAAGCGTGTTATCATTCCACTAGCTAACCACAAGAAACTTGATATGTCGCAATTTGAATTGGATATTATTGGCGTCGAATTTATCCAGCAGGCAATACAATTAATTTAGCTATTTCATATTTTCTAAATTAAGCGAAATATAAGCAATTATTATGTAACAACATTTTGTATATAATTTTATTTATCTACGTTTAGTATTTATAATTACCAAACCTCAATAAATTCTGCTTGTAATTGAATAATATTTCATGAAATGTAGCTCTGGTCATTTAAAATGTTTTCATTTCATTTGAAGTAATATTCATGAAAATCTCTTAAATCTGCTTAAAAGCACTAATTATTTAATTGCAAACTCATATTATATTAATAACAATCATATTACTATTTCCAATAAATATCTTCATAATACTTTAAAGTAAATAAACCTATGAACTACTCAAGCATTCTATGCTGATATAGTTTATGTTTGCAATTACGCATTAACAATGTATTACGCATTATATTTGCAATTCACTTTTTATATACGCTTGACACATGTCCTGAATTTCACTAAACTTATATTTAGCGAAATAAACAAAATTGAAAGATGGTGCTATTAGATGTCTGCTAAAACTAAAAACGAACAATTATATGACTTCTCTTTGGCCCCTGCTGAATTGAGAAATTTTTTGAATTATTTAAATACTGTAAAAAATCTGTCAGCAAATACTATAAATGGTTATTATATAGATTTGCGGACTTTCTATAGATTTATTAAAAATGAAAATAATCTTGTTCCTTCTGATTTACCATTTGAAGAAATAGATGTTCAAGATGTTTCATTTGATTATATAAAAAATGTTTCTTCAACTGACATATATGACTTTCTTGTTTTCACTACAAATGTATTAAACAATTCCCCGAAAACGAGAGCTCGCAAACTTTCTAGCATTAAAGCGTTTTACAAGTACTTAACTGTGAAAGTACACTTAATGGAAAATGACCCTGCTATCAATATTGAAATACCAACTCTCAAAAAAACGCTGCCGAAATACCTTTCCCTTGAAGAGAGCCTTGAGCTTTTAAACCATGTTGAGACTGACTTCCCCGCACGTGATTATTGTATATTAACTTTGTTTTTAAACTGCGGCATGCGTTTAAGTGAATTAGTAGGTATCAACATAAGTGACATTGACAACGGCACTATAAAAATTTTAGGCAAGGGTGATAAAGAACGTCTTGTTTATTTGAATGATAGTTGCAAAGATTCATTGCAAAATTATTTGCTTGAGCGCAATGAAATAACAACCATTAAAGATAAAGATGCACTTTTTATTTCAAAAAGACTTGGCAAGCGTTTAAGTGGGCGCCGTGTGCAGCAAATTGTAAACCAATGTTTAAAAGCAGCTGGGCTAGATGAAAAAGGATACTCCCCCCATAAGCTACGGCACACCGCTGCAACCTTAATGTACCGCTATGGAAATGTTGATATGCTAGCATTAAAAGAAATATTAGGACATGAACATGTTACAACTACAGAAATATATACTCACATCTCTACAAAGCAACTCCAAGATGCTGTTGCCTCTTCTCCCCTTTCAAAAGTAAAAATTGACCTTCCTGACAAAAACGAAAATATAGATGAACGCAATAATTCGAAAGATGAATAATGCTTTACAATATAAAAATAGACAATTCTCACATAAAGAATTGTCTATTTTTTAAATAATTCAAATTTTTATTCTAATTCAAGTTTTTCAACGCTTTGTATAGCAATGCGTTTGAAACGAATTTTTGTGCGTTCACTTCCAGTTTCAACAAGAACGGTATCGTCTTTCAAACTTACAACACGACCAACAATACCACCAATTGTAGTAATACCATCTCCTACTTGTAAGTTCGCACGCATTTCTTGTGCTTGCTTTTCTTGTTTACGTTGTGGTAGAAAAAGTATAAAATACATTGCTACCAACGCTAAAATTAAAAATCCATATGTTCCTAAAAAACCTGTTGCCGCTGATTCTGCAGTTAAAAAAATTGGGTTCATTAATTAGCACCTCCGCTTATTCTTTGTAAAGTATAACAAATATTAATGCTTTTTGCAATAAAATCATGTTTCTATATTCTTTTATCTAATATATTTACATATGTATTGTAAAATTCTTCGAATGTATTTTCTTCAATAGCTACTCTTATTTTTTTCATAAGTGTATTATAAAAATATAAATTGTGCATAACACCTAAGCGCATACCTAGCATTTCATTTGCTTTGAAAAGGTGGCGCATATACGCTTTTGAATAATTTTGGCATACATGGCAATCGCAGTGCTCATCAATAGGTGAATCATCTCTTTCATATTTTGCATTTTTAATATTGATGATTCCGTTCCATGTGTTGAAGTGCCCATGCCTTGCATTACGAGCAGGCATTACACAATCAAACAGGTCTACTCCCCTTTTCACAGCTTCCAAAATATTACCAGGTGTACCTACGCCCATTAAATATCTTATTTTATCTGCAGGCATGTGTTCTTCTACTACTGAAATGACTCTGTACATTTCTTCAGCAGGCTCCCCTACTGCTAAACCACCAATTGCATATCCATCAAGGTCCAACTTCGCAATTTGTTTCATGTTTTCTATACGTAAATCGTCAAAACAACTTCCTTGGTTAATGCCAAATAGCAATTGCTGTGGGTTGACTGCATCTCCTGCTAGGTTTAACTTTTCATGCGCTACTTTACATCTTTCAAGCCAGCGCACTGTACGCTCACAAGAGGCTTTCGCATATTCATATGTGGCGGGGTTTTCTACACATTCATCAAAAGCCATTGCAATGGTTGACCCTAAGTTTGATTGAATCTGCATACTCTCTTCTGGGCCCATGAATATTTTTCTACCATCAATATGGGAAGAAAACTGCACACCTTCTTCTGTAATTTTCCGAAGTTTTGAAAGAGAAAATACTTGAAAGCCTCCGCTATCTGTTAGCGTTGGGCCGCTCCACCTCGTAAATGTATTTAACCCGCCCATTTCTTTAACTACTTCATCTCCTGGGCGCAAGTGTAAATGGTAGGTATTACATAACATCACTTGGCAATCAATGTCTTTTAAATCAAATGCTGAAAGCCCACCTTTAATGGCGGCAACGGTTGCAACATTCATAAAAGCAGGTGTTTGAACAGTTCCGTGAACTGTTTCGAATATACCTCTTCTTGCTTTTTCTTCTTGCTTTATTAAACTATACATAATACTCTCACTTTTTTATAAAATTAACATCGCATCTCCGAAACTGAAAAAGCGGTACTTCTCTTCTACGGCAACTTTATATGCTGACATTGTGTGTTCATAACCAGCTAGTGCACTTACTAACATAATAAGTGTGCTTTCTGGCAAATGAAAATTGGTAATAAGTCCATCAAGCACTTTAAACTCATACCCTGGTGTTATAAAAATATTGGTATCACCACTATCTTCTTTTATCTTTCCATTTTTTTGAAAAGTTGACTCTAATGTTCTGCAGCTGGTAGTTCCAACTGCAATTACCTTTCTCCCCTTCTCTTTTGCATGGTTGATAATTTGCGCCGTTTCTTCAGATATACTGTACCACTCAGCGTGCATTTCATGTTTCGCAATGTCTTCTACTTGAACGGGGCGAAATGTGCCGATACCTACATGAAGTGTTGCTTCTGTAAAAATAACACCTTTTTCTTTTATTTTTCGCAATAAATCTTCAGTAAAATGCAAACCAGCTGTTGGTGCAGCAGCCGAGCCCTTTTCTTTTGCGTAAACAGTTTGATATTGATTGTTATCTTTCAATTCTTTTGTTATGTAATGCGGTAATGGCATCAACCCAATTAAATCTAACACTTCATATATAGATATATAATTATGTGAAAATTTAATAGATTTATTTCCGTTTGAAAGCGTTTCGATCACTTCGCCTTCTAATATACCATCTCCAAATATACAAATTACGCCTGCTGTTAAACGTCTTCCTGGTTTTGCAATACACTCCCATATATTTTTTTCTATTTCTTTTAATAAAAGCAGTTCACATTTCCCACCTGTGTGCTTTTTCTCTCCATACAAGCGTGCGGGTATTACTTTTGAATTATTTGCAACCAATACATCTCCTTCTTGCAAAAAATCAATTACATCATAAAAATGTTTGTGTTGTAATGCACCTGTTTGCTTGTCTAAATGCATCAATCGTGAGGCATCTCGTGGAGAAACTGGCTCTTGTGCTATTTGTTTATGTGGTAATTCAAAAAAGAAATCTTTAGTATTCATAAAAATAAATCCTTTAAAAGATTGACAAACAAAAACTGTCAATGCTATATTTATATAATATATTACATTAGATACCACGCTATTATATGGCAAAACATGTTTATTTTCAAGTTTTAGTAGCAATATAACAAAATTATAGGAGTGTTATTATGAAAAAGTACAAAATTGCAGTTGTAGGTGCCACAGGTATGGTTGGGCGGACCTTTTTAGATGTATTGACTCTGTATAACTTACCTGTCGAAGAATATGTTCTCTTTTCTTCTGCTAAAAGCGCTGGTACTGAAGTTGAATTTATGGGCAACCCTTATGTTGTACAAGAATTAACTGAAAGCAGTTTTGATGCTGGATTTGATATTGCACTTTTTTCTGCAGGCGGTTCTGTTAGCGCAAAGTTTGCGCCTATAGCTGCCACTAAGGGCTGTGTTGTTATAGACAATAGTAGTAATTTTCGCATGGATGTTGACGTTCCTTTGGTTGTTCCAGAAGTAAACCCTGAAGATATTAAAAAGCATAAGGGTATTATTGCTAACCCTAACTGCTCTACTATTCAAGCCGTTTTACCTTTGGCGCTTCTTCATAAAACCTATGGCATTAAACGCATTATTTATTCTACATACCAGGCCGTTTCAGGTGCAGGTGTAAAAGGTGTAAATGATTTAGAGCATGGTATAAATGCTTATGTGGATCAATCTACTTATGAACTTGAGAAGTTTCCCCACCCTATTTTCGACAACTGTTTACCACACATTGATGCTTTTATGGAAGATGGCTACACCAAAGAAGAATATAAAATGATTCATGAAACGAGAAAAATTTTAGGAGATCAAAATTTAAAAATCACCGCAACAACCGTTCGTGTTCCTGTTTTTAATAGCCATAGTGAGTCTATCAATGTGGAGTTAGAAAAACCCTTTGACTTAAAAGATGTAAAAGCCTTATTTGAAAATGGAGAAGGCATTGTGTTGGTTGATGACCCTGCAAATAATGCATACCCTATGGCCATTGCCGCTTCTGGTACTGATTCAGTTTATGTAGGACGTTTGCGCCGAGATGCTAGTGTTGAAAACGGTTTGAACTTATGGGTTGTTGCAGATAATATTCGAAAAGGTGCTGCCACTAATACTGTACAAATTGCGAAATATATGATTGACCATGACCTAATTTAGCCTTCTTTCCCCTGTTTTCTTAATAAAAAGTGAGGGTATTATGAAAAAAAGAATAATAAGTCTTTTATTTCTAATTTGCTTTTTGTGTAGCTGTCAATTTTCTGGCGGGCAAGATAGTGTTGCTGATTTGGAAGAAAATAGTACGATTAGCGAATTACCAACAGAACAACGTGTTTCAGTTTTGTGTACTGGTGATAATTTAATACATGGTGCTATTTATATGCAAGCACATGCCCGTGGTAATTATAATTCGTATGACTTCAACTATTTATATGAAAATGTATCACCTTTTTTGAAGGATTATGATTTATGTTATATCAACCAAGAAACGCTTATCAATAGTGTTTATGAGCCATCTACCTACCCTACTTTTTCAAGCCCGCCTGAGCTTGGCGGTTACCTATACAGCATGGGATTTCGTGTATTTTCAATTGCCAATAACCATACATATGACAAAGGCGCTGGTGGTATTGATGCTACCCTTTC
The DNA here is from genome assembly GCA_964637735.1 of uncultured Oscillospiraceae bacterium. GTDB lineage: Bacteria > Bacillota > Clostridia > Oscillospirales > Ruminococcaceae > CAZWXJ01. The sequence goes on along the minus strand of CAZWXJ010000065.1, from coordinate 1,407 downwards.
TTACTGGAGCAAAATGCCTGATGATGTTCTTGTAACTGGCTTGTACACTGACTCTGATGATTATATGAATATTCCTCTATATGAAAAAAATGGTATAACTTTTGCATTTTTGGCGTACACAGAACACACAAATGGCTTACCTACACCTGTTGGTGCCAATGCACATGTTATTTATACAAGTAATGAAGCTGTATTAGAACAACAAATTAGACTTGCAAATGAACTGGCTGATGTTGTTGTTGTTTTACCACACTGGGGAGTTGAAAACTCACATATTGTAAGCGATGCACAGCGTATTTTGGCGCAAAAAATGTGCAACTGGGGTGCAGATGTTATTTTAGGTACCCACCCACATGTTTTGCAAGACATTGAATGGATGGTAAATGAATTTACTGGTGAAAACACTTTAATTATTTACTCACTTGGAAATTTCGTTTCTGCACAAA
>CAZWXJ010000065.1:0-951 GCA_964637735.1 uncultured Oscillospiraceae bacterium | reverse complement strand
TGCACAAAGTACACCTGATAATTTAATTGGTGGATTTTTCACATTTGATGTTGTAAAATATGAAGATACTATTCAAATTGAGAATATCCACTTCTACCCTGTCGTAACTCATTATGGTTATAACCACAGCAATATTACCGCTTATCTTTATACTGATTACTCAGAAGAAATGGCCCTTGTGCATGGTGTGCGTGGTGAATACCCGTACTTTAATTATGCATATATTGAAACAGTTGTTCGTGCATCAATCGACGATGAATATTTAAATTTTTAAGTAAATGTGTTATAAACTTAAATGAGAGGGATGCTTTTTCGCTTCCCTCTCATTTTTTAATATTATTTTAAAATCAATTTCGTTAAATTTGAATTATGTGAAATTGAACTACTACCCTGCAACTACACCACCATCTACAGGAAGTTCAACACCCGTAACAAATTTTGCTTCATCTGAAATCAAATACAAAATTGCATAAGCAATGTCAATTGATTCTCCTAAATATGGAAGCGGTGTATTTGCTTTAAACCAGCCAAGCATTTGCTCATTTGCAAATAAATCTTTCGTCATGGCTGTGGCAATGTAGCCTGGGTGTATGGAATTACAACGAATGAGCTGTTTTGCATAGTCTTGCGAAACTGCTTTTGTAAATGCACGCACTGCACCTTTGCTTGCTGTGTACGGGCCTGTTCCACTGTTTCCTACTAAACCTGCCATAGATGAAATATTAACGATTGAACCACCACCATTTTCTACCATGTGAGGAATGGCAAGTTGTGTACCAAAGAACACGCTACTTACATTAATTGCCATGACTTTGTCCCAATCACCTTCAGTCACTTGATCAAATGGAATAGCGCTGGAAATACCTGCATTATTAACAAGTCCATCAAGCTTTCCATATGTGGTGATGGTTTCCGCAACGACATGCTCCCAATCACTTTTCTTGGAAACAT
>CAZWXJ010000064.1:0-8830 GCA_964637735.1 uncultured Oscillospiraceae bacterium | reverse complement strand
GAGAATCGAACTCGTGTTACCGCCGTGAAAGGGCGGTGTCTTAACCGCTTGACCAACGGGCCATAAACTGGAAATTAAGAGCAGCTAATAAAATACCCTTTGTCAGCCGCTATTGCAGTTAACCCCTCTTCTACGCACTCCTCTTAATTTCCGTTCTGGTAGCGGTAGTCGGATTTGAACCAACGACAAACCGGGTATGAACCGGTTGCTCTAGCCAACTGAGCTATACCGCCAGATGTGCTACCGGTTAGCACGGTGCATTGCTTATTATATAAAAAACCTGTCTCATTGTCAATAAGAAAATACAATGGTTTTCAATTATTTTTTACATCTGCTTTGTGCAAGGCTTTTCGTTCGGTTTGTCGTTCTAATATACATCTTATACTTTACTTTTCATTTTCGTTAAAAAAATAACAATCTTTCTATTCCCCGAGCTTTTTGGCATACAGTTTTAGCTCTTCATCTGAATTAAATTCTATTTGCAAAACACCCTTGCCTTCTTTATAAGAAGACACCTTTACTTTTGTGCCAAGTGTTTCTTGTAGAATGATTTCTACTTCTTGTGGTAATACAGGGCGTAAAGCTTCTTTCTTTGATGCTTTCATGCCACTTTTCAATTTCTTCAATAGTTTTTCTGTTTCTCGCACACTCAGCTTTTGCTCTACCACAACTGTTGCCGCACGCACTTGCTGGGCTTTGTCGTCAACCGCCAGTAACACTTTTGCATGCCCGGTTGTAATTTTCCCTTGCTCTAAAAAGGTTAACACTTCGGGGGCAAGGCCAAGTAAGCGCAAAGCATTGGCAACAACGGGGCGGCTTTTCCCTACTCGTTTTGCAATCTCTTCTTGTGTTAGCCCGTAATTTTCTGCCAAGTTTTGGTACCCCATTGCTTCTTCTACAGGGCCAAGGTCTTCTCTTTGCAGGTTTTCAACCAAGGCAAGCTCTGCAGCTTCACGCTCGGTTAATTCTTTTACAATGGCGGGTACTTCGGTAAGCCCTGCCAGTTTTGCAGCACGCCAGCGGCGCTCACCTGCTACAATTTGGTAGCCCATGCCGTCTTGCATTGGGCGAATAAGTAGCGGCTGTAAAACGCCATGCTCTCTAATAGACTCTGCCAGTTCTTCCAGTGCCGCTTGGTCAAAGTTCTTCCGAGGCTGGCTTTTGTCTGGTTGTATTTCCGAAATATTAATATCGCTTGGGCTGGCGGTCTCTACGCCGCCTGTGGTATCAGCAAACAGAGAGTCAAGCCCTCTGCCAAGTGCAGGTTTTTTTGCTGCCATTCCTCATCAGTCCCTTTTTGTATTATTTTTAATAAATTCTTTTGCCAACATGCGGTACGCCTCTGCCCCTTTTGAGGTGGGGTCATACGCTGTAATAGGTTCGCCAAAGCTGGGCGCCTCTGAAATACGCACATTACGTGGAATAACCGTTTGAAACACTTTGTTTGGGAAGAATTTCTTTACCTCTTGTACAACTTGTAAGGTTAAGTTCAGCCGTCCGTCATACATTGTCAAAAGCACGCTTTCAATATCTATATATTTGTTATACATTTTCTTAACCGTGCGAATGGTGGCTATTAGTTCAGACAACCCTTCCAGTGCAAAAAACTCACATTGAATAGGAATTAACACAGTATCGGCAGCACAAAGGCTGTTAAGTGTTAGCAAGTCTAAAGATGGTGGGCAGTCAATAAACACAAAGTCATATGCGGCTACAACGCTTGCAAGCGCTTTGCGCAGGCGCATTTCACGGTTTTGTAACGGCACTAGTTCAATGCCTGCACCTGAAAGCTGTGTATTTGCAGGTATCAAGTCTACCCCAAACTTTGTTTTCACAATCGCTTCTTTTGCTGGCACGTCGTGAATAAGCACATCATACACATTATACTTTACTTCTCTTTTTGAAATACCAAACCCGCTGGTACTATTCCCTTGTGGGTCGGTATCAACCAAAAGCACCCGTTTGCGCTCTAAACTAACTGCCGCTGCAAGGTTTATAGCGGTTGTGGTTTTCCCCACCCCGCCTTTTTGGTTTGCAATTGCAACAACTTTTCCCAAATCAGTCACCTCATTTGCAATTATTATAGCATAATTATAGATAAATTGAAGATAATTGCGAAAAAAATACCGAAAATGTTCCACGTGGAACATTTTCGGATAGTTTTCAACCATTTTTAAACGCTTGTTGGTTATGTGTAGCTATTTATAATAATTTCTTGAATTGCACTATAATTCAATTCCTCTAACTTTGTAGTACTGCGCGCGCGCATTACGATCTTCCATGTAACATAATACCCTTGCTCTGCATACGAAAACTCAATGATAATTTGGTTGCTTTCCATGGCTACAATGCTATACCCTTTTAATGGCCCAAGCGTTGACAGCCCAACCTTTTCAACCGCTAGGTATTCTTCATTCATTAGTTTTTCTAAGTACACTGCTACAACTTCTTCAAACATTTGTTCAGCCGTTTTTTTTTGCATAGGCTGTATGTTTAAAGAAACTTTCTGCCCCTCTGTACGAATTTCAAATTCAGACGCTGTATATTCTTCAGACATATACCAGCCTTCTGGTATAACTAGGTAAATGCCAAGGGCGTCATTTTTATAAATGCCGTTTGCTATAAGTTGCCCGCCATCTGGTGTACTTCCACTTGTTTTTTTTGAACACCCTGTTAAGCAAAGCAACAGCGCCAATACAAGCAAGTATATTTCTATTTTTTTTCGCATGTGTAGCCCTCTTCGTTTATTTTTTACCATTTTACCAACGTCTTTACAAAATTGCAAATATTCGCCTTCCGGTTCTTTCCTTCTATGAACTACGTTTCTATACCTTTATGTATAGGCACGTTTTATAATTTCTTTTATTTCTGCTTCTATGTCTTGCAGCGGCGCACCTTCAATGCCGCTTGGCACAACGGCTGCCCATCGCACAAAATATCCGTTTTCTTCATAAATGTAATTTATGAAATATTCTCCGTTTACACCATGCGCATATAAGGTTTGGAAAGTCCTGTCTCCTACGGTTACTTCTTCCCCCACTTCTACAGCGGTAAGCACTCCTTCTGTTATTTGTTCATTATGCACAGCTTGCATATTTGCAAATGTTTCTACAAAGGGTTCCTCCATTTTTGCCAAAGAAAACCCTATTACAGTATAGTTTGCGCTTTCTACATTTTGCATCAGTGTCATTTCATAGCCTGCTATTGTATTATCAAGAGTCCACCCAGGCGGCTCTTCTAAAACAACGCCTAAGCCTTTATTTGTATAAACATTTTCTTTTACCGCCCCACGCATGTCTGCTTCTTGGTTTGCGCAAGATGTAAATAAAATTGCCATTAAAAGTATACTTGTTGCCATTTTCTTTATATGTTTCATACTGCATCCTTTTTCCTTTTTTCATTCTTTCTTTTCATCCTATCACGCTTTTCTGTTTATCACAAGGCTCCTTTTTGTATTTTCGGGCTGTTAACATTTTGAAGTTTTCACTTTATGCGCTTTACCCTTTTCTCTTGGCCTTTTTTTGCATATGTTCCCTTTTTGGGGTTTTCCGTTCTTTTTTGCATGCTCTTTCATTCTTTTGTTTTTTCATTTGCTTTTTATATGTTTCCGCTTTGCTTTATTTCTCTTTTCGTTTTCTTTGCTTTTATTCACTTTTCTTCAATTTTGCTTTTTCTTTATTTTTTCTATTTTTATTTTCGGTTTGTTTGGGTTTTTCTTTTCCACACCTGCTCACAATTTTTCAACATATTTTTCCACAAAAAAAGTTTTTCACATATTGTTGAAACACATTTTCTCTTTTCAACATCACTCATTTTTCACGCTCTTCTTTTTCTGTAAACTTACGCCAATTGGCACTCTTTTTTACTATTTTTTCATTCTTTTCTTGCAAAAAAGTGCCTTTTTAAGCCGTTTTTCATAAAAAATGCAGTGTTCCACGTGGAACATTGCATTTTTTAAATTTCAACATTTTTTGAACAAGTTTTCCTTATTTTTCAACATTTTATTTTGCTCTTTTTTTCTTTTTCCGTTTTAAACAAAGTTATTCACAATGGTTTCTTGGCTATTTTTCCGCCGTTGCGAGGGTAAATTTGCGGGGTTTCTCTTTCTTTTTTATAAAGCAGTAGCATACGTGGTTCTTTATTAGGTAATTCATATGTTTCTTTTCGTGCAAAAACGCCGCCGAGCGTTTCTACTGCTCTTTCTGCTTCTTGTTGTTCGTCTTTTGCGCCTTTCATAGCTATAAAATAACCATCTTTTTTTACAAGCGGAATGCAGTATTCTGCCAAAACGGGTAGCCCTGCCACTGCACGGGCTGTTGCAACATCAAAAGTTTCACGCCATTCTTTGCGGGCTGCTTCTTCTGCACGTTCTTTTATAAATGTTGCTGTTATGCCCAGCTCGTCGCATAAAAAACGCAAAAAATCAAGTCGTTTTCCAGTTGGTTCCATCAAATATAAGTCTATTTCAGGTTTATATAGCTTTGCCACAACCCCCGGGAAGCCCGCCCCAGTACCAACATCTACCACTTTTCCTTGTACTTCGGGTAAATTCGCGAAAAACAGGCTGTCTATAAAGTGTTTATCTTCTATCTCACTAGGGTTTGTTTATGGCTGTTAGGTTTACCTTTTGGTTATAAGCAACTAAAATCTCTGCATAGCGGTCTAGCTGTGTGGTTAATTCTTCCGTTAGCTGTATGCCGCATGTTTTCCCTTTTTGCAATAACCTTTGTTTATCAATCATGCGCCGTGCCGCCTTTTCCTTTACGCACTGTTAACTCAATGGCAAGTATGGCAATGTCTGCTGGGGAAACCCCTGAAATGCGGGCAGCCTGCCCCAGGTTTTGCGGGCGCACTTTTTCCAGCTTTTCCCGTGCCTCTAAGCGAATGCCGTCAATGGTGCTATACACAAAATCTTCTGGAATAGGGTTATTTTCAAGCTTTTTCACTGCATTTATTTGGCTTTGCTGGCGTTTAATATAGCCTTCATATTTTATCTCTGTTTCCACATGTGCCACAATAAGTGGTGTCATTTCTTCGTTTTTACCAATTAACTCCACAACATCTTGATATGATATTTGAGGACGTTTGATCATATCTGCTGCAGAAATGGAAGATGCCACACGGGTTGTGCCATGTCCTTCTAAAAAGGTATTTACCTCTGCTGGTTTTAGCATGGTTTGTTGCAGGCGTTCTGTTTCTTCTATTTTAATGCGCTGGCTTTCGGTAAAACGTGCCCAGCGGTCATCGTCTACAAGTCCAATCTCACGCCCAAGGGGTGTCATGCGCTCGTCGGCATTGTCTTGCCGCAAAAATAGCCTGTATTCACTACGGCTGGTCATCATGCGGTAAGGGTCTTGCACACCTTTTGTCACTAGGTCATCTATCAACGTGCCAATATAAGAGTTTTGCCGTGGGAAGGTGATCAATTCTTTCCCTTGTACCAGCCTTGCAGCATTCACACCAGCTACAAGCCCTTGCCCTGCGGCCTCTTCATACCCTGATGACCCATTGAATTGCCCAGCCCCAAACAACCCTTCTATGCCTTTATAAGCAAGGGTTGGGTATAAGTTCAGCGGGTTGCAACAATCATACTCAATGGCATAGGCAGGGCGCATAATTTCAACGTTTTCAAGCCCTTTTATCGTATGGTAAAAGTCGTTTTGTACATCTTCAGGCAAGCTAGATGACATTCCCTGTAAATACATCTCATCCGTATCAAGCCCGCATGGCTCAATAAAAATTTGATGTTTGTTTTTATCAGCGAACCGCATTATCTTATCTTCAATACTAGGGCAATAACGTGGGCCTATCCCTTCTATTTTTCCGCCATATAAGGGGGAACGATCAATGTTTTTGGTAATCACTTCATGGGTTGCTGGGTTTGTGTGGGTAATATAGCATACTGCCTGGTTTTTCATCTCTCCCTCTGTCAAGAAAGACAGCGGCTGTATATCATCATCTCCCTCTTGCACCATAAGGTCTGAAAAATCAATGCTTCTGCGGTTTACACGGGCGGGTGTCCCTGTTTTAAAGCGCACGAGTTCTACCCCTGCTTTACGCAGGCTGTCAGATAGTTTTGTTGCCGCATGGTGTCCGTCTGGTCCACTCAGGTAGTCAGCGTCTCCCACATAAATTTTGCCGCCAAGGTAAGTGCCCGTTGCCACAATAACGCTTTTGGTTTCATAATAAGCGCCGAGGTGGGTGGTAACGCCACAAACCTTACCGTCTTTTATGTCAATATCGGTAATTTCAGCCTGTTTCAGCTGTAAATTTTCAATTTGCTCTACATATTGTTTCATGAACATATGATAGCGTTTTCTATCACTTTGCACTCGCAATGAATGCACCGCTGGGCCTTTCCCTTTGTTTAACATACGGCTTTGTATAAAGGTTGCGTCTGCCGCAAGCCCCATAACGCCGCCCATAGCGTCGATTTCTCTGACAAGGTGCCCTTTTGCCGTGCCCCCAATAGACGGGTTGCAAGGCAAATTCCCAATACCGTCTAGCGAAATGGTAAACAATGCCGTTTTTGCGCCAAGACGTGCAGAAGCAACCGCAGCTTCAATGCCTGCGTGCCCTGCCCCTATTACTACTACATCAAATGAACCAAGTGTCATACCTGTTTTTGCCTACTTTCCTACACAAAACTTTGAAAATACTTCTTCTACTACTGCTTCGCTTGCGTTTTCACCCGTTAAGTCATACAGGGCCACAAGCGCATCATCTATGCACACCCCAACGGCATCTAACGTAAACCCGCTTAACATGGTGCTTTCAGCGTCTTCAACTGCTTGCAAGGCTTGCTGTGCCGCCGAAAGTTGCCTTGTGTTGGCAAGCATGCCTGCATCAGGGTCTATTTCAGAAATGCCCACTACGTCAAGCACGGCAGTTTCTACCTCTTTTAAAAATGCAGTGTCATTTGCACTGATGTGAATAACACATTTAAAAAATGGAGAAATCTCTCTTATATCAAACTGCTGCTCTAAATCTGTTTTATTAATAACGGCAAGTGCCGCTTTATCTTTACATGCTTTTGCCAGTTCTAAATCCTCAGGTGTTGTAGCAGATGACCCATCAAACACCGCAATAACAAGCCCTGCTCGTTCTATGCGCTGGCGTGAACGGCGAATGCCTTCTTGTTCCACAATGTCATCGGTTTGGCGTATACCTGCGGTATCTGCCAAAATAAGCTCTATGCCGCCTATGGACACATGTTGCTCTACAACATCTCTTGTTGTGCCGGGAATGTTGGTAACAATGGCTCGTTCATACCCTGAAAGTAGGTTGAGCAGTGTGCTTTTTCCTACATTCGGGCTTCCGACAATTGCTGTTTCAATACCACGGCGCATAATGGCACCTGTGTCATAATTTTGAATTAAGCTTTGTAATTCACTTTTTACGGTTTGCAAGGTGCCGCCTAGCTCGTTTTCTTCCAGTTCAGGCACTTCTTCTTCAGGGAAGTCCGTAAAAGCGGCAACATGCCCCACCAGTTCTGTAAGGGGTGCAATACAGTTCTCTTTAATACGGCGGTACAGCGCACCGTCTAGTGCGGCGGTTGCCGCCGCCGCCCCTTGTTTAGAGGTTGCGCTGATAACATCCATCACGGCCTCTGCCTGGGTGAGAGACATTTTACCGTTTAAAAAGGCTCGTTTGGTAAATTCCCCTGCGGCAGCGGGGGTTGCACCTGCCTCAATGCAGGCAGTTAATAGTTCATTTGCCACTGCGGTACCACCATGGCAAGAAATTTCGACAACATCTTCCCCTGTGTAACTTTTAGGCGCTTTAAAAACAAGGGCAATGCATTCATCTTTCAAGTTACCATGGGTAAAATGCCCAAACGCCGCCGTATAACCTTCCATTTCGGCAAGTGTGTTTTTATAATTTGCGGGGTGAAACACTTTTTCAGCAATGGTAAATGCGCCTTCGCCTGATATACGGACACAAGCAATACCGCCTTTCCCTGGCGGGGTGGCAATGGCTGTTATTGCTTTTTCTTGCATGGTTTCACCTTCTTTTTGCTACTTTATGTTCTATGTTTTTAACAACTATTTATAGCATATTTTAACATTGTTTACAAGACTATACAAACCTTCTCAAAAGTATTGACCTTCACGTTACGTTATGGTTTACAATAACTTTTCAAATACATTACCTGTTTATAAGGAGCTCAAAAATGAAAGTTGATATTTTTCGGTCAGACCTAATTTATAAAAAAATAATAACTGCGCCAAGCAAAAAGAGAGCTGATATATTTCGCCATGAGTTAATGCAGCCCTTCAAAGGAAAATGGGATTGTTACAATGTACCTATGAAGGCAAGTTCTCCTGGTGGATATGATGTTATTATGGCATGTTCTATGCTGGGCTACCTAGTACCCCCTGACCTTGACCAAACGTATTGTGCAGAAATAGAATTACTAAGCACAGATACTTTATGGCAAGCATGCCAAGATTCACTAGAAAACTCAATAGAATGCTTCACAACTGCTGGTATTGAATTACCTGTTAAAAACTACCTTTTCACCCTTTTACTAGGAAACCCCGAAAACCCGTATATGAAAATGAGTAACGGCTACAGTGGTGACGGCGGCATTCCTGGATATATTTTCGGCTCCCTTATTCCAAATGCATATACCATGCGCAGAATGCCCGTTGCCATTGCGCATGAGTGCAATCATAATATTCGTTTTCAATTTGAAAAATGGAGCAACGACATTACCCTTGCTGACATGATGATTAGTGAAGGATTGGCAGAAAATTTTGCCACCTTTTTATATGGTGAAGAAATGGCAGGCCCTTGGGTAACAAAAACCGATTTAGATACTTTAAAT
>CAZWXJ010000063.1:0-8831 GCA_964637735.1 uncultured Oscillospiraceae bacterium | reverse complement strand
TGAGGCAAGAGTAAGGTTCGCTTACATCAAAGGTAACATCTTTTTTATAGGCAGATTTGCTGTGGGCGAAATAATTTTCAAGCAGAAGCTTCCCCGCTGTTTCAGTAGAGGTAGAAATAACGGCGTCCTCACTAACAGAAGACCCGATGGTGCCCCCTGTAAATAGCACTTTAATGCGCATGCAAAACCCCTCACCTTCGTTTTTATAAAAGTGTACAAGAATATGTATATAGTATTATACAGAAAAAAAGGTAAAAAAACCACTGCTTTTGGTAACAAAACGGTAGTTTTAAAAATTTGTGTGCAAATAAAGCAGTTTTTTATATTTTTCGAAAGGTACATGATAAGCAGTGATGATAACAAAAACAGAAAAATCAAAAATATAATAATGTGAAATATAAAAAAAATCTATTGCATGTTGCATGATGTAATGATATAATATTGAAGATTTAGGCATTTATAAATACCTGACTCTTCAAAAACACATGAAATGAACGGTATAGAATGTGTTTTTACCACACATAAAGTGTACGCTATTGTACGCAGTGCAAAAGTGTTACCCACCCTCGTGAGAAGCTTTCAGGTATTCTGAAAGTTATTTTTTTACACATTTTTAGGAGGGTAACAATGGGCAAACGAAATTTATTAACACTAAGTGCACTTTCGGTAGAAGATATATTGCATATTTTAGACGATGCCGAAACCTTCAAGCAAGGAACACCATATGACAAACTACAAGGCAAGTTTGTTTCTAATTTATTTTTTGAACCGTCGACTCGCACCCAGTACAGCTTCAATGTAGCTGAAGAAAAACTGGGCATGCGGGTCATTTCTTTTAATCCAGCGGCATCTTCTTTGAAAAAAGATGAAAGTTTTTACGATACTGTAAAGGTATTTGATGCGCTCGGTATGGATGCCGTGGTCATTCGTCATTCAGAAAATGAATATTATAACCAACTGCTTGGGCATGTGAATGCGGCAATTATTAACGGTGGAGACGGCACAGGCAACCACCCAACGCAAAGCTTACTCGACCTTTTGACAATTCGCCAAGAGTTCGGGTATTTTAATGGGCTAAAAGTGGCGATAGTGGGAGACGTCGTGCATTCTCGTGTGGCGCACACTGACTTTGAAGTAATGCAGCGCCTTGGCATGGAAGTGTTTACCAGTGGCCCAAGTGAATTTATGGAAAAAGGCATGCACTTTGTGTCGTTTGAAGAGGCGATTCGCCAAAGCGATGTAGTGATGCTGCTACGGGTACAGCATGAGCGCCACGGAGAGGGTGGCATGCAGCTAAGCAAGGAAGAGTACCATAAACAGTACGGGCTGAATGCTGAAACGTTGAAATGGATGAAACCAACAGCCATTATTATGCACCCAGCCCCGTTTAACCGTGGTGTGGAAATTGCAAGTGAGATAGTGGAAAGCGAGCAAAGCCGTATTTTTAAACAGATGGAAAATGGTGTATTTGCCCGCATGGCGGTATTGAAATGGGCACTGGGAGATGATAAATAAATGCTGATTAAAAATGGAACGCTTTACACAGAAGATGGATTTGTGAAAGCAGACATTGCCATAGAAAACGGTGAGGTAAAACAAGTTGCACCTACTATTGCAGGAATAGCAGACATAGATGCAGAAGGATTATTGGTAAGCCCTGGGTTTATTGACTTGCATGTGCATTTCAGAGAGCCTGGTTTTACCTACAAAGAAACGACAGAAACAGGTAGCATGGCAGCTGCAAAAGGTGGGTTTACCACAGTGTGCGCCATGCCAAACTTAAACCCAACGCCCGACACGCTGGAAGAACTGCAAACCCAGCTTGAAAACATTGCAAAAACGGCGCAGGTAAACGTGTTACCGTTTGCGACAATTACCGTAGGGCAAAAGGGCGAAGTGCTTTCAGAAATAGAAGAAATGGCACCGTATTGTGTAGGTTTTTCAGATGATGGCAGAGGCATACAAACAGAAGAAATGATGCGCAAAGCCATGTTGGAAGTAAAAAAAGCAAGTAGCTTTATTTCAGAACATTGTGAAGTGGAAAGCCTGTTAGAAGGCGGGTATGTACACAAAGGCCCTTGGGCTGAAAAGCATGGACATAAAGGGATATGCTCTGCCAGTGAGTATGAAGAGGTGCAGCGCAATGTGCGCCTAGCTGGTGAAACAGGGTGCCATTTGCATGTATGCCATGTTTCAACGAAAGAGAGCCTTGCCGCCATTGCGCAGGGCAAGAAAGATGGATTCTCTGTAACTTGTGAGGTAACACCACACCACATTATGCAAATTGATGAAGACATTACCGAAGATGACGGACGTTTTAAAATGAACCCGCCCCTTTGTGAACAGGCTGACAGAGACGCCATATATGAAGCCTTGCAAAACGGAACAATCAATGCCATTGCCACTGACCATGCACCTCACTCTACCGCTGAAAAAAGCAAGGGGCTTGCAGGTAGCAACATGGGTGTGGTAGGGCTTGAAACCGCTTTTGCCATATTAAACAAAGGCATTGTAGAAGAAAAGAACTTCCCACTAGAACAGCTGTTCTACCTGCTTACATTTGGCCCTGCCACAGTACTGAACAAAGACTACGGCATAAAAGCAGGCATGCCTGCAGACATGACCATTATTGACCCACATGAAAAGTGGACTGTGAAAGGCGAAGATTTTGTATCTAAAGGGAAAGTGAGTTCGTTTGAAGGGTACGAGGCAAAAGGAAAGGTGAAATATACCATAGTGAATGGGGAAATTGTATATGCGGAGGTACGCGCGTGAATAAGAAAAAAATAGTGCTGGAAAACGGACGGGAATTTTACGGAACGGGTTTTGGCGCAGACGTGGAAACAGTAAGTGAAATAGTAGTGAATATGTCAATGGTGGGGTACCAAGAAGTGATTTCAGACCTTGCCTATGCAGGGCAAATGGTGGTAATGACCTACCCGCTTATTGGCAACTACGGCATTAATGATGAAGACAGCGAAGCACGGCAACCGATGATGGGCGGGTTGATTGTGCGTGAGTATAATGACAGTCCTTCCAACTTTCGCTTCACAAAAACATTGGCGGAAGAAATGGAAGAATGTAGCATACCAGGCATTGAAGGCATTGACACCCGTGAGATAACCCGCATTGTGCGAGACGAAGGCACCCAAAAAGTACTAATAACAAATGCAGACACTACAACAGAAGAAGCCATGCAAAAAATAACCGCATGGACCATGCCAAACAACTTGGTAGAGCAAGTAAGCTGTAAAAAACGGTGGTATGCCCGTACACCAAGCCACCAGTACACAGTAGCCGTGCTAGACTGTGGCATGAACCTAAGCGCCGTACAAGCCATGAAAGAACTTGGCTGTAATGTAACAGTACTGCCTTATAACACAAGTGCAGAAGAAATATGTGCGCTAGATGTAGACGGGTTATTCATTTCAAGCGGAGCGGGCAACCCCGCAGATGCAACCCCCGTTATAGAAACAGTAAAACAACTTGCTGGCAAAATGCCCATGTTAGGTGCTGGCTTGGGGCACCAAATTGTTGCCCTTGCGTTTGGTGCAAAGGTGCAAAAGGTAACGTTTGGGCACAGTGGTGCAAACCACCCTGTTAAAAATGTAAAAACAGGGAAAATTACCATTGTAAGCCAGCGCCACGCATACACCGTGCTTGAAGAAACATTGCAAAACACAGGGTTACAAGTAACCCATGTTGATGTATTAAACGGCACAGTTGAAGGGTTGAAAAACATGGAAGACAACATTTTAACAGCACAATATAACCCAGATGGCGCTTTGTTCAAACAGTTTGTAAATGCCATGGAAAAAACAAAGGGAGGGAACAAAAATGCCTAAACGCACAGATATTCAAAAAGTAATGGTCATTGGTTCCGGCCCGATTGTGATAGGGCAAGCTGCAGAGTTTGACTATGCAGGCACACAGGCTTGCCTTGCTTTAAAAGAAGAAGGGTACGAAGTGATCCTCGTAAACTCTAACCCAGCAACCATTATGGCAGACACCCAAATTGCTGACCGTGTTTATATGGAACCACTGAATTTAGAATATGTAGCAAAAATTATTCGTAAAGAGCGCCCTGATGCCATTGTACCTGGGCTTGGCGGGCAAACAGGGCTGAACTTGGCAGTGCAACTAGCACGCAAAGGCGTGCTGGAAGAATGCCAAGTGGAAATATTGGGCACACGGTTTGAAAGCATTGAAAAAGCGGAAGACCGTGAACTGTTCAAAGAGTTGTGTGAAGAAATTGGCGAGCCTGTTATCGCTTCCCACATAGCAACCACCATTGAAGAAGGAAAATGGGCAGCGGCTGACATTGGCTACCCTGTTGTACTGCGCCCTGCTTTCACTTTAGGCGGCACGGGCGGTGGCTTTGCAGATGATGAAGAAGAACTTGTAGAGCTGATGAAAAATGCGCTGAAGCTTTCCCCCGTAGGGCAAGTGCTGGTTGAAAAAAGCATCAAAGGGTATAAAGAGATAGAGTTTGAAGTGATGCGAGACAAAAACGACACAGCCATTTCTATATGCTGTATGGAGAATATTGACCCCGTGGGCATTCATACAGGAGACTCTATGGTGGTTGCTCCCTGCCAAACATTGACAGGGAAAGAATTCCAAATGTTACGAAACAGCGCACTGAAAATCATTCGTGCGCTTGAAATAGAAGGCGGTTGCAACGTGCAGTTTGCGCTAGACCCATACTCGTTTGACTACTTTTTAATAGAAGTAAACCCAAGGGTTTCTCGTTCATCTGCCCTTGCTTCTAAAGCAACGGCCTACCCCATAGCAAGGGTAAGCGCAAAGGTGGCGCTGGGCTTAACGCTTGACGAAATTCAAATAGCAAACACCCCTGCCTGTTTTGAGCCAACGGTAGATTATGTGGTAACCAAAATGGCACGCTTCCCGTTTGACAAGTTTGAGTATGCCTCTAATAAACTGTCTACCCAAATGAAGGCGACAGGCGAAGTGATGAGCATTGGGCGCACCATGGAAGAAAGCCTTTTGAAAGCGGTACGTGGGCTGGAAGTGGGCGCAAACCATATTCACAACAAGAAGTATGATGATAAAACGACGGATGAACTGTTTGCCTGCATTGCAGATGCCACCGACGAACGCCTATTTGCACTGGCAGAATTAATGCGCCGTGATGCTGACCTTGGACGTATTTATGGTATCACCAAAATAGATATGTTCTTTTTAGACAAGATTAAAAAGATAGTGCAGTTTGAAAATGTGATAGCAAACAATGTGAAAGATATAGATGTGCTAAAACAAGCAAAACGTATGGGCTTTAGTGATGGGTATATTGCCGATGTTTGGGGCATGACAGACGTTGAACTGTATAAACTGCGGGAAGAACTGAACCTATTCCCTGTTTATAAAATGATAGATACCTGCGCCGCAGAATTTGACAGCGCCGTTCCCTACTTGTATTCATGCTATGAAGATGAGAATGAGTCAGTGGTAACAGACAAAAAGAAAATTTTGGTGCTTGGCTCAGGGCCCATACGCATTGGGCAAGGGGTAGAGTTTGACTATTCTACCGTGCATGCCATTTGGGCCATTCGGGAAGCTGGGTATGAAGCAATTATCATTAACAACAACCCTGAAACAGTATCAACTGATTACACCATAAGCGACAAGCTTTATTTTGAACCGCTAACCATTGAAGACGTAATGAATGTTGTACACCTTGAAAAGCCTAACGGGGTAATGGTAACCCTTGGCGGGCAAACTGCCATTAACCTTGCCGAAAGGCTGCAAACGCTAAAGGTACCCATTGTGGGAACAAGCGTAGAGGCGATTGAGCGGGCAGAAAACCGTGACAGCTTTGAAAAAATGCTGGAAGCATTGCATATACCACAACCTATTGGGCAGGCAGTAACAAAAGTGGAAGACGGGCTGGTAGTCGCAAACCGAATTGGCTACCCTGTTTTGGTGCGTCCGTCTTACGTGCTGGGTGGCAGGGCCATGCAGATTGTTGCAAGCGATGATGCACTGCGAGAATATTTTGCAAAAGCCATTGTGGCAAGTGAAGAACACCCCGTTTTGGTAGACAAATACATTAGCGGGAGAGAGCTGGAAGTAGACGCTATTTGCGACGGAAAAGATGTGCTGATACCTGGCATTATGGAACACGTAGAGCGCACAGGTGTACACTCGGGAGACTCGATTAGTGTATACCCTACTTTCACGGTGAGCGACAAAACCTGCGAAACCATTGTAGACTACACCACAAAACTGGGGCTGGGGCTTGGTATAGAAGGGCTTTTCAACATTCAGTTTATTGTAGATGAAAACCAAGATGTATATATTATTGAAGTAAACCCACGGTCATCTCGTACGGTGCCGTTTCTTTCAAAAGCTACACAAATACCCATGCCAAACATTGCGGCAAAGGTGGCGCTTGGGCATTCCCTGAAAGAGCAAGGCTACGCAGGTGGCATACTACCCCGCCCGAAGCGGTGGTACGTAAAAGCACCTGTGTTTAGCTTTTCAAAACTACACGGAGCCGACACTGTGCTCAGCCCTGAAATGAAGTCAACAGGGGAGGCCATTGGCTATGATGAAAGCCTGAACCGTGCTTTTTATAAAGCCTTGCAAGCGGCAGGTACACGGGTGGCCAACTATGGCACCGTGTTTGTAACCATTGCAGACGAAGACAAGAATGATGCACTGCCCATTGTAAAACGGTTTTATGACTTAGGCTTTAACATTGAAGCAACGGGCGGCACCGCAACCTTTTTGAAAGAACACGGCATACGCACAAGAACACGCAATAAAATAAGCGAAGGCAGTGGTGAAATTTTAGACGCCTTACGCCAAGGGCATATTGCTTATGTGCTAAACACCATGGGGCATGCCAATAGCCAAACAGGCAGTGACGGCTTCATGATTCGCCGTATAGCAGTAGAAAACAACATCACGGTGTTTACCTCGCTTGACACAGTAGAAGTACTGCTGAATGTACTAGAAGAAATTACATTTAGCGTTTCAACCATAGACGCATAACGGAAGGGAGAAAAGCATGTACAAGAAGGGCATATATAAAGTGTTGCGCAATGAAAATATTGCAGACAGCATATACGAAATGGTGCTAGAGGGTGATACCCAGTATTTAACGGTGCCAGGGCAATTTGTAAATATTCAAATAGACGGGTTTTACCTGCGCCGCCCCATTAGTGTGTGTAGCTGGAATGAAACCACCATGACATTGGTTTACAAAGTGGTGGGCAAAGGCACCGCTGTTATGGCAAGCATGGAAGCTGGCACAGAGCTTGACTTGCTGACAGGGCTTGGCAACGGGTTTACCACTGCCAAAGCAACAGGCAAAATAGCAGTGGTTGGCGGAGGCGTAGGCATACCCCCGTTGTATGCACTTACCCAAAAGCTGGTAAAGGAAGGCAAAGACGTATTTGTAGTACTTGGTTGCAACAATGAAGCACAGCTTTTTTACCAAAAAGAGTTTGAAGATTTGGGCGTTCCCGTTCATGTGGCAACGGTTGATGGAAGCTGTGGCACAAAAGGCTTTGTAACGGACGTACTGAAACAACAAGCATATGATTATTACTTTACCTGTGGGCCTGAAGCTATGTTGAAAGCAATATATGACATGGGCAAGCAGGGGCAGCTTAGCTTTGAAGAACGCATGGGCTGTGGATTTGGCGCTTGCATGGGCTGTAGTTGTGAAACAATAGCAGGTGTAAAACGCATTTGTGTTGAAGGTCCTGTTATGGAGAGTAGCGAGGTGATTTTATGAGCAATATGAAGGTAACATTAAGCGGGTGGGAACTTGATAACCCCATCATCCCTGCTTCTGGCACATATAACTTTGGGTACGAGTTTCAGCAGTTTTATGATACGAACATACTGGGCAGTATGTCTTTAAAAGGGACAACCCGAGAAGCGCGCTTTGGCAACCCAACCCCCCGCATTGCAGAGTGCGAGGCAGGTTTACTGAATGCCATTGGGCTGCAAAACCCAGGTGTAGATGTAGTACTTGCAGAAGAGTTGCCAAAGTTGCGAGAAGTATACCATAAAAAAGCCATTGCCAATGTGTGCGGGTTTTCAGTAGAGGAATATGTAGAAGTAGCACAGAAGTTTGACACGCAAGATGACATTGGTATTTTAGAAATAAACATTAGTTGCCCCAACGTAAAACACGGTGGCATGGCATTTGGGCAAAGCCCTGAAGCCGCCGCAGAAGTAACAGCGGCAGTGAAAAAAGCAGTAAAAAAGCCAATTTACATTAAGCTTTCGCCAAACGTGGCAGACATTGTGCCGATTGCAAAAGCAGTAGAGGCAGAAGGCGCAGACGGTATTTCGATGATAAACACTTTACTGGGTATGCGCATTGAACCACGCACGGGTAAGCCCATTGTTAGCATTGGGGCGGCTGGGTTTTCAGGCCCCGCCATAAAGCCTGTGGCTGTGCGCCTTGTGTACCAAGTGGCAGCAGCGGTGCAAATACCTATTATAGGCATGGGCGGGCTTTCCACCGCAGACGATGTTATTGAAATGATGTCTGCCGGGGCAACAGCAGTGCAAATAGGCTCGGCAAATTTGGTTGACCCTTATGCCTGTAAAAACATACTTGATGATTTACCCATAAAAATGAAAGAATATGGTATTGAAAACTTAGCAGATATTATAGGGAGGGCGCATGCATGAAAAAAAGCGACGTGATTATTGCACTAGACTTCAAAGACATGCAGGAAACAACAGCGTTTCTTGACAAGTTTACCGAAGAAAAACCGTTTGTAAAAATTGGCATGGAGCTGTTTTACGGAGAAGGACCTGCGATTGTGCGGGAAGTAAAAGCTCGT
>CAZWXJ010000062.1:0-9079 GCA_964637735.1 uncultured Oscillospiraceae bacterium | reverse complement strand
GTGCTGCAAGCTATTTCTACCGAAGATATGGTGCAATTATTAAAACGAGCACTTGCCTCACCAAAAGGGTTTGGTGGGCAAAAAATTGAAATAACAGATGATATGCTTGAGGTGATTGCAAGGTTTTCAAATGGAGATGCCCGCAATGCACTAAACACACTTGAAATGGTAGTGTTGAATGGCGATATTGCAGATGACACCGTTCAGGTAACAGAAGAAATATTAGAACAAATTACCAGTAAAAAGTCTTTGCTGTATGACAAAGGTGGCGAAGAGCACTACAATATTATCTCTGCACTACATAAGTCTATGCGCAACAGTGATGCAAATGCGGCTGTGTACTGGCTTGCCCGCATGTTAGAAGCGGGTGAAAACCCGTTATACGTTGCCCGTAGGCTTATTCGTTTTGCCAGTGAAGACGTTGGTATTGCTGATAACCGTGCCCTTGATGTAGCGGTGGCGGCATACCAAGCAAGCCATTTTATAGGCATGCCTGAATGCTCAGTGAATTTAACGCACGCAGTGGTGTATTTGGCATTGGCACCTAAGTCAAACGCATTAGATGTTGCCTACTATAAGGCAAAAGAAGATGCCCTTAACACCATTGCAGAACCCGTACCTTTACAAATTCGCAATGCCCCTACGAAATTGATGAAAGATTTAGACTATGGGAAAGATTATATATATGCCCATGACACAGAAGACAAACTAACATTGATGGAATGTTTACCTGAAGCACTACAAGGAAAAGAGTATTACACCCCAACAGCACAAGGAACAGAAGCCCGTGCGAAAGAACGCATGGAACAAATAAAGGAATGGAAAGAAAAGCAGAAAAATAAATAAGAAGCACGAAATGATTTGTTATGAGAGGCTTGCGTACGGCTTTGCGTTTGGTATGAATTATAAAAACAAATGATGAACGGGTACACACCTACGGAAAAAAATAAGCATAAAAAAACTGCAACCTTTATGGTTGCAGTTTTTGTTTTAGCCGCAAGGGTTGTTGGTGTGGCTTTTTTCTTCTGAGGAAATTTCCCAGTGGATAATAAATGAAAGTACAGCATGTATTGCAATAATAAAAGCAGCTGTTAAAATTTCAGCGTTGCTGTGTACAATGACAATGCGTAAAATTTCACCGCATAGCATAAATTCAAGCCCCATAGACATACCTTTTGCAAAAAGCAACCGTGTTAAAGCTTTTCTCTTCAAATAGTTCACAAAGCTTTTTAGTCCTGTCGCTATAACAATGCAAACGCCAATGAACTCAAAAATTAAAATAGCATACTTTACAATAGCAACTAAAAACAATTCCAACAATTCCAAAATTAACAACCTCAATTACATATAAATTGTGCAGTGAAACACAGCGCTTTGTTATTATATATAACAAAAATAATATAGTCAAGCTCTTTGCATAAATGAAAAGAAAAGTTTGCTTCTATTTGCAAAAGAAACATGAAAAACAAGAGCATATTACTTTGTAAAATAGTTAATCAGTCTTCTTTGTGATCTTTTTAAAAAGTACCACAATTTCATGTACCCATAGTGGAATAGATGCAATGGTAACAAGCATAAACCATTCACCCCATGCAAGGTTTGCTGTGCTGAATACACCCGAGAAGAAAGGCACTTCAGTAGCTAATATTTGTAGCCCAAGCCCCGCAAAGAATGCAAAGATCATGGATTTGTTGCGGAATACGTGAGATGTAAATACCGAGCGGTTTACGTCGTGCATGCCAAGTGCATGGAATAGCTGTGATACAGCAAGCACCGAGAATGCGTAGGTTTGCGCACGAATGAGAAGGTCGGCGTTGCCTAGCATGCCGTCAATGCCTGCCAGTGTAATAGGCATGCCAACGGCGGTTAGTGCGTTGATAGGTAAAATGAGGAATGCGCCAAGCGTAATAATAGCTATTAAAATACCGTAAAGCACAGTTGTTGCCATGCCGCCATGTGCAAATAAGCTTTCTGCGGGGTCACGTGGTTTTTCTTTCATCAAGCCTTCAGCTTTCGTGTCAGAACCAAGGGCAAGGGCAGGTAGTGTGTCAGTAATTAAGTTTACCCACAAAATATGCACAGCACGCAGTGGGGAAGCAAGCCCTGCCGCAATAGCAGTAAACATGCTAAATACTTCACCGAGGTTAGAGCTTAATAAGAAGAGTACGGTTTTTTTGATGTTGGTGTAAATGCCACGTCCTTCTTCAATGGCTTTTTCAATGGTGGCAAAATTATCATCTACCAAAATCATATCAGCGGCGTTTTTGGCAACGTCAGTGCCAGTAATACCCATGGCAACGCCAATGTCAGCCGCTTTTAGGGAAGGTGCGTCGTTTACGCCGTCGCCTGTCATGGAAACAATTTTGCCGTTTGCTTTAAAAGCAGAAACAATGTGTACCTTATGGCTGGGGGAAACACGGGCAAATACACGCAGTGTTTTTACTTTTTCATTTAGCTCTTCTTGTGTCAGTTCATCCAGTTCAGAACCAGTGATACATTCGTCCATAGAAGTGGCAATGCCGAGGTCTTTTGCAATGGCAAAAGCAGTGTCAATGTGGTCACCAGTTATCATAACAGTGGTAACGCCTGCATTTTTAAAGTTTTCTACTGCTGGCTTTGCTTCGGGGCGGGCGGGGTCTATCATGCCAACCATGCCCACATAGCATAAATCCTCTTCAGTGGCGGTATCATCATCATATTTCACAGCAAGTGAAAGCACACGCAAAGCTTCTTGCGCCATGCCTTTTACATCAGCCAGAATAGCATCGATGTCTGCCTGGGTAATGGTACGCACTTTGCCGTTTTCCATAATTTGGGTACATCTTTTTAAAAGTTCGTCAGTGGCCCCTTTGGTGTAGGCAACAATGGTTCCGCCATCACGGTGAACGGTGGTCATCAGTTTTCTATCAGAATCAAAAGCAAGTTCATTAATGCGGGGTGCGTTTTTCTCAAGGTCTTCTTTGGTTATATTATACTTTGCGCCCCAGTCAAGAAAAGCAATTTCAGTAGGGTCGCCAACACGTTGTGCATCATGAATAAAAGCATCAGTACACAGCATAAAGCCGTCAACTAATAATTTGTGTTCAGCATAGTTCATTTCATTTGGTACAAAATGTTTTTTGTCTTCATAAACAGAAACAACCGTCATACGGTTTTGTGTTAAGGTGCCTGTTTTGTCAGAACATACAACACTAACAGCACCAAGTGTTTCAACAGCGGGTAAACGGCGCACAATGCTGTTTACCTTTGCCATGCGCTGTACACCAATGGCAAGTACAATGGTTACAACAGCGGGCAAGCCTTCAGGCACGGCGGCCACTGCCAAAGAAATAGCAGTTAATAGCATTTCGCCGAAGTCTCTTTTTTGAATAACAGCAAGGCCAAACATGGCCACACAAATAACAATGGTAAGTATGCCCAGCATTTTTGAAAGGTCTGCCAAGCGCAGTTGCAAGGGAGTTAATTCATTTTCTGTTTCGTTAATGATGGTGGCAATCTGCCCAATTTCAGTTTCGGTGCCTGTGCGTACCACTACGCCTTCACCACGCCCCGAAGCAACAGAAGTAGACATGTAAGCCATGTTGATGCGGTCTCCGAGCGGGAGTTCTTTTTCTGCAACAAAGTAAGCGTCTTTGTCAACAGGAACGGACTCGCCCGTTAAAGCACTTTCTTCCACTTTCATGGAAATGCTTTTGGTAATGCGTAAGTCAGCAGGAATGCCACGCCCAGCATCAAGCAAAACAATGTCGCCTTTTACCAGTTCAGCAGAGGGTATTTCTTTGATGATGCCATCTCTTCGAACGGTGGCGGTGGGGCTGCTCATTTCCTTCAGAGCATCTAGTGCTTTTTGTGCTTTGCCTTCCTGCACCATACCAACAACCGCATTTAATACAACAACAATTAAAATAATAACAGCGTCAGAATATTCTTTTAAGAAAATAGAAACTGCCGCTGCCGCAAACAGGATGTAAATCATCGGGTCTTTCAGTTGTGAAAGGAAGCGTTGCAATGCAGTGGGGGGCGCTTTTTCAGGCAAAACATTTGGTCCATCTTTCGCCAGCCGCTCAGATGCCGCAGCTTCGCTTAAACCTTGCTCAGTGCTTTCTAATTGCCGTAGGGTTTCTTCGTAAGACTGTTTTTCAAACATAGTGTCCTCCTAATAATAGAACATATGCAGTTCGGTTTCATTTGCAATGTGCGGGTTTGGGGAAAATAAAAAAGACCCCAACACGGCACACCGTGTTGAAAGTCTTGTTACCTAAACGGACTTTACACCAGCGACCGCATATATGCCGCTTGTTGTTGATGTAAAGTTTAAAACTACTCCCTTTAAACAAATACATCTTACAATATCAAAATAAAACTTGTCAAGCGGATATGTACTTCTTGTCATCATTTTATCACGCATATGAATATGAAAAATGGACAAAGCTTAAACTTTGTCCATATAAATTGTTGCAAGTTTGTTAGTTTTTTTCGGGTGCCATACCATATAAAGCAAATTTTGAAATGAGAACGGCACCAAGAGTAGTGATAATCAGCTCTGGCAGCATGTAACTGCCGTTATAAATAAAAGAATAAAGAAGGCATAACGTATCTCCTGTAAACTTCGAAACCACGTTGTTGCCAAGCCCAAAGCCTGGGGTGCTTAAAAAAGTAGTTGCATAGGCAAGGTCTTTCCATAATACATAGCCAGACACGACATGGCATAGGTACCGCAGTAACATTACAAATACAGTGCCAGCAGGCAATTCAATAGCAGGTTTATTGCCAAATTTGCCACGAAAAATACCGCCGAGCCCTATTAGTGTGTACGGTAGAATGTAATCAAGCAAAAGCCCTGCGGTGGCTATTAAAACACTTCCAGGTGGTAAATAAATACCGCCACCTGTAATCATTTGCATCAAGCTAAAGCAAAAACCAGTGGCAAGCCCCCATTTTAAACCGTAACGGTAGCTTACTAAAATAATAGGTAACATACTGCAAATGGTGATGGACCCGCCGTTTGCCCAAATACCCTCAAACTTTGGAAAGAAACTGAGCATGGTGGCAATGGCAAGTAGCAATGCACATTCTACAAGTTTGCGTGTGCGTGTGTTAGACGTTGTTGACATAATAATACACCTCAAAATATGGTAGTACATAAAAACAAAAATTGCGCCCACAACTGCAGGCGCAACGAGATGTAATGTGTAAACCAATATAACTTGTTTTACAAAACAAACTCCCTCCGCCGGTATTATCCGGATCAGGTAAAGGGTTTAGGCAAAGCCTATCTCAGCAAAAGCACCCCTGTTTTTATGTCCGTTTTGTAGTGTACTACTATCTATATTATTTGTCAATTAACAGAATCAATTTCTTTTTGCTGTTGCTTTTGCCATTTTTTACCTTCATTGCACAAAGGAACAAGGTTGCATTTTTCACACATGGCTTTGCGGGCAGTGCACACGGCACGCCCATGCATAACAAGGCGGTGGCAAAAGTCGTTGCTTTCTTCTGGTGCAATCACTTTACGCAGGGCAACCTCTACTTTGTAAGGGTCAGTGCTATTCACAAAGCCAATGCGGTTTGCAATGCGAATACAATGCGTGTCGGTTACAATGGCGGGTTTGCCAAAAATATCTCCCATTATTAAATTGGCTGACTTACGCCCCACACCAGGTAGTGCAAGCAGTTCTTCCATATTATCTGGCACTTTACCACCATATTTTTCAACCAAAATGCCTGTGGTGGCACTAATGTCTCTCGCTTTGCTTTTGCCAAGCCCACAAGGTTTTACGATGGTTTCAATTTCGGCAGGGGTAGCCTCTGCCAAACTTTGCAAAGTGGGGTATTTTTTAAAAAGTATTTTGGTTACTTCGTTTACACGTACGTCGGTACACTGTGCAGATAGCCGCACAGAGACAAGAAGCTGCCATGCGTTTTCAAAATCAAGTCCATCTTTCACAAGGGGGTAATCTTCTTTTAATAATTCTACAATTTCTGCCGCTTGCTTCTTTGTTTTCATTTCATCACCTATATAATGCCATACATTTTGCTTCTAGTATTAGTTTACCACACTTGCTTATTTGAGAAAAGAACCCACAAAAGGTATAATAAAAGCAGAACCTAAAGGAGGTAATAGAATGGCTAATTTGTTTTGTCATATCAATTCAGAAGTATTACAACAACGAGTTGACGTTGACGTGTTTTTACCAATTGACAGCCCACCTGAAAAGGGCAAAGAAATAAAAGGTGTGCTATATTTGTTGCACGGGTATGGAGGCTCACAGAAAGACTGGCAAGACTATACAGCGGTTACCCGTTATGCGGTTGACAATGAATTGGCAGTTGTCTTTCCGTGTTGCCCTAAAAGCTTTTATGTAAACATGGTTTACGGGGAAGATTATTTGACATTCATGACGGAAGAATTACCTGCCTTAATGCAAAAAATGTTTCATATACCAACGGAACGTGAAAAAACATTTATTGCAGGGCTTTCTATGGGTGGGTATGGCGCTGCCTATTTAGGGCTGACAAGACCAGATTTATATGGCGCTTTTGCAAATTTTTCAGGGCCTGCAAATATTCGCAGTTTTGAAGTAAACAAACAAAACCCAACCATACAAAAAATGTTGGTACCTGTGTTTGGTAACGATGTAGAAATAACAGATGAGTATGACTTATATAAACTTGCAGAAAAAGTTTCTGCTTTACTAGATGCCGAAAAACCAAGAATTTTTATGGCATGTGGTAAGCAAGATAATTATGGCGGGTTAGAATTATATAAACAAAATGTAGACTATAAAAACTATTTGCAAACATTACCGCTTGACATGAAATGGATGGAATGGGATGGTATACATGAGTTCAATTTTTGGGACAGGGCACTGGTGCATGCCATTGCATTCTTCTTGAAAAACAATTATGACGTAGAAAAATTAAAAGACTGGCAAGGGTAAACCATATTTATAAATGCAAGCAAAGTAAAAAGCAAATGTAATTTACGTTTGCTTTTTGTTTATTTATGGGGTTGCATGCCTGTTAAAATATGGTGTACTAGGGTTGAAAGTTCAATAGTATAAGTGGAAGCAACATCTTCTGGAATTAGTGTATCTTGCGGTAAATTTGTGTTATGCAAAACAGAGTAATATTTATTTATAAAGCTTTCAATCTCTGGCAAAAAGCGTGTATTTTTGTAAGGGAGTAATGACAGATAGGCGGGTAACATAGGGTCGTTTTCAAATAAGGCATTGTCAATTATTCCGCCAAACCCGCCAGGCATAGCGCCAAAAGCGGCACGGGTTACGCTTTCTAGGTAAGCGGCAGTTGCGTGGGTACATTTCATAAGGTGCCTCCTTTACATGTGTTTTATAATAGCGGTAATAAGCGTTTGAAACACAACTGCACGTCGCTCGGCAGTTTCATTTACTTCCTCACCGCTTAGTTTTTGTTTGAGCATGCCTGCTGCCATGTTGGTAATCATGCTAATGGCAAGTATAGGCAGTTCACAATGGGCAGCGGTTAATACTTCAGGTACGGTAGACATGCCTACGGCATCAGCGCCCAAAGTGCGAAATGCACGAATTTCGGCTGGAGTTTCAAAATTAGGGCCACTGCACCCAAGGTAAACACCACGTTGTAAAGGAATATTTTCTTCTTTTGCGGCTTGTAAGGCAACTTCTTTTAATGCTGGGGTGTAGGTAAAGGTCATGTCAAAAAAGCGGTTACCAAATGTGTCATCATTTGCCCCTATAAGCGGGTTTGTACCAAAAAAATTAATGTGGTCATCAATCAGCATAAAGTCTCCTACAGAGAAATTTGTGTTAATGCCACCTGCTGCATTGGTGATGATAACAGACTGCACACCAAGTTGTTTCATAACACGAATGGGGAAGGCGATCGCTTCCATGGAATGCCCTTCATAAAAATGCAAACGCCCTTGCATAGCCAAAACATATTTACCACCAAGCGTGCCAAACACAAATTGCCCTTTGTGCCCAGGCGCAGTTGAAACAGCAAACCCAGGTATTTCTGCATAGGGAATCAAAATCGGGTTTTCAATTTTGTCAGCCAAGCCACCCAACCCCGAACCTAAAACAATGCCAACCTGTGGCGCAATTTTAATTTTTTGCATAATGTAACCAGTTGCTTTTGCATAGTTTTTGTTTTGCATAAAAATCCCCTTTTCGTGCGTTCTTTTGTATAAAAGCATCATACCATATTGGGTGAAAAGCGCAAATAATTTTTTGCACAAAAAAGACGTATATTTATTGACAAATACCCCTTTTTTTGATAGTATGAATAACGTTTCAAAGAAAGATATGCGGATATGGCGGAACTGGCAGACGCGCTAGATTCAGGTTCTAGTGGTGGCAACATCGTGGAGGTTCAAGTCCTCTTATCCGCACCATAAAACCAGCACACAGTGGAAATTGTGTGCTGGTTTTTATGTGCAATATAATAAATGCATTTTAAAATCGTGTATTCGCTTGTTCTCACCTCATTATAAGTATATAATAAGCGTAACAGAAAGTGTAAAACGTTCACTACAAAAGAACATCGCATATTTTAATTCAAATATTTACCTGCATTGTTAGTGGGTGAAATTGAAAAGGGGGATGCATCATGTTCTACCAAAATGATGGGCCTGTGCCACAGGGTATCATTTTGCGTCCGCGGGTACATTCCTTAATTGAAAAGGGACTACAGTACCCAGTGTTAATGTTGCTTGCTGGGCCAGGGTACGGAAAAACGCAAGCGATGCAAAATTATTTGGCACAAACAAAAAAGAAAGTGCTATGGCTGCAATTAACGCAGCTTGATAATTTACCTGCGCATTTTTGGGAACATTTTTTACGTACAGTGAAGCAAAACTTCCCCACGGCATTTACACGTGTGCAAACACTTGAATTTCCTGATTCTATTTTTACGTTTGATGTTTTTGTGCGCATTTTTTCGGAAATGCTTTCTGAAGAAGAGCAACAAGTTGTATGGGTGTTTGATGATTTTGGTGAGATTTATGACCCAAAAGTGAATGCTTTTGTTAAAATGCTAACAGATGCAGAAATAGAAAATTTTTGCTTGGTGTTGCTTTCAA
>CAZWXJ010000061.1:0-9187 GCA_964637735.1 uncultured Oscillospiraceae bacterium | reverse complement strand
ACCCTGAAAGCCGCCGCCTTGTAAAAGTAACCCCCACAGGGGTAGAACGCACTGCCGAAGTGTTTGATTTATTACTAGGAGACAACCTTGCAGGGCGTAAAGAACACATTGCAAACCATGGGTATGAATATTTGGATGACTTAGATGTTTCATAAATTTGAAAGGGTCAAATGGGTATGCAAAACAATCTGTCAAAAAGCATTGCAATTTATAAAGCCCAGCTTGCACAAGGTGACATACAAGTGGCTTATATTACACTCACAAAATATGTAGCCGAACTAAAAGCAGAGTTTCCCTCAGAATACACGGCAGGGGGTATTTCTTTCGGATACTTAGACTATACCTATTTCCCATTTTTCAATGCGTTTCTGCGGGAACGCAAATTGCGCTTTGGCATTGTGCTAAACCATGAAAAAATGCAATTTGAATTATGGCTGATGGGGCAAAATGCAGTAGTGCAAAAAAACTATTGGGAAGTTTTGAAAGACACAAGCTGGAATAAAGGCATAAACACAATGCCGCAATATTCTGTTTTAGAAGTTGTGCTAGAAAGCAATATTGATTTTGATAATAAAAACGAGATGACCCAAGCCATTATCAAAAATGGGGTATCTTTTGCAGAAAGCATACAGCATTTTTTAGAAACACAAACGTAACCACATTTTATAAAAGTATAGTTGCAAAGAATAATGAACGAATGAGGAAAAGGAATGGCAAAAAAGAAAGCGGAACCAAAAAAGAAAAACCGCCCCGAACTAGGAGACCACGTTGAAATTGTAGACGCTGGCATTGTGGTAGAAACCGTTATTACCGAAACGCTAGAACAAAACTATATGCCCTACGCCATGAGTGTTATTGTCAGCCGTGCTTTGCCGGACATTGACGGCTTTAAACCTGCCCACCGTAAACTGCTTTACACTATGTATGACATGGGCCTGCTTAAAGGAAACCGTACCAAAAGTGCCAACATTGTGGGTAGCACCATGCGGCTGAACCCACACGGAGACCAAGCCATTTATGACACCATGGTACGCCTTTCCCGTGGGAATGAGTCTCTCTTAACCCCCCTTGTTGATTCAAAGGGCAACTTTGGTAAAGCGTATTCACGAGACATGTCTTACGCAGCACCACGTTACACCGAAGCAAAGCTAGAGCCAATTTGCGAAGAAGTATTCGGAGACATTGACAAAGACACGGTAGATTTTGTTGACAACTATGACAGCACCCGCCAGGAACCAACGTTGTTGCCTGTTTCTTTCCCCACCATTTTGGCAAACAACACACTTGGCATTGCCGTTGGTATGGCAAGCTCTATCTGTTCATTCAACTTAGTAGAGCTTTGTGAAACCACCATTGCCTTAATGCAAGACGACACCCATGACTTGTTCACCACCTTAAAAGCGCCTGACTTTATTGGTGGCGGGTATTACTTATATAACGAAGAAGAACTGCGCAGTGTGTTTGACCGTGGGCGTGGCTCGCTTCGCATTCGTGCAAAGTACCAGTATGAAAAAGACGTCAACATGATTGAGATTACAGAAATTCCGCCAACCACCACTATTGAAGCCATTATGGACAAAATAGAAGACCACGTAAAGTCAGGTAAAATTCGTGAAATCAATGACATGCGTGACGAAACCGACCTTGGTGGCTTGAAGCTAACGCTTGATTTAAAACGTGGCATTGACCCTGATAAACTGATGACCAAGCTGTACAAAATGACACCGCTTGAAGATGCGTTTTCCTGCAACTTTAATATTTTAATAGCAGGCATGCCCCGTGTAATGGGCGTGCGTGAAGTGTTAGACGAGTGGATCGCCTTTCGTATTGAATGTGTGCGCCGCCGTACCCACCATGACATGCAACTGAAAGAAAGACGCCTGCACCTTTTAAAAGGGCTTGAAACCATTTTGATGGACATTGACAAAGCCATTAAAATTGTGCGTGAAACCGAAGAAGACGGCGAGGTTATTCCTAACTTGATGATCGGCTTCGGCATTGACAAAACACAGGCAGAATACGTGGCAGAAATTAAACTGCGCCACCTGAACCGTGAATACATTATAAAACGCACCCAAGAAACGGCACAGCTTGAAAAAGACATTGCTGAACTACAAAGTATTCTTGGCAGCAAAACCAAAGTGAAAAATGTCATCATCAAAGAATTGAAAAATGTCATTGATAAATATGGCATACCACGCAAAACAGAAATTGTGTACACCCAAGTAGACGCCATGGTGGAAGAGGAAGAACTGCCTAACTACCCCGTACACATGATTTTTACCAAAGAAGGGTATTACAAAAAAATCACGCCACAGTCTCTGCGCATGAGCAAAGAGCAAAAGCTAAAAGAGGGCGACGAAATTTTGTGCAACCTAGAAACCCAAAACAATGCGCACATCTTATTCTTCACAAACAAACAGCAGGTGTATAAAGCACGTGGGTTTGACTTTGAGGACACCAAAGCCAGCGTGATTGGAGATTATGTACCTGCAAAGCTTGGCATGGAAGACGGGGAAGTGCCTGTCTTCATGGGCGTTACCGAAGATTATAGCGAAAAACTGTTGGTGGTTTATGAGAACGGGAAGTCTGCAAGGGTACCGTTCACCTCATATGAAACCAAGCAGAACCGTAAAAAGCTAATCTCTGCTTATTCTGACAAATCAAAGCCTATACGTTTCTTCCAGTTTAAAGAAGAAGTAGACATTGCCATTCAAACCTCAGCAGATAAATTGCTAATTGTTAACACCGTACAAGTGCCTGAAAAAACAAGCAAAAGCACAGCGGGTGTTGCAACCATTACTTTGAAAAAGAACCAGTTTATTAAAGAGGTACACCTTGCCTCTTACTATGAACTGGCAAACCCTGGGCGCTTTAAGGTGCGCAACATACCAGCAAGTGGCGCACAGCTGCGTGAAGAAGATATAGCCGAACAAACCTCGCTTATTTAAAATAAGCACTGTTGCTATAAAAGTACAGGTGCGTAAATAGTGGGCAAACAAAAGGGGGAGGTGGTTTTATGAGCATTTATTTTTATGGCTGCGTTACAATAGATGGATACCTCGCCGATAAAAATCACAGTTTAGAATGGTTATACGAAACAGGGACAATCGGTGAAACAAGCTACAGTAGTTTTTATAAGAAAATGAATATTACAATAATGGGGAAAAGAACATTTGATGAAATAGCAAAAATAGATGATGCGCATCTGGCGTACCCTACAACAAAGAATTATGTTTTTACGCATGCAGAAAAACTGCCTATTGCCGGGTTTGATCCCATTTCTGATGATGTCGTACAGTTTGTAAAAAATATAGCAACGAACAAAAACATCTGGGTAGTTGGTGGGAATCAAATACTGGCGCCATTATTAGACAGTGATATGCTTGACATATTGATTATACAAATAGCACCAGTACTTTTAGGAAGCGGCATACCACTATTTACACAGAAAGATTCATTGAAGCGGTTTTCTCTTGAAGAAATAAATCGTTTTGGACAATTTGCAGAATTGGTTTATCGAAAATGATTTCGTAGACTTTATATGCAGTTTCGCTGCTTTAAAATGCGAATCCCTTTCACATTGCTCTTGCTTTTTTCATAAAGCTATGCTATATTTAGTATTGCTTATTTTAGGAGGTTTCACTATGGGAACATTGGAAATAGTCAGTGCATTCGCACTTATTCTATTCGCCGTGGTTATTATTATCATGGTCATGATGCAAGAAGCTAAAGGAGACGGGCTGGCTGGTGCCATCAGCGGCAGCGAGATGATGTACGGCTCACGCGGTAACTCAGCGAATGATAAACTTGCAAACATTACCAAGTACGCCATGGCTGCATTATTTATTGTTACCATTGCGGTAAACGTAATTATTGCATTTGCGAAATAAACCATATAAACGTGGAACCTGCCGAATGGGGCAGGTTCTTTTTGCATAAATGAGGAAGTTCTGTATGAGAAATATACAGAGGAAGACAAAGGAGAAAGTATAAAAAACATGTCATTAAAAACAAAAGTTTTAAAAGAACTACAAACACGCCCACGCACTTTAAAACAGTTGCAACAAAAATTTGGCAACAACCGTGCGCTTGCCCGTGCGGTGAAAGACTTAGAGCGTGAAAAACGCATTACCAAGTTTGACGGTGTGTATGTATTAAAAAAACAAACAGGGCAAAACAAGCCTGCCCAAATTGTAAAACTGGGCAAAGGGTTTGCATTTGCAAAGCTGTTGAACGAAGACGGCGAAGTGTTCATACCTGCAAAATATTTAATGGGTGCCCTCCCGCAAGACGAAATTTTGGTACAGGTATTGCCTTCTAAAATGGGCTCACCCAATGGGGTGGTTACCGAAATTACCAAAGAGCACAACACCTTTGTGGGGGTGTATGAAACACAGCACAAACAACCCGTGTTTGTTGCAGACGACTTTCCCGCATACCCCGTTGCCATAACGGGTAATACCGTAGAGGAAAGCGTGCAAGATGGAGACAAAGTAGCCCTGCAAATAACCCACCGTGGAAGAGATTACCAGTTCCATGCGGGTGAAATTGTGATGCGCTTTGGCAGTGCAAGCAGCGCCAAAGAATGCGCAGAGGCGATTGTTTATGGTTTGGGTATTCCACAAATATTCAGCCCAGAAGCACTTGCACAGGCTAAAACCATGCCAGTCCACATTGCACCAGAAGACACAGAAGGCAGGCTTGACCTACGAGACAAACTCATTTTCACCATTGACAGTGCCTCTACCAAAGACATTGATGATGCCATTTCCATTGAAAAAACAAAAACAGGGTATGCCATCGGTGTGCACATTGCAGACGTTAGCCATTACGTATTGCCCCACACCGCTATTGACAAAGATGCCTACACGAGAGGCACCTCTGTTTACTATGCCGATGAAGTGATTCCCATGTTACCGAAAGAGCTTTCGAACGGAATATGCTCTTTGAATGAAGGGGTAGACAGGCTCGCCTTTTCTTGTTTGATGGAGATGAACAATGCAGGCACGGTAGAAAGTTTTCGCTTTGCGAAAACGGTTATACACAGCGTATGCAAAGGCGTTTACAGTGAGATAAATGAACTGCTTGAGCAGGAAAGCCCATCAGCTATGATGCAAGAAAAATATGCAGAAGTGTTGCCAAGTTTGCATTTGATGCACGAGGTATATACCAAGCTTGATGCACTGCGTATTGCCCGTGGCAGTATGGAAATTGAAACCAGTGAGTCAAAAATCATCACCGACCAAAATGGCAAAGCAGTGGACATTGAAAAGCGTGAACGGGGAACATCTGAAAAGATGATTGAAGAGTTTATGTTGCTTGCAAACACCTGTGCCGCCAAACAAGCTGAAAGCGCAGACCTACCTTTTTTACACCGTGTGCATGACAAGCCAGACATCGAGCGGGTAGAGCGCCTGAGAGAAACACTTACATTATTAAATGTACCATTCCATTTTGCGAAAGACATACCAACCCAAACAGAGCTTGCGAAGTTGTTGAATGAAACCAAGGGCACACCACTTGAAACAGCTGTGCATTTTGGGGTACTGCGCACCATGGCAAAAGCGATATACAGCCCTGAAGCAAAAGGGCATTACGGGCTTGCATTGCAAGACTATGCGCATTTTACCTCACCCATTCGCCGCTACCCTGACTTATTTGTTCACAGGGTATTATCAAGCTATGTGGCGGGCAAGCCTGCCGAAGAAATACAAAAACGGTATGCAAACTTTGCTGAAAAAGCCGCCACCACCACAACCGCTGCTGAAATACGTGCCATGACAGCCGAACGTGATGTTACGGACTGTTATAAAGCAGAATATATGCGCACATTCATCGGCGAAACATTTACAGGGCATATTGTGTCAGTAGCGCAACATGGTGTTTATGTTGAACTGCCGAACACCGTAGAAGGCTTATTACCCACCGAAGCATTAACCAGCGGTGAAACAAGCATACAACAAGGCGTTAGCATTACAGACGTTGGCGCAAACATTGTTTACAGCATTGGCAAAGAAATAGAAATAAAGGTGGCAGGGGTAGATGTTGCCAAAGGGCATATTGATTTTGTGCTGGCAAACAGCAAACCCACCACAACACCTATTAAACAAACAAAGGGGAAGAGGAAGTAATGGAGTTTCAGTTCTTGCAGGGGAAAACTGATGATTTAGCGGATGCCTTTTTTGTAAGGCAAAAAGTATTTGTAGAAGAACAAGGGTTTACCCCCGCCTTAGAGTTTGACGAACTTGATGAAATGGCAGTGCATATTGTAGGCTATGAAGATGGAAAGCCCGTTTGTACTGCCCGCATTTTTGCAGAAGATAATGCAAGGGAAGGGTTTTTACACATTGGCAGGGTATGCGTGTTGCCACAGCTACGTGGCACTGGCGAGGGCGCAAACATGGTGCGTGCCTTGGTAGCATATGCCAAACAAAATGGTGCAACAGGTGTTGAACTTGGCGCCCAAACTCACGCATGCAAATTCTATGAAAAAATAGGCTTTACACAGTGCGGGGAAGTTTTTTATGATGAAGAAGTGCCACATATTATGATGGAAAGAAAGTTTTAATTTACAACGTAAATTGAAACTTTCTACGAAATACTCTTTTGCGTGCATTTATTTGCGCACGCACATTGCAACAAAGTTGCAATGCCAATCGTATTTCCCAATTCTCGTAACATTGTGTAAGTATAATATATTTGTGTCTTGACTAGCAGCTAATAGCTAGCAGCTAACGACTAATAACAAAAAAGAAGAAGGCTATGCAACTGCACAACCTTCTTTTTTTAAAATAAAGTGACCAAACGCATAAGCCGGGTTTTGTTTGAAACGATGATCTATCTAGGCTGTACGTCGCCATACAGCTCGTGCCACCTCGGGAACGTGTGGAGCACACATATTGTTCCAGTTGGGTGTTGCTTCAGGTAGGGTTTACATAGCCACATAGTCGCCTATATGCTGGTGAGCTCTTACCTCACCTTTCCATCCTTACCCTTGCGGGCGGTTTCTTTCTGTTGCACTAGCCCTAAAGTCGCCTTCGGCTGCCGTTAGCAGTTACCTTGCTCCACGAAGCCCGGACTTTCCTCATGGTATAAACCACGCCATCGTATATTTGCTCACTTGTAAAAGAAATATAACATATTTTATAATGATATGCAAAAGAAAAGTATAAACCAAAGGGTGCTTGTACATATGCAGTTTTACGTAACAGAAGAACATAGCGGCGAAAAGCTCGGCAATTATTTGCGTGGGCAAGGGTTTTCGTCTCGGCTTATAAAGCGCATAAAATATGTGCACAATGGGTATTTGGTGAATGGGGAATACAGCTACACAAACCGTGTACTGCAAGCGGGAGACCGCATTGACGTCACCCTGCCCAGCGTAAGCACAGATGTGCAACCTGAAGACATTCCGCTGCACATTGTTTTTGAAGATATACACATCATGGTCATCAATAAACCTGCGGGCATTGTGGTACACCCCACCCGTAATTACCAAAGTGGCACCCTTGCCAATGGGTATGTGCACCTTATGCAAAGCAGAGGAGAAGCACACCCCGTTTTTCGCCCTGTCATGCGGCTTGACAAAAACACCTCAGGTTTATTGCTGGTTGCAAAAAATGGGTACGCAGGCGCCGCTTTTGCAAAAGGCATACAAAAAACATATGTAGCCATTGTACATGGTGAGCTTGCAGAAGACGAAGGTGAAATCAATTTACCCATCGGGTATGCAGAAAACTCTTTTATCAAGCAAAGCGTTTCTTCACCAAACGGTAAAGAAGCACAAACAATTTACCAAGTGTTAGCAAGAAAAAAAGGTTACAGCTTTGTGAAAGTTTTTCCCAAAACAGGGCGTACACATCAAATTCGGGTACACTTTTCTGCCATCGGGCACCCCTTGCTTGCAGACGATTTTTACGGTGGCAAAACCGACCTTTTTCATAGGCATGCTCTACACTGTGAAACGGTGCAATTTCTACATTGTGTAGACGGTACGCAAATGCAATTAACTGCAAAATTACCACCCGATATGAGGGAAATAGCAAGCAGTTTGTTTGGTGAAGTATAGACGACCACCAGTTCATATTTATATACAAAATATACAAAAAACAATAACTTATTTGGGCAATTTGCATTACAAGAAGTACAAAAAAGGTTGCAAAAAAGTGAGAATTGAGTATAATGTATAAAGGCTGTAATAAGCTCTTCACGGCAAATTTATAGAAAAGGGGTTGAACGCTTGGCTGGGAAAGACGGCAAAAAGCAAAAATACACCACTGCTCGCGTTCAAAAAGCACCAAAACAAAAAAAACGTAAGCAGAAAAAGAAAAAAGAGGGTACTTTATTTCAACGAATCGGAAATTTTTTATATAGAATAGGTTACTTTGTGGAAATTGAAAGCATCTTGCTTTCGAAAAAAATTGTTTCTTATGGTTACATTACTTTGCGGCTTCTTGACGAATGGCTCGAAATCATCAGTGATAGAATTGGCAATGTAGCTGTGAAAATGGGCAAAGACGTTATAGCGCCTTTTAGTCGCTTTCGCCAAGGCATAAACAGCATGAAAGCCGAAGCAAAAGTGTACAAAGCAAAAGGTGGCAAAGGCGTACTTGGCTTTTACATTAAATACTTTACAAACGGTATTAAGAAGCATAGCCACTTATTAAAAAACTTAACAGAATGGGCTATTCCTCTAGCAACGTTCGCTCTTTGCGCCATCTGGATCAACATCAACTTAAACACAAACTACGCACTTGCCATTGAGTATAACGGTGAAGTAGTAGGCTATGTTGAAAACGATGCTGTATATGAAAGCGCAGTACAACAAGTGCAAACCCGCATTGTTTATGTTGAGGATGCTTCAGAAGAAATAGAACCATGGACGGTTGACGCAACCCTACAAGTGCAAAAAGCAAATGTAGATGTTTTGTTAGACGACGCAACCTTAGCTGACACGATACTAGAAGCGTCTGGCGAGGAAATTATTGAAGCCACAGGTTTATATGTTGACGGTGTTTTCTATGGCGCCACCACAGAGCCTGAAAAACTACTAGCTGACATTGCAGCGGCAAAAGCCCCTTATGAAGAACCAGATGACCCAAATGTGCGTGTTGAGTTTGTAAACGACGTACAAGTGGTTGAAGGCATTTACTTGGTTGACAGTGTAAGAGACTATGACACACAA
>CAZWXJ010000060.1:360-9246 GCA_964637735.1 uncultured Oscillospiraceae bacterium | reverse complement strand
TTTACCCGTACCACGTGTACCAGTAAACAAATAAGCATGCCCTATGCGCTGTGTATTTACTTGGTTTTTAAGCGCAGTGGTAATGGCAGTTTGCCCTATCACCTGCTCAAAATTTTGTGGTCTATATTTTCTGTAAAGTGCTGTATACACTGCTTCACCTCCAACAAAAAAACAAGCCTGTTTTCATACCCTTTCAACTACGGAGCGCCGACTTGCTGTGGCACCCAGGACAGTCCACTTAATGCTGCTCGGTTCCCCGCCTGACATGGTTCATGGCGCCCCGCCGCACAGGGCCTTCGCTCCGTATGTGAAAAGGCACGAGCGTTACACACGGCCTGTTTTTACCTAAATTAGTATACTATATTGCCTATGAAATTACAAGGTGCATTGCCCAAAAGCTCACTACTTTCTACGAATAATTAGCTCTTTATAAAGCATCAAAATTTTTTGGTTCAGCGCAGTTATTGCAGGCTCATTTTGAAATGGAATATATGTAATAGGATATAAAAAATGAAATACCGCTATTACAAATCGTGCTTTATGGTCTGCGCTTCTCTCATAACAAAGTTGGTAATAGGCTTCTATTTTTGGTGTATACTTTTCAGTTGTTTTTATAAAATGATATGCTTCATCCAAAAGCTCTAATAAATATTCCGTTGATACTGTTTCACAGAAGTTAAAGTTAATGCGGTTCTTTAATGTTTCAAAGTACCTGTCTTGTCCACGTTTCGCTGCTACTTTTGGGTTGTGGAACCACGCATTATTTTTGTCATATTGCTCAAGAATATCATCAAATGCATAAATTTCTAAAAGCGGTTTGCGTAGATAACAAGTATAAGCAAAATCCTCTGGGCTGACTTCTGGCATAAGCTGCATTTTCATGAACTGGGCATGGGCATCTGTTTCTAAACCAATAATAACATCGACGTATTCTTTTTTTATAATCTCCCACACACAATCAATTACCGTTATATTCAACCCGTGCTCTTTGTCATATAGTTGAAACCAATCCGTTGCGCTTTTCCCAAATTTTATTCTGAATACACCTTCGTGCCCTTTTATATTGATAAGACAATGTATCTCTGTTTCTACACTACCATGGGCATCATCATTCGATATGTAATTTCGCGAGTTACGAAAAAAGAATATTTGGGTAGTAAATTGCTTGGTTTTCTTTTTGATTTCATTATTTTTTGTAAGATGAAACCCATAAGGCTGCATGTATGAAAACAATCGATCAACACCTTGTTGAAAAATATCTTTAGGAGATATCGTTGACATAAATTCCTCCAGTTATAAATTATTCGCCTTATTCATAATTTTCTCATATACCTTTACCATTTCAGGTTCTGTGCACCATTCTGTAATGGTTTCAACAGATTTCCACTGCACCCCTGCGTTTTCACTTGGGGCAATTTTGAGTGGCTGATTTTCTGGTGCTACAAAAGCGTAAGCGGCTGACAGATGCAAATGTGCAGAGACATATTCCCCTTTTTTAAAATGCCCATTTACGGTTAACACATCAAGTGAGATAATGCTTTTTGAAAGGGGTGCAAGCTGTGTAATTCCTGTTTCTTCTTTTGCTTCTTTTTCGGCAACGTAGAGGAAATTTGTATCTCCGTCCATATGTCCACCTGTCCAGCTCCACGCTTTGTAAATATTGTGGTACACCATAAGCACCTTTGTTTTGTCTTCATTGAAGATAAAGGCAGAGGATGTGAAATGCGCCACCTTGTTTTCACGGGTTAAAGCATTGTTTTTGTATTGCTTTGCCCAGTTTAACATAAGGGTTTTATCTGCTATTTCTTGCGGGCAGGTGGGGGTAAAGTTTTCAATGGGTACAAGCCAGTTCATAAGAATATTCCTCTTTTAACATTTATGATTACTATTATAAAATGCCTTTGTGAAAAAGTATAGCAAAATAAAAGGAACCACTTTTCAGCGGTTCCTTAAAAAACATGTTACCCTAATTTTACAATTTCACCTTCAACAGGCCCGCCTGCTGCGCTTGACTCATCTGTGTCAATATGCATAGCAGTTGCAAACTTGTCGCTTACACGAATGACAACGTCATGAAAAATGAGCTCTCTTTCATTTGCACCGCATTTTACGCCAACAATTTCTTTATCAGCTACGCCGAATGCTGCTGCGTCTTCAGGTGTGACGTGGATGTGACGTTTTGCGACAATGACGCCTTCTTTGAGTTCTACTTCACCAGCAGGGCCACGTAAAATGCAGCCAGGTGAGCCTGCGGTGTCTCCTGACTCACGTACAGGTGCTGCAATGCCGATAGAGCGTGCGTCTGTTAATGAGATTTCAACCTGTGTTGCGCCACGTTCAGGGCCAAGAATAGAAACATTTTTCAATTCTCTTTTCGGGCCGATTACGTCAACTCTTTCTTCGCAAGCGAATTGCCCAGGTTGTGAAAGGGCTTTTTTCTCACACAATTGATAATCTTTCCCGAACAGTACGTCTAAGTCTGCTCTGCTAACATGCACATGGCGTGCAGAAGTCTCTACTAAAATTTTCTTTTCCAAAAAGGTGTTCCCCCTTAAATATTTTGTATATATTTATTTTACTTTGAAACGGTGTGAATTTCAAGGGCATTGTGCTACAATGTTTTATAGCTTATATATCTACTTAAAATATATACCATTGGGGGGCTTATGTTTACAGAATTGAAGCACACCTGCGCCACCTGCACAAAATGCGCATTGCATGAAGGGCGCACCAACAGCGTGTTTGGTTATGGCGCAGAAGATGCCAAAATAATATTTGTTGGTGAGGGACCTGGGCAAAAAGAAGATGAAAGCGGTATGCCTTTTGTGGGGCGCAGTGGGCAATTGCTTGACACTTTTTTAAACCGTGTTGGCTTAAGCCGTGAAACCAATATCTATATTGCAAACATTGTAAAATGCCGCCCACCTGAAAACCGAGACCCGAAACCTGAAGAACGAGAAGCTTGCTTACCCTATTTGCAAGAACAATTTGCAATGATGGAGCCAAAACTGGTTGTTTGCCTTGGCCGCATTGCAGCGCAGGTTTTAATAAGCCCTACCTTCAAGGTAACAAAAGAACATGGGCTTTGGTTTGAGAAAGATGGCATTACATACATGGGAACATACCACCCTGCCGCCTTGTTGCGCAACCCAAACGACAAACCTGCCGCATTTGAAGATTATGTTTCTTTGCGGGAAAAAGCACGAAATTTGCATATTTTGTAACCAAAATGAATTGGTTTTTAAGCTAATTTATTGTATGCTATTATTAACGGTATATTACTGACAGATATACTAACTTTATGAACTGGCATTTGTACTTACTTTGGGAGGAACGCTTATGCAATTGAAGAATGTAAAACTGGTTTATTTTAGTGCGACTGACACAACCCGTAAAACGCTACATGCTATTGCGGATGGCATTGGCATATCTGCAGAGGAAGTAGATTTTACACTACCTGCAGCACGGCTTGAAAAACACACCTTTACAGAGGAAGATTTTGTTTTGTTTGGTGTGCCTGTTTATGGCGGGTTATTACCTGCACTGGTGAAAGATTATTTGCTAACTGTAAAAGGCAAAAATACCCCTTGCGCTATTGTGGTACTTTATGGCAACCGTGAATTTGATGATTGCCTTGTAGAGCTGGAAGACCTTGTTACCGCAAATGGTTTTCAGGTAATAGCAGGTGCTGCCTTTATTGGTGAGCATTCGTTTACCACTGAAATTGCGACGGGCCGCCCTGATGCAAACGACCTTGCCCTTGCAAAAACATTTGGCGAAGATTTATTTAGCAAATTTGTAAACACAAAACAAATTGAGCCTTTGCCAAAAGGTGTGATACCTGGCAACCGCCCTTATAAAGACCGTAGCCCCGGCGTGCAAATGGCGCCTGAAACTACCAATGCTTGTATTGATTGTAAAATATGCGCTGACAAATGCCCCACTGGCGCAATTGATTATAATGATGTGTTCAAAACAGACCCTACAAAATGTATGCGTTGCCTTTGCTGTGTGCGTGTTTGCCCTGTACAGGCAAAACAATTTACAAATGAAGCGTTTTTGGGCAGTGTAAAATGGTGCCTTGAAAACTTTAAAGAGCCAAGAAAAGAACCAGAGATGTTTATATAAATGTTTGCATAATATAAAAAAGGAACTGCAATTGCAGTTCCTTTTTGGTTTACTTTTTTATTTATACAAGTGTTTTTTCTGCTATGGGTGTTGCATTTGGTTCGTCATCGTTTTTGGGGTCATTCTGAATGCTTTCAAGTAGCCATTTTACTGCAAAAATAACAGCTACCCCCATAACTAGCGCAAGGATATGTAGACCAAATGTTGCATTTTCAACACCATAAGCATCTCCTATAAACAGGAAGGTTGCATAGGTGATGCAAGATGGAAAGGTTACCATTGGGGCTATCCACCAACGTTTGGGCTCTATAAAAGCATATAGCAAAACTGCTACGTCTGCCATGAAAAAATAACGCTCATGCATATAGGGTAAGCAGTACGGAATAATAAGGGTTGCCGCAAGAAATAGCAAAATATATGTTTTACTGCTAAGCTTACGGTTTGCTTTTAAAACGTATAATGCAAGTGCAATACACAATATAACCACCGCCGCAATACCAAGCCTTGCAATGGTTGTCCCCACTTGTTCAAGTACTTCATAATAGTCAATGGTATTTGGCAAAAAGGCATATATGGTTGGAGCATTTAAAGTAACCGCATAACTGTATTCACTTGTTTGCGCCACATACACTTTTATAAAGTGCGTAATGGGCAACCCTAAAAACCAAGATGGTACGTTGATGCCTACAAAGCTTGCTACTGCATAGAGCGCGTGAGGCAAGTGCCATTTGCGGTATATAAACAAAATAATAATAAATGGCAAAACAAAAACAGCTTGCAGTTTTAAACTAAATGCCAAACCAAATAGCACCATGGCAAGTTTTGGGGTTTCTTCCATAAAGTACCATAACATCATGAGAATAAGACCAGCATACATGGCGTCACACTGGGCCCAACCGC
This sequence comes from uncultured Oscillospiraceae bacterium, assembly GCA_964637735.1. Taxonomy (GTDB): domain Bacteria; phylum Bacillota; class Clostridia; order Oscillospirales; family Ruminococcaceae; genus CAZWXJ01. The sequence continues at coordinate 4,218 of CAZWXJ010000060.1, read as the reverse complement.
TACCGTTTAGCACCATGGTGGGCCACAGCAATACAACGCTGTAAACCAAAATGTCAAGGTTTTGATTACCCGTTAGTTTTACGATTATTTTCATGGCGTATATGGCACAAATAAAGTCAAATATACAAGACACCGCTTTGATGGCAAATAAAAACCATGTAACTGGCAGGTATGAAATTGCGCTTAATATGTACAAATAAGGCGCACCATAATCCGTCGAGAGTTCTGCTATACCGAAGAAATGCCCGCCCATTTTCAAATTATATGTCCACGGGTTTAAGCAATGGCGGAAGTCTCCTGATGTGAAAGAAAAACCTGCCAAGCGAATGGCTACAGCAACGCCTGTCATTAGGAAAAACGCAATTAATTTCCAGTTTTTCCGAAAGAAGGCGATGACTTTATCTTCAAATTGTATAGATGGTGTCATATTCTATCTCCTATGCAAGGGGTTTGTATATAGTACTACGTTTATATAATCTGTTTTTCGATGGGCATTTCTACACGAAATTCCTCGTTTTGCTTTGGGTCAGTTTGTATGCTTTCAAGTAACCATTTGGTAATGAAAATGCAGGCTATACCCATAATAATAGACATATGGAACATGTCAAATATCTGTGCTTTGAAAAGAAATGCTGTGTACGCCATGCAGGATGGGAAGGTTACTAAAAGGGCTATCCACCAGCGTTTTGGTTTTAATAAGATATATATGATAACGGCAATATCTGCAATGAAAAAGTATCTGTCATGCATGCGGGGCAATAAATAAGGCACGATGGAACCTGAGAATAAAACTAACAAGATGAGTGTTTCTGCCGTTAATTTGCGATTTTCTTTCAGCAAATAAACCGCTAACAGTATGAAAACAATCATGACGACGACTACCCCGAGGCGAGATAGAATCTCTCCAAAGTCAAGTAGTTGATTCATTTTAAAGTCATATGTGTCAGGAAGAAGTGCATAGACGGAAGGCGCATTCATAATGAGCGACCAGTCATTCGCACGGCTTTGCCCTATGTAAACAGTTATAAAGTAAGAAAGCGGCACACCAAAAAGCCAAGATGGTACTTGAAGAAGAAGCCATGTACCTACACCATATGCGGCGTCAATAATGCTCCATTTTTTGTAGATATAGAGGATGATGAGAAGTGGGAACAGAAAGGTTGCTTGTAATTTGAAAGAAAACGCAAACCCGTAAAACACCATGGCAAGCTTTGGTTTTTCTTCCATAAAGCTCCATAGCATCATCATGGCAAAGCTGGCATACAGTGCATCACACTGGGCCCACATACTACTATTTGTGAAAACAGTTGGCCAAAATAGCACCATGCCATAAGCCAATATACCTATGTTTTCTTTTTGCGTTATCTTGGTGACAATTTTGGCTACATAAATGGCACACACAAAGTCAAACACGCAAGACACAATTTTGATTGCATATAAGTACATACTTTTGGGCAAGTATGATATAAGGCTAAGAATGTATAAATAAGGTGCACCATAATTTGTTATGCTAAGCAAAGATGCCATACCTTTAAAATGCCCGTTGTCTGCTAAATATTCTGTCCACGGTTTCAGGCAATAAACATAATCATCAGTTAAAAAAGGAAAGTTTGATACACGAATAACAACCGCTAAAGTTGTGATGAAGAAAATAGCAAGCAGTTTCCAGTGTTTGCTCATTTCATCTACCAATTCGTTTTCCCAACGAAAGCGTTTTACCATGTTTACCTGTCTCCTTTATATATCAAAGCCGCTTTTTACGTAATAAGGTGTACTGCGGTAGTATTTTATCATATGTGAAAGAAAAATGCATCATGGCGTGGGGGGTAGCCTCTATTGTTTCGCCTTTTTCATTTTTCAAATTCTGCGGGGTTAGGGCAATTACTTCACCTGTTGGTAGCAATGCTTCTAAGGTTTCACCTGCTGTAAATTTGCCACGTTGCACGCAATATACTGTGCCATCTTCGGTTTTTTCAACGGTTGCAATAACTTCCCAGTCTCTAATATAACCGCCTGTTATTGTATTTTGAGTTGCGCCTTCCCTGCCAAAGTAAAAGCCTGTGGAATAACGGCGGTGGCTGGTTTTGGTAAGTTCTTCTAAAACGTCTTGCGGGCATAAATAGTCTTCGCCTAGGGTATACGCATCAAGCGCTTTGCGGTAGGCGCTTGTGGTAGACGCCACATAGTAGAAAGACTTTGCTCTGCCTTCAATTTTAAAACTGGTGACGCCTGCTTCTGCAAGCAAATGAATGAATGGCGCTGTACATAAATCGTCGGCATTTAGTAAATAGCTACTTCCATCTTCTTCACCAATGGTGTATACATCGTTCGGGCGGTTTTTTTCTTTCAGTTCCCATTCCCAGCGGCAAGGCTGTGCGCATGCGCCACGGTTAGCGTCTCTGTCTGTCAAATAGCTGGAAATTAAGCACCTGCCTGAAACCGACATGCACATGGCACCATGCACAAATGCTTCCAGTTCCAGTTCAGGCGGGGTGTGTTCACGAATAAAGGCAATGTCTTGTAGTGACAATTCACGGGCAAGTACCACCCGCTTTGCACCAAGGTTGAACATGGTGGTGGCGGTGGCATAGTTCATAACACCCACTTGTGTTGACACATGTAGTTCAACATTGGGGGCAACCTGTGTTGCAAGTGCCATAACACCAAGGTCTGACACAATAAAAGCGTCAACCCCTGCGCCTGCAGCTGCAACCAAAAATTGCGGCATGCGGGTTGCTTCTTGGTTGGTTAAAATAGTGTTTACAGTAAGGTAAACCTTTTTGCCATGATTATGAGCATAGGTAACGGCTTCGGGTAGTTCTTTTTCAAGTGAAAAGTTAGACGCACCTGCACGCATACCAAAGTCGGTTGCGCCAAGGTAAATAGCGTCTGCGCCGTACTGCACCGCATATGTTAAAGCTTCCATGTCCCCTGCGGGGGAAAGTAATTCTAGTTTTTGTTCCATTCTGTTTCCTTTTACTGTTTAAATTTATGGTGCCAAAGACGCATTCACACGGTTTGCTTCGGCAATATTTGCTTGGTGTTGCTCCCATGTTTCAGCGTAATAATATTTGCCCGCTTTGTCAGTAATGAAGAAATAATAGGTTTTGCCAGGTGTGCTTGCGGGGTATAGTGCTGCGTTAATAGCATCTATGCCAGGGCTACTAAGTGCGCCAATGGGCAAGCCTGTTACTTCATAACTGTCATATAAATCATAAAAATATTGAGGCGTGTTTGCCGCACCGCCATAGTAAGGCTCAATAAAGTCGTAAATGAAATGCCAAGAAACATCGCATTCCAGTTTTGGGTAAGGTGAGCCAGGTGTTAAACGGTTGTGCATTACTTCTGAAACATAGGGCATGTTTGCGGGGTCTCCTGCTTCTTCTTGAATGTATGAGGCAAGAACAATGGTTTCTTCCAATGTTAAGCCAAGTTCGTCCATGCGGGCATACATTTCAGGGGTAATTTGTTCGTCAAATTGGTTGTAAATTTTGCGCACCATTGCATCTGGTGTTTCATCTGTGAAAAAGTCGTAGGTATCGGGAAATAAAAAGCCTTCGGTTTTCATGAATTTGTTGGGGTTGTCACTTACATACTGCCAGAAGGTAAACTCGCTGAAGTCTCCGTTTGTGGCGGCATCAATAAACTCTTCCTGCGTGCAAAGGCCTGCGGCTTCCATGCGCTGTGCAAATTGAATGAGCGTTGAGCCTTCTGGGAAGGTAACTGACACGGTTTCACGGTAAGCGCTGATGGTTTTTAGCGTTTCTACTACCTCTGCATACGGCATGTCGGTGCGCAGTTCAAACGTGCCATATTGCAACTGCGGGGCAGCGCCTGTGAATTTTAAGTAGGTGCGAA
>CAZWXJ010000060.1:0-350 GCA_964637735.1 uncultured Oscillospiraceae bacterium | reverse complement strand
ATTGTCAATTACGCCTGCGTCTTTCAGCTGGTCTGCAATGGTAACAGGGCCCCAGCCTTGTTCAATAGAAACAGTAACGGGCTCACCGTTTTTAGAACCGTTTATTTCAAGCATGCCCCATACGCCTACTGCAAGTGCAACCACAAGCAAGGCGGCAAATATTTTTAAAACGGGGCTGGTTTTTTTCTTCTTTTTCATAAAACACCTCAGCTAATTAATAAGTTAAAATATGCGTCTTCGCTGTTAAACACAAAGCCATTTAGTGGCTTTAATAACCCATATGTTTCACGCTTGCCTTCCCCAATAAACAGTTCGGTGTCTTCCCGGGCAATCAGCGTTGCATTGTCAGA
>CAZWXJ010000059.1:0-9300 GCA_964637735.1 uncultured Oscillospiraceae bacterium | reverse complement strand
TACCTGCGGCAAAATGGCGCCTTGCTTCAGCCTTTGCATTGATGGCAACAAGCAACAGGTAAAGCCACCCCAAAACGGGAATTGCCCCCGCCATCATCATGAGAAAGTACTGTGTAGCGGTAAGGGTCTCCTCTTCTGTTTGTGCAGAAGGAGAGGCTTGTACCTCTGCGGCAAAATGGGTGTAGGGTGTATAAGTAGGTGCTTCAGGCTGAACAGTACCGCCTGCGGGCGTGTAAAGTTGTTTGGGAAGTGCGGCTGGGGTAGGTTCTGCCGTATAAGAGGCGGTGTTCATGCCATAAGAAGTAGTATGCGGCGGATAGTCCTCTTGCAGCGAGGAGAGAGAAGGCACAGGTGGGAAAGAAGAAGCAGAAGTAGTAGTAGTGACATTCTCTGTTGCGGTAGAAATATTTGTAACCCGCTTACCGCAAGCGCCGCAAAAAACAGCATCTGCAGGGAGGGGGTTTTTACAATGTGGGCAAGTGTAAAGCATAAACAAACGTCCTTTTAAACATTTTTATATCATTAGTATACCACGCTTTTCACATTCATAAAAGGGAATACCCGCATTATTTTCAAAATAAAAGAACCCGCTCTATTGAGCGGGTTCTTTAGTTAATGAAAGTTTATGTTTGAGATTAGAGATTAGTCTAATTCGTAAGAAACGGTCATATCAACTTTACCAGTTTTCATCATGAATGTAGCGTAGATCATACCTACAACAAGGATGATAACGTTGAGCATGATGATGTTGAAACCAAGGCCTGAAGCATTCATGTAAGCTTGGAATGCAGTTACGCAAGCAGCAAATACAAGGAATACGTTCAATACCATATTTGGTACGTGGTAAGGAGATTTTTCCCATTGTTCTGGGAATAATTTTGGTAGACGCATTGTTGCAAGAACCATAACGATAGCAACGATGTTACCAAGCAATAGTACCCATTGACCAAGTTGACGAATGTCCCAACCGATGATAAGTGGAATAAGGTTGATGAACCAGAAAATGCCTAAGAGGTACATTGGGCTTTTGTATTTTGGATGTAGTGTAGCAAGTACACGTGGGAACCATCCATCTTCGCAAGCTTGCATGATTGGTTTTGTAACCCAACCGATAGAAGCGTTCATTGTGGTACCAAGAGCAAAGCCAGCACCGCAGATAACGAAGAAGTAATAAAGAGCTGTTGGCATGATTGTTTTAGCAATAGGTGCTAAGTTGCCAGCTGCCATAACTTCTTCTGGAGGCAATACGCCACCGATAACGGTAGCCATCAAAGCATAAAGAATAGCAACGCTTACTGTAGAAATGATCATAACAACAGGAATGTCTTTTGTTGGGTTAACAGCTTCAGCAGAGAACTGAATGATAACGTTCGCACCGCCTGTAGCGAAAGTGAGGTAAGAGGCAGCTTGGAAGAAGCCTTGGAACCCACCTTCGAACAGAGGACGTCCGAACAGTTCGTTACCGAAGTAACCAGCAAATTGAATTTTAGGTACACCGAAAACGGTGAACAGTACAAGAGCAGCAATTAGCAAGTAGAACATGAAGTTTTGAATTTTAGCCATCCATTCTGTACCGAAAAGGTTCAGAACAAAGAAGATAGTCATCAAAATACCTGCTACTAGGTTTTGCATTGCTGCAATGCTTGGAACGATGTAAGCAATGTAACTTACAAGGCCAAGAGCGTACATAGCGATAGACATGTTAGAGAAGATGTAGGTGATCATGTAGAAGCCAGCAAAACGAGGGCCTACGAAGATTGCTGATTGTGTATACGTACCGCCACGCATACGAATTACGGATGAAATGAAGATCCCTGGTACTTGACCGATAACTGTAAATACAGCTGCCACAACGAAAGCGATGTTAACTGAACGGCCTGTCATACCCAAAGCTTGGATAGACATAACCATAACACCGGCGCCGATAATCTGGCCAACCGCAATACTCATCAAGTCACCAAATTTTAGGGTTCTTTTTAGGTCTTTTGTGGATTGATTGGTTCCTGCCATAAGAATTTGACTCCTTTCAAAATATGAAGGTTTTTATATGCATTGCCTAACGGCAATTAGCATCAAGTAGAAAAAAGATAGTCTTTTACGAAATCATGAACAAATCATGAACTCGTGAAGTTACTTAAAATTAACACATTTGAAAAATGAAGTCAATCTAATTGGGGTGGCTAAATACAAAAATCGGCATTTTGACAGCGGGTTTTTAAACTTTTTGGTACAATTCACAACAAAAAAATGCACCTTTTCTATTGACAGATGTAATAATAGAAAGATATAGAATTATTATATATACATATAACATACTCTTCTAAGGCGTTTTATACATACATGTTTTAAAAATCCATATGTAAAAAGGCGCTTTTGTAACAGGTATACAGTAATAAAACAGGCATATACGGTGCAGTGAAGTGCATGTACCATATATGCCTGCAGCTTTCATAAAGAGATGATATTGTATCGCTATAAAAATTCGTGGTAGCGTTTAATATAACTGTTTTTGACAAGGGTTGTTAACAAAACATATGAAATGATAATGACGAATAACATGCCGTAATACATAAGTGGTAGGTCAGTCATGTCTAAAATATCTCCGACTGGGGTATAGGGTAACAGTGTACCTGCCAATATGCCCAAAGAAGAGGCAATAAGCACTTGCTTGGAAGAGCGGCTTTGCACAAATGGCACTTTGGGTGTGCGCAGCATGTGAATAACAAGTGTTTGAGACCATAAAGACTCAACAAACCAGCCAGAGTGGAACACCATTATAAACAATACCTGCATTTCAGCAGAAAGTGTATGGTATGCACCGCCACAAACGGCTGGGCATATTACAAAGAACAAAGCCAAATAAGTAGCGATGTCAAATACAGAACTAATGGGTCCCATCCATAGCATAAAGCGGGTTAAAGAGGTAGCCTCCCACTTACGTGGTACTTTCAGGAAGTCTTCGTCTACATTGTCCCACGGAATGGCGATGCAGGAAATGTCGTAAATGAGGTTGAGCGCCAACAGCTGAATGGGTAGCATGGGTAGGAATGGCAAAAAGGCACTGGCAACCAAAACAGATAAAATATTACCGAAGTTTGAGCTAACCGTCATTTTAATATATTTAATAATATTTGCGTAGGTTTTACGCCCTTCAATAATACCGTGTTCTAGCACCATCAAGTCTTTTTCAAGCAAAATAATGTCAGCGCTTTCTTTGGCAATATCAACAGCAGTGTCTACCGAAATACCAACGTCTGACTGTTTCATGGCGGCGGCGTCGTTAATGCCGTCTCCCATGTAGCCAACGGTGTGTCCTATTCTGCGTAAAGAATCTACTACACGGGCCTTTTGTTGAGGAGACAGCTTGGCAAATACCGAAACAGATGCAACTTCTGCGTCAAGGGTGACATCGTCCATGGCTTCTACGTCAACACCGAGAATGATTTTGTCAACGGGAATGCCCACCTGTTTACAAATGGCTTTGGTAACAGCGTCGTTGTCTCCCGTTAAAATTTTTACGTCTACGCCATATTCATGCAGCGCTTCAATGGCGGCGGCGGTGCTTTCTTTCGGTGGGTCAAGGAAAGAGAGATAGCCAATCAGCACCATCTCGGTTTCATCTTGCACAGAAAAAGCGCCGATTTCAGCGGGGTTTGTTTTTTGTGCAACGCCTAAAACACGCATTCCTTCGCCGTTGTAGCCTTGCACTTGCTCTAGTATTTCAGCACGCAGCTCATCGGTCATGGGTTCTACATCGCCATGGTATTCTGTATAGCTACAAATTTCTAGCATTTCTTCAATGGCACCTTTGGTAATCATCTGCCGTTTGCCTGTTTCGTCTTCTACCACTACACTCATACGGCGGCGGGCAAAGTCAAAAGGAACTTCATCCACCTTTATGTAGTTCTTCCACTGGGTTAGGTTTTCTTTTTCTTCGGCAACTTCAATAATGGCAAGGTCCATCAAGTTTTTCAAACCTGTTTGGTAGTAGCTGTTTAAAAAAGCATGGCGTAGCACACGAGTGTCATCGTTTCCATGTATGTCTAAAGAGTTGATTAAAACAACCTTGTCTTGCGTTAGAGTACCCGTTTTGTCAGTGCATAAAATGTCCATGGCGCCAAAGTTTTGAATGGCATTTAGGTCTTTCACAATAACTTTTTGTTTTGAAAGTACCGTTGCCCCTTTGGCAAGCCCTGCGGCCACAATGGTGGGTAGCATAGCAGGGGTAAGCCCAACTGCCACCGAAAGCGCAAACAAAAATGCCTGCATCCAGTTTCCCCCACGAAAGCCACTTAGCAAAAACACAATAGGCACCATAACCAGCATAAACCGAATAAGCACCCAGGAAACATCACTAATGCCTTTTTCAAAGCTGGTCATCGGCTTCTTTTCGGTAAGCTGGTGGGCAATGCCGCCAAATACGGTGTTGTCTCCCACATTCACCACCACAGCCATGGCCGAGCCCGTTAAAACAGTGCTGCCCATAAAGGCAAGGTTGGTTAGTTCAAGTGGTGCTTTGCCTGTAACGTCTAATGCGTTAGATGTTTTTTCAACAGGTTCACTTTCACCTGTTAATGAACTTTGGCTGACGAAAAAGTCTTTCACCTGCAAAATGCGCAAATCGGCAGGAATCATATCTCCTGCGGCAAGGGCAACAATGTCTCCGCATACCAGTTCATCTATGGGTAGTTCGGTTGGTTCTTCTCCGTTTCGTTTTACAGCAATGGTGTTTTCAACCATTTCGCTTAGCTTTTCTGCCGCCGCGCCAGAGCGGGCCTCTTGCACAAACTGAAGCATACCGCTGATGAACACCATAACGAGAATGATGAGCACCGACCAAGGGTCTCTCTGGCCTGGTGCAGGCAGCATGACGTCAGTAACAAACGAAATACCTGCAAGCACAAAAAGCACAATGGTAAACGGGTTTACAAAGGCTTTGAACAAGCGTTTAAAAACACTGTCTCCTTTTTGATGGGTGATTTTATTCTCTCCGAATGCTTCACGCAAGGGTTCAATTTCTTCGTCATTGTGCCCGCTTAGTGTAACGTCATATAGTTTTAATAGGTCTGCCCCAGGCAGAGATGCCGCCTCTAGTAGGCGTGCATTGCTGTTTTGCTGCATGTTGCTTAGCATTTGTTTGTTTGGTTTTGTTTTTCTCATGTGAATTACCTCCTGTGTGGGTTTTGCTATGAGGCAAATGAATATTTTTCACGAGTCAGCGAAAACATTGTCTTCGCTATATACCCGCAGAAAAAGAATTTGCCACGTAATCGGTCAACGTTCAATGTTTCCACTTCTCCTTCCTGTTTTGTCAGAAACAAAAAACCTCTGCCAAAGTTTCAAACAATGGCAGAGGCATCTATTAAAAAATAAGATACGCAATACAATAAAACAAGCAAAACTTGTTTTTTGCCACCGTTCAAGCTTTGGCTTCACAGGGCAATGAAGTTACATTATTCTACGCCTTGGGTTCGACGCAGACTGTTCAACCGGCGCACAGTGTCTCCACTGTTTTGCGGCAGTAACCCGTATCCCTGAGGTAGCCTCACCTACCGAGGTTATTTATGTTCTATAAAAGTGTAACCCCGTAAGGCACGGTATGTCAACTATTTTTTGCAGTGGTGCTTTATTTGTAATAAGTATAACAGTATAATATAAGGTATAATATGAAGTAGATGTAAAAGTTTTTGCAAGCAAATTATAAAATGAACGAGGGTTTACGCTTATGAAAATATACAAAACAGGCACAGTTCCTTTTTATACAAGCAGGTTGCATTTACGGCTTTTTCGTACAGATGACGCCGCCGAAATGTTTACCGCTTATGCAAATGACCCTGCTGTAACCACCTATTTAAGCTGGAATGCCCATAAAGACGTTACCGAAACATGGGGCATTTTAAACGCATGGGTGCCACAGTATGAAAACGGAGATTTTTACCAGTGGGTGATTTGCCTGAAAGACACGGGGGAAATTATCGGTTCTATAAGCGCATTTGCGGCATTAGATGAAGAGCATAAAGCGGAAGACACCCTAGAAATTGGCTATTGCTTTGGGCAAACATATTGGGGCAATGGTTATGCCACTGAGGCACTGCGTGGTGTACTGACCTATTTAAGTATGTGGGGGTACCAAAACTTTGTGGCGGTGCATGCAAAACCCAACCTTGCCTCTGGCAAAGTTATGCAAAAAGTAGGCATGCAAAAAGTAGGCGAAAGCGTACACACCAAAGCCGATGGCGTAACCAAAGTAGAAGTGCTTGTGTATAAGGCACCTATTGATAAGGTAAGGCTTTCAGAGGTGTAAAGTAGTATTAAAACAAGGGGCGATAAAATATGCTAAGTAAAAAAAGTAAAAATTTGAAAACGATTTTACTGATTGCTACTTTGGCATGTTATTTTGGGTTACCACGTATACTGCTTGCACTTAAAGGAACACTGAGTATAGTGTATATTAGAATAATAATAACGGTTGTATTGTTACTGGTTTGTGTATTGTTGTTTCTTCACCAGAGAGAAAATAAAAAATATGTAAAAACCGAGCCTGAAACATATGCCTTGCAAAATGAAAAGCCGTTCTTGCATTTTGCTGAAGATATACTTACTGCAAATAGGTTTCGTAAATGGAGTATTGAAGAATTTGACGAACAAAAAGAGAAAAGTGTAAACGCATATGAAGCAACAGAAGTAAAAGTAGAGGAATTTGGACCAAAACCATATACATTACAAGATGCGATAGAGCGAATAACATGTTTCGACAAAAGCACAGGGAACGGTAAAAAAGTATTTTGTTTTATGCAAGTAGATAAACTAGATGAAAAAACAATACACGCTTTAACAAATTCTTTTATACAAAGCACTCGCCGAAAAAAGGCATACCCTATTGACTCATTCTGCTTTATATATATTTACCCAAAAATGGCAGAAGCGCAAAAAGAAAAATGGCTTACCCCAATTATTATTGGTGAGAACACAGTACCATTTGCATTTGATGAAAACGCAAGAAGGTTGTATACTCCCATGTCTGATGATATGAATACTACAGAAGTAAACCCACGCTATGGTACGCCTTATAACACAGTGAAGAAAGATTTTTTGTTTTCTATTAATAGCAATGACAACTTTAATAAGGTAGAACCGCAAGTAGTAAGACGTACATTATTGAACGGTAAAGAGATTGATGACTATAGACTATAAAAGTATAGCAGGTGTCGTAAATGCTTGAGCCATCTTATAAAAGAAAACAATATGTTTTACGAATAGCCTATGTACTAATGGGCATATTAGGGGTTGCATATTTAATATACAACACGGATAAAGCTGGTATATACCAAGGCAGATCTGGATTAGGTATCTATTTTTTTATGACCTTGTTTTTTATAAGTTTTGTAGAGATTTATTTGAAAGAGAAAAAAACATATGGGAAAACGTCTCCAAAATTGCTTCAAAGGCAAACGGTAGCAAGAAAAACATATAGAGAAGAAATAGAAAACAACTTGCTTGAAAAAGATTATATAAGGGTAAACATTGACTTTGCAAAGGAAGAGTTGACCATAAACAATGAATATAATGTGCAGTGCTACCAAAAAACAATTATTGACAAATACGCAACAGGTTTGCGAAAAGATTTTGAGCGCACAGTGGTATTAATGAATGCAGATAACATTTCGCCGCATGAGATAAAAAGCATATTAGCACAAATGGAAAGCGATGTTAAAAATACTTATATTTCAGAAAAAACAGAAACATATGAAACATTAAGAGAAAAGTTGTTAAAGGCAAATATTGTAAATGGCATAACAACAAGAGAAAGCCAATTGTATGAGATGTTTTATTATGGGCAAACAGTGTTTTGCCTGTTTTATAAAACGCTTTTGTATGATATGGAAGAAACCCTAAAAACACCATGGCTATTAAGTGTAAGAGGAAAATATGGATCGGAAATAGTAGTGCCATTTTGCTTTGATGAAGCACGCAGAGAAGTATATACACCCGTTGAAAAAGATGTATTATGGGCAAAAGAATATTTGTTATTGCAAAAAGACTTTTTGAAAACACTAGAGTATGACGTGTGGCAAAACACATAAAAACAAGCTTGCATAAATGAGGAGTGGAAAGCATGAGATTTAGAATAGAAAAAATGTAAGCACATACACCGTTTATAGAATGAAAAGAGGATATATGACAGAACAAAATAACGTAATAAACCAGGAAAATGAAATAGAAAAAGTAGTTCTTGTAGGGGCCGACTTTGGCACATATGATGCTGAGCGTTCAATGAACGAACTATGGGCGCTTGCCGAAAGCGATGAACTAGAACCCATGGCAACGGTCATGCAAAAAAGAGACCGCATTGATGCCGCCACCTACATTGGCGAGGGCAAACTGGAAGAAATAAAACAGCTGATAGAAACACAAGAAGCAACCCTTTGCATTTTTGATGCAGAGCTTTCAGGGGTGCAAATTCGCAATATAGAAAAACTGCTTGACTGCGAAATTATGGACCGCACCATGTTGATTTTAGACATCTTCAACAGGCGGGCCACCACCAATGAAGGAAAACTACAAACCGAACTTGCAAAACTACAATACCGCTTGCCCCGTTTAATAGGGCTTGGCACAGTGCTTTCACGCCAGGCAGGTGGCGGTGGAGGTGGCGGTGGCGCCCGCCGTGGCGCAGGTGAAAGCCAGCTTGAGTATGACAGACGGCATATTCGCCGCCGCATAGACTTTTTGAAAAAGAAACTGGAAGAAATGGAAACCCATAAAAAAGAAAACCGCCGCAGACGTGAAAAAACAGGTACCCCTGTTATTGCGCTGGTGGGGTATACCAACGTGGGAAAGTCTAGCTTATTAAATGCCATAACAGGCGCAGAAGTGGAAACAGCAAATAAACTGTTTGCCACCCTTGACCCTACCGCAAGAAGTTACCGCATGCCCAGTGGGCAGAATGTGATTTTTGTTGACACGGTTGGTTTTGTAAGCCGTTTGCCGCACAATTTGGTAGAGGCGTTTAAGTCTACTTTAGAAGAGGCAAAGTATGCCGACATTTTGCTACAGGTGTGTGATGCTGCCGATGAAGAAGCGGAAGACCAATTGCGCATTACGAGTGATGTACTAGAAAGCCTTGGTGCGGTGGGAGAGATCATCACGGTTTACAACAAGGCAGACAAGCTTGCACTTGTGCCAAAGAATGAAAAAGGCGTGTTCGTCAGTGCCAAAACGGGCGAAGGGCTGGACGACTTGATAAGCAAAATAGACGAACTGCTTTCTGCCCATGTAAAAACGGTGGAACTATTATTG
>CAZWXJ010000058.1:9296-9503 GCA_964637735.1 uncultured Oscillospiraceae bacterium | reverse complement strand
AACTGGGCATTGGCGCTAGTTTGCGAAGCCCTATTAATACACTTTACCAAACGTTGCCTAAAATGGCACTTCGCAATAAAATGAAAAAAGAACTTTTAAGTGAAGAGATGCGCTTACTGTACGTAGCACTAACAAGGGCAAAACAAAAAATGGTAATTACCGCCAGCCCTGCAAGCAACACGTCGGTTGAAAATGTGGTGAATAATG
>CAZWXJ010000058.1:0-9286 GCA_964637735.1 uncultured Oscillospiraceae bacterium | reverse complement strand
CTGCGAAAGATTTGCTAACAAATGGCATAACCCCTAGCTTAGTTGAAAGCGCAACAAGCGCACTACAATGGCTTTTGTATGTTTTTTTAACCCACCCGAACGGCGAGGAACTGCGCACACTTGCAGAAACACCTGTGCAAATGCGAACAGCACAAGGAGATTTAGAAATTGTGCTTGGCACGAAGAAAGAGCAAACGCAAACACAAGAAATAGAAGCACAAACGGTTTTGCCAGATGATAATTTGGTACAAGAATTGTTATGTGCGTTTGAAAAAGAATACCCATATGAGAAAAACACAAAACTACCTATTAAAATGGCTGTGTCTGAAATTGCAAAAAAAGAAGATACTGTTATTTTAAGCAGGCCGTCTTTTATGTATGAAGAAGGGCTTTCTGCCGCAGAAAAGGGAACGGCACTGCATAGTTTTATGCAGTATGCAAACTTTGAAAATGCGCAAACAAATTTTGAAGCAGAGAAAGATAGGCTTGTTCAAGAAGCATTTTTGTTGAAAGATGTTGCTGATGCAATACCCAAAGAAGATGTAGATGTTTTTTTTGCATCTGACATTGCAAGGCGTATGCAAGCGGCTGAAGCTGTCTATAGAGAATATGCATTTATTACAGAAATACCAGCAGCTGAAGCGCTGGATGAATGGAAAAATGATGAAGACGCAACCATTATTGTGCAAGGCATTGCTGACTGTGTTTTTGTTGAGGCTGGCGGCATTGTTTTGATAGACTATAAAAGCGATAAAGTAAAAACAGCAGCCGAGCTTGTGAGACGGTATAAAAAGCAACTTGAACTGTATAAGCAGGCAATTGCACCCCGTTTTAACATGCCTGTAAAAGCATGCTATATTTATTCGTTCCATTTAGGTGAAGCGATAGAGCTATAAGATTGTAATAAGGGAAAAAATGCGATATTTATTCTAATTACTGCAAAAAAGTTGCACTAATTGTTGACAAATATGGGGTTGCATGGTAAAATTCACTAGCAAACAAAGAAGTGCAAATGTTGCGCTCACCTTGGTGCTTTGGGCGTCGGGTCAATATGTGAAACAAATTGTTTGAAACAATGGTTTTGTTTATTGTACACGGTTGCCAAAATGCAACCGTGTTTTGTTTTTATGTTATAACTGGAGGTGCTAAAAATTAGCGGAAAAAAAGAAACTGAAGTGGAAATGAATGAGGGTATACGTGATAAAGAAGTGCGTGTTATTGGAAGTGACGGTAGCCAGCTTGGCGTCATGTCATCAAAAGAAGCTTTTTCACTTGCACAAGAACAAGAGTTTGACCTTGTGAAAATTGCGCCACAAGCAACGCCACCCGTAGTGAAAATTATGGACTATGGGAAATACCGCTTTGAGCAACAAAAGAAAGAAAAAGAAGCGAAAAAGAACCAAAAAGTTGTTGAGGTAAAAGAAATTAGGCTTTCACTCAACATTGATACCCATGACTTCAACACGAAACTCGGGCATGCAGAAAAGTTTTTAGCTGCAGGAAACAGAGTGAAAGTGTCTATTCGGTTTCGAGGCCGTGAAATGGCACATACCAACCTCGGCAATGAAGTACTGCAGAGATTTGCGGAAGCAATTCAAAACGGTACCATTGAAAAAATGCCGAAGCTGGAAGGGCGCAGCATGATGATGTATATTTCACCAGGTGCCCCAAAATAGTTTGTTTATTATTGAAGGAGGAAATAAAAATGCCGAAAATCAAAACCCACTCGGGTGCAAAAAAACGTTTTAGCGTTACAAAAAAAGGAAAAGTAAAACGCGGGAAAGCTTACCACACCCATATTCTGAACAAGATGACTACCAAGCGTAAAAGAAGACTGCGTGCTGGCGGTTACGTAGATGTTACCAATGAAGCAGCAGTTAAAAAAATGATTCCATACAAATAAAATGAATGCTAAACGCAAAGGAGATATAGATTATGGCTCGTGTTAAGGGCGCTACGATGACCCGTAAAAGAAGAAAAAAAGTATTAAAGCTGGCAAAAGGTTACTGGGGTAACAAACACCGCCACTTTAAAATGGCAAAACAACAAGTAATGAAAAGCGGTAACTACGCTTTCATTGGCCGTAAACAGAAAAAACGTGATTTTCGCCGTTTATGGATTACTCGCATTTCAGCTGCATGCAAAATGAATGGTATGAACTATTCTACATTTATGAATGGGCTGAAAAAGGCGGGGGTTGAACTAAACCGTAAAATGTTAAGTGAACTTGCTATTCATGATGAAAAAGCATTTACTAAATTAACTGAAACTGCAAAAAAAGCATTGTCATAATAAATAAACGCCCGCGCGTGTATATGCGCCCGGGCGTCGATTTGTATTATAGCATGAAAAAACATGTGTAATATAGCAGTTAGGTGGTGTGTATGCAAAACCAAATTATAAGTAAAGACAATGAAAAAATAAAGCAATTTGTAAAACTTGCGTCTTCTGTAAAAGCAAGACGAGATGCAGGTATGTTTGTTGCAGAAACACCAAAACTTGTGCTAGATATTGCACAAAGCAGCGCACAGGTACAAGATGTTTTTTACACGCAAGAGGCTTTGCAAAAACACCCCGCTATTGAAGATATACTTGCTAACCACTACATTATTGCGCCTGCGGTTGAACAGAAAATTGCAGGGCAAAAAACACCAAGCGGTGTTTATGCTACTGTAAAAATGCCAACAGCGCAACCGTTTTTACCTACTGCAAATGAAAAATATATTTTTTTAGAAGATGTGCAAGACCCTGCCAACGTAGGCACTATTTTACGAACTGCGGTGGCATTTGGTTTTCAGGGCGCTGTGCTTACTGGCGCATGTGCTGACCCATTCTCACAAAAGGCATTGCGCGCTTCCATGGGGGCGGCTTTAAAGTTACCGCTTTACTTCACTGGCAATTTGCAACAAGAAATTGAAGCGGCACAAAATGCAGGGGTAACTGTTGTTGCAACGGCATTGCAAAATGCACAACCTATGACTACGTTTGCACCCAAAAGTGGCATTGCTGTTTGTATAGGCAATGAAGGGAATGGGCTTTCTGAAAAGACCATTGAAATGGCTGATGTGCGACTATATATTCCGATGGAGGACAATGTAGAGTCTTTAAATGCGGCGGCAGCTGCAACAATTTTTATGTGGCATTTTAGGGAGACAGGCAATGCATGACGACGTAATTTACTGGAAATGGCTTTCAAAAGTGCTTGGTACTGCGGCGCAAAACGTAAACGACATTTTAGAATTTGTGGAACATGATGCAAAAATTGCCTATGCGCAAATTGATTTTTTGTATGCGCAAAAAAGAATTACCAAAGGGCAGTTTGCACATTGCAAGCAGTTTACACTAGAAGATGTGCAAACAGAACTGGAAAATGAAATAAAGCATGGTGTAACAGTAATAGGTTTTTCAGATGATAGATACCCTGATTTGTTACGCAATATTTCATCTCCTCCGCTGGTTTTACATGTGAAGGGTGATATAGCACATTTGCAAGCACCAGTTGCCATTGGCGTTGTAGGCACTAGAAGACCCTCTGCTTATGGCAGTGAATCGATTGATTATATATCTGCAGGGCTGGCAGAAGCAGGCGTTATGGTTGTGAGTGGGCTTGCTGCAGGGCTTGACTCAGTGGCACACAAAGCCGCCATTACCAGAGATTTACCAACCATTGCAGTGGTTGGTGGTGGGCTAGACGTATATTATCCATCTGCAAACAAAAAGCTGCAACAACTTATAGAAAAATATGGGACGGTTGTTAGTGAATATTCATTGGGCGAACGCCCTGAACGGCACCACTTTTTAGAGCGAAACCGTATTATTGCGGGGCTTAGCCATGGGCTTTGTGTGGCAGAAGCACGAAAACACAGTGGCACTATGTCAACAGTGCGGTATGCACTGGAAGCGGGAAGAGACGTATTTGCAATACCAGGAAGCATTTTTTCTCCACTTAGTGATGGCACCAATGCACTGATTAAAGAAGGCGCATATTGCGTAACATCTGCAGAAGATATTTTACAGGTGTATGGCATTCACATAGAACAAGAAGATGTAAAAGAAGAAAAACCGATGAAGAAAGTTGATTTATCGGGAATTTCTAAAGAAGCAAAGCAACTTTATGCCTGTATTACACGTGAAGAAAAGGTGCTTGCACAAATTTGTGAAGAATGTAAACTTGCCGCAGGCGCAGCACTTGCGGCACTAAGCGAACTTGAAATGGAAGGCCTTGTACATAAACTGCCTGGGCAGCGTTATGTACTGGCTATTTAATGAGGTGAACAACACATGTCAAAATTAGTAATTGTGGAATCTCCTGCCAAGGCGAAAACAATTCAAAAATATCTAGGAGATGGGTTTGAGGTAATGGCTTCTATGGGCCATATACGAGACTTACCTGCCTCTCAGCTTGGCATTGATATAAAACACAACTACAAGCCGCAGTATATTAACATTGCGGGTAAAGGTAAATTAATTAAAAGCTTAAAAGAAGCCGCAGCTGCCTCTGATGAAGTATTTTTGGCAACTGACCCGGACCGTGAGGGTGAGGCAATTTCTTGGCATTTAGCACATATTTTAAAGCTTGACACAAACGAGCCAAACCGTGTTACCTTTGGCGAAATTACCAAAAAAGGTATTACAGAGGGCATGGCAAACCCACGCCCCATTGACATGGATTTGTTTGATGCACAACAAGCACGCCGTGTGTTAGACAGGCTAGTGGGGTATAAACTATCTCCATTTTTATGGAAAAAGATACGTCGTGGGCTTTCAGCTGGGCGCGTGCAAAGTGTCGCACTACGCTTAATTGTTGACAGAGAGAAACTCATCAATGCCTTTATTCCTGAGGAATATTGGAATGTTGATGCGCAATTTTCTGCACCAGGGTCAACCAAAAAATTTGGTGCCCGTTTGCATGGCACCGCTGACGGAAAAAAACTAAAAGTCGAAAACGAAGAAGCATCTAACCAAATTTTAAAAGATTTGGAAAACAGTGATTATATTGTAACCAAAATAGCAAAAGCAAACAAAAAACGCCAACCAGCACCACCCTTTATCACATCTACCTTGCAACAAGAGGCAAGTAGACGTTTTGGCTTTACAGCAAGCCGTACCATGCGTGCTGCCCAAGGGCTTTATGAAGGTGTGGAAATAAAAGGGCAAGGCGTAACGGGTTTAATTACCTATATGCGTACTGACTCTCTTCGTCTTTCTGATGAAGCAATCGCAGGTGCAGAAGCTTATATTCAAGGTGCCTATGGTGAAAAGTATATCTATGGCAAAAAGCGCACCTACAAAACCAAAAAGGCTGCTAACACGCAAGATGCGCATGAGGCGATTCGTCCAACCAACCCATCTTTAACACCAGCAGAAGCCGAAAAGTCTATCTCGGGTGATGCGGCGAAGCTGTACCGCCTTATTTGGAGTAGATTTATTGCCAGCCAAATGGCAGATGCAGAGCTGGAAACAGTAAATGTAGACATTACCGCAAACAAATACATGTTTAAAGCAAATGGCTTTACCATGTTGTTTGACGGGTTTACCGCTTTGTATGAAGAAGCGACCGACGAAAAAGAAAAGAAAGAAACTGCTTTGCCACCGCTTGAAAATGATATGAAGTTGAAATTGCGTGATTTGAAAAGCGAGCAAAAATTCACACAACCTCCAGGCAGATATACAGAAGCTACCCTGATTAAAGAACTGGAAGAAAATGGCATCGGGCGTCCGTCTACCTATGCACCTATTATTTCAACAGTGGTTGACAGGGGTTATGTAGAGCGTGAGCAAAAGAAATTGGTGCCTACGGCACTTGGCATTATTGTTGATGAATTATTAGAAGAACAATTTCCGAACATTGTTGACGTACATTTTTCAGCAGGTATGGAAGACCAGCTTGATAAAGTGGAAGAAGGCAAAGAAGAATGGATTAAAGTTATTGATGATTTTTATAAACCATTTGAAGAAACCTTAAAAACCGCCGAAGAAAACATGGAAGGGCAAAAGCTGAAAGTGCCTGATGAAGAAACCGATGAAGTTTGTGAACTTTGCGGGCGTAAAATGGTTATTAAAACAGGCAGGTATGGCAAGTTTTTGGCATGCCCTGGCTTTCCTGATTGTAAAAATACAAAGCCTTATGTGAAAGATTCAGGCGGTAAATGCCCCAAATGTGGTGGCAGAGTACTCATCAAAAAGTCAAAAAAAGGGCGCATTTACTACGGCTGTGAAAATAACCCAACTTGCGACTTTATGACATGGGATGAACCTTTAACAGAAGCGTGCCCAACCTGCGGAAGTACTCTGTTTAAAAAAGGCGGAAAAGCCCCGATGATTTATTGTGCAAAGGAAGGGTGCGGTTATGAACGCCCCTATAAAAAACAATAATGGTTAACATAATTGGTGCAGGGCTTGCTGGGTGTGAAGCCGCAATGACCCTTGCAAATGCAGGCGTACAGGTGAAATTGTATGAGCAACGCCCAAAGCATTCATCACCTGCGCATAAAACAAATTTGTTTGCAGAGCTGGTTTGTTCCAACTCTCTCAAAGCAGAACGTGTGAATTCAGCGGCGGGCTTATTAAAGGCAGAAATGCGTAAACTCGGCTCGGTAACACTTGCTGCGGCTGATAAAACCCGTGTAAGCGCAGGTGGTGCTTTAGCGGTTGACAGAGACTTGTTTGCGAAAGCAGTAACAGAAGCAGTGGTTGCACACCCTAATATTGAAATTATTTATGAAGAAGTAAAGCAAATTCCGGGAGATGGTTATGTAATCGTGGCAACTGGCCCTTTAACAGAAGGCGCACTGGCTGATGACATACAAGCATTAACAGGTGAAAGCAGGCTTTCTTTTTATGATGCAGCAGCACCCATTGTTACCGCTGAAAGCATTGATATGGAAAAGGTGTTTGCAGCGTCTCGGTACGGCAAAGGAGAAGCAGATTATTTAAACTGCCCTTTTAATAAAGATGGGTACGAGCTTTTTCACGAGGCATTAGTACATGCTGAGCGTGTAGAACTTGAGAACTTTGAAAAAGATATAAAAGTATATGAAGGGTGTATGCCTATTGAAATATTGGCATCTCGTGGGGTTGACACTTTACGGTTTGGCCCGCTAAAACCTGTTGGTTTAACTGACCCAAAAACAGGGCATAGACCATGGGCAAATGTGCAACTACGCAAAGAAAATGAACAAGGCACTCTTTATAATTTGGTCGGGTTTCAAACCAATTTAAAATTCCCTGAGCAAAAGCGTGTTTTTGGCATGATACCTGGGCTTGAACATGCAGAATATGTGCGCTATGGCGTTATGCACCGCAACACGTTTTTAAATAGCCCATTGTTGCTAAATAAAACAATGAATTTAAAAACGCACCCCCATGTTTATTTTGCAGGGCAGCTTACTGGCACAGAGGGGTATATGGAAAGTGCCATGGGCGGTATATTAGCGGCAAGGTTTTTATTGCAAGCCATGAACGGTGAAGACTCTAAAATCCCATCTGAACAAACCATGTGTGGTGCATTGCTGCGGTATATTACCACCCCCAGTAAAGACTTTCAGCCTATGGGGGCAAACATGGGCATATTGCCACCTCTTGCCCAGCATGAGCGAGACAAACAAAAAAAATATCAACTTTTGGCAGATAGAGCGTTACAAGCACTTGAAAATATTTTATAATAGAAGCAAAGAATAATTGCCAACCGAAAGGGGCGTTTAAAATGACAAAAATAATTGTTGACGCATTCGGAGGAGACCACGCACCGATTGTACCTATTGAAGGCGCTATACAAGCGGTAAAAGAGCTTGGTGTAGAAGTGATACTTGTAGGTGATGAAGCAAAAATTAACGTTACAGTGCAAGCGCATAGCTTTGATATGCAGGGCATTACGGTGCACCATGCAAGCGACATGCTTTCTATGGATGATGATGCAACAGAAATATTGAAAAAGCGCCCTGACACCAGTATGGGTGTAGGGTTAAAACTGCTTGCAGCAGGCGAAGGTGACGCTTTTGTAAGTGCTGGTTCAACAGGTGCTTTATTGGTGGGGGCAACAGGGCTTGTAAAGCGCATAAAGGGTGTAAAACGTGCGGCGCTTGCCACTGTATTACCTGGTTCAGAAAAAAGCTTTTTATTACTTGACTGTGGCGCAAATGTAGAATGCCGCCCTGAAATGCTTGCGCAATTTGGGCTGGTTGGCGCAGTATATATGGAAAAGGTAATGGGCAGGGAAACCCCCACCGTTTGCCTTGCTAACAATGGTACAGAAGAAACCAAAGGTACGGAAGTAATTATAGAAGCTTATAAACTAATGCAAAGTATGGATGACATTCACTTCGGTGGGAATATTGAGGCGAGAGACATACCTTTAGGCATGGCCGATGTTGTAGTTGCTGATGGGTTTACTGGTAATATTATTTTGAAATTGACCGAAGGGCTTGCCAAATTTATGACAGGCAATTTGAAAGACATGTTCTACACCAATACCAAAACCAAATTGGCAGCTGCTATGCTGAAAAGCAATCTGGCTGACTTTAGGGCGAAGCTTGATTATACAGAATATGGTGGAGCACCGTTACTTGGTATTGCAAAACCTGTTATTAAAGCACATGGTTCTTCTAATGCAAAGGCATTTAAAAATGCAATTCGGCAGGCAAAAACGTTTGCAGAAGCAAATGTAACTGAAGTGATCACAGAAGCAATGGTAAAACAAAAGGAAGTGGCGGAAAGTGACTGAACTTGAAAAAAGCATTGGGTATACCTTTCAAGATGTTGAACTTCTTAATTTAGCGCTCACGCATACTTCTTACGCGAATGAAACCAAAATGAGCGGGCACCATAACGAGCGGCTTGAATTTTTGGGTGACTCTGTACTTTCTGTGATTGTAAGTGAGCATTTGTTTAAAACGCATAAAAAGCAACAAGAGGGAAAACTGACGAAAATTCGGGCAGGGCTTGTAAATGAAAAAGCGCTGTTTACCTATGCGCAAAAAATAAACCTTGGCAACTATTTGTATTTGGGCAAAGGGGAAGACCAAAACGGCGGAAGGGCGCGCCCGTCTATTTGTGCAGATGCTTTTGAAGCCTTAATAGCTGCTGTTTATTTAGATGGTGGTTACACAGCCGCGAAAAGTTTTGTGCTACCTTTTGTAGAACATGCGCTGACAAACTTAGATGATTATAAAACACAACTGCAAGAAGTGGTGCAACAAAACCCTGGTGAAAAATTGCGCTATGTGACCGTGAAAGAACTAGGCCCTGACCATGACAAAGAATTTGAAGTGGAAGTACATTTGAATTC
>CAZWXJ010000057.1:0-9756 GCA_964637735.1 uncultured Oscillospiraceae bacterium | reverse complement strand
TTCTTCAATAATTTTTTCTTTGTTCAGCATGTCCGTTAAAGAATTTGTATAGGTAAACAGCAGCAACGTACTACATAAAGAACTACCAATATACGCCAGTACCAGTGTGTTTGCCATGGTACCCATAATGTCTCTACCAATGGCAAATCCGCTTTTCACCATATTACTGAAAGAAATATCGGGCGCATTCACCTGTATTTCATATAATGAAGAGGAAATGTCCATGGCAACGTCCATAACGGCGCCCATCGCCCCTATAATAATGGCGCCGAACGTAATCGCTTTTAGGTTAATCGGGTTTCTTGCATTCAACATAAGCAAGTGAATAGAATGCTCATCTGAAAATCCCGAAAGCAATAAAAATTTGTCCATCACGATGGTAATAATGCCCGCAGCAAGCACACCCAACACACACCCAATAATGGTGGTGAAGGTTTTTGCGCTGAGCCCGTTGATTAAAAACAGCGTCATGAAAATAGTATACACACATGTGAGTATTGCGTGCAGGTAAATATTATACCCATTCAGCACAGCGGGTACAAACACCAAAAAAACATATGCGCAGGTATACCCAAGTGAAAGCAATGTATTTACGCCTTTCGTTCTTCCGAATAACAACACCAGCACAACAAAAAATAGGCCGAGCCACATAATTTTGTCAAGCCGTTGGTACTCTGAAAAATACCAACTGTTTGAGCCATCTATACTATTACCATACAAAATTAAAATGGCATCATCTGGTTCAACTTTTTTAATACCACCCTCGCCATATAACCCATCTACACTTTGCGTAGCAGTTACCACCTGCCCATTTTGCGTACCTTCGTTAATAGTGCAGGTAAACGTAATGGTGGTGTTTTCTATTTCTGTACCCATTGAATACGAGTCTGTTTCCTCTTTTACAATTGTGTTTACCGTGGCTTTTACAACAGGCATTTGGCTTGTGAAAAGCTTTAGCCCCGCACTTGCATAAAAATTGCCAAAATAAATAATAAGGGTTGAAACAATCACTGTAACCGCCCAAACCAATATTGCATTTCGTTTTTGTTTTTTTATTTTTAATTGATCTAATTCCATTTTATCGCCGTCCGCCATGCTTATTTTATTCGTTTCATATTATAGCACATTTTTTGCAAAAGTTGTGAAGTGGCAGAAGTACGCATTTCTTCTATAACCATAAATGTGCATTGTAATTCACCTCTTTTGGTATTACAATAAGCATGACATAAACTGACATTTTAGCGAGGTGTTTTATGGAAAAAGCAAAAGTATATTACACAGACATGCGTGCCCTCCCCGGCACAAACCTGCTTGAAAAACTGCAAAAACTAATAAAAGCAGCTGGCATTGGAACCATTGACATGAATGGAAAATATGCTGCCATTAAAATTCATTTTGGTGAACCAGGCAACCTTGCCTTTTTACGCCCAAACTATGCAAAGGCTGTTGCCGATGTTATAAAAGAACTTGGCGGGCGCCCCTTTTTAACTGACTGTAACACGCTATATGTTGGGCGCAGAAAAAACGCCCTTGATCATTTAGATGCCGCTTATGAAAATGGTTTTTCACCTTTTTCAACGGGGTGCCAAATTATAATTGGCGACGGGTTAAAGGGAACAGATGAAGCCCTTGTGCCTGTACCTGACGGTACATTTGTAAAAGAAGCAAAAATTGGGCAGACCATTATGGATGCCGATGTTTTTATTTCTTTAAACCATTTTAAAGGGCATGAGGCCACAGGCTTTGGCGGCGCACTGAAGAATATTGGCATGGGTTGTGGCTCTCGTGCAGGCAAAATGGAGCAACATAACTCTGGCAAGCCGAGTGTGAGCCAGCGCAAATGTGTAGGTTGCCGTGTGTGCGCTAAAAACTGTGCACATGGTGCCATTTCGTTTGATGAAAATAACAAAGCCAGTATTGACCACAGTAAGTGTGTTGGGTGCGGGCGCTGCCTTGGCGCTTGCAATTTTGATGCCATTTACAATGCAAATTCTTCTGCAAACGATGAATTGAACGTAAAAATTGCAGAATACTCTGCCGCTGTTTTGCGTGGGCGCCCTCATTTTCACATCAGCTTGGTAATTGATGTTTCCCCTTATTGTGACTGCCATGCTGAAAACGACCTTGCCATTATACCTGACGTTGGCATGTTTGCCTCTTTTGACCCTGTTGCGTTAGATGTTGCCTGTGCAGATGCTTGCAATGCTATGCCTATAACAGCGGGTAGCATGTTAAGCGAAAAGCCCCATACCCACCATGACCACTTTACTGACAACCACCCTGAAACCAACTGGATGGTTTGTATTGACCGTGCCGAAGAAATGGGACTTGGCACCAAGCAATATGAGCTTATTAATGTAAAATAAACAGAAAGAGGTGTTTTCTTGTCTCCACAAAAAAGAAAACCAACACCAAAAAGCAACTCACAAAGCCCTGCCCAGCAGGCAAACCGCCGTGCCGCTTATGAAAAGCATAAGCAAAAAGCAAAAAAACAAAAATATATAACAATCGGCATCTTCGCTGTGGTGCTTATTTTAATTGCCGCATTGTTTATTACAAGGTGGCTCTCCCCTTCTGATGACGACACCTCTAGCGGTGATAATTCGCAGCCTGTCATCAGCGACACTTCTGAAAACTCTGAAATATCTACACCAGTAAGCGCAGTTTATACCATTGACGCAACCGAGTGGAATTTGATACTGGTGAACAAAAGTAGCCCTTTACCTAGTGGTTACACGGTAGACACTGCATCTATTGGCAATGGCTATGAATTTGATGCCCGTGCTGCCGATGCCCTAAACCAAATGATTGCTGACGGGAACGCCGAAGGACTCAATTTAATGGTGTGTTCTGCTTACCGCTCTGTCTCTCGGCAGGAAGTGCTTTACAACAACAAAGTGAATGAGTATATTGGCTATGGTTACAGTGAAGCCGAAGCCCGCCAAATTGCTGGCACCATTGTAGCCCCGCCAGGCACAAGTGAACATGCCACAGGGCTTGCCGCTGACATTGTTTCTGTAAACTACCAAGTGCTTGACGATGGGTTTGCAAATACCCCTGAATTTGCATGGTTACAAGAACATGCTGCTGATTATGGATTTGTATTGCGCTTTCCGCTTGACAAGCAAGACGTTACCAACATTATTTACGAACCGTGGCATTACCGTTATGTAGGAGTGGAACATGCCAAAAAAATGAACGAGCTTGGTTTATGCCTTGAAGAATATGTAGCATTATATGGTTAAAAAAACAGGCTCTGCGAAATGCAGAGCCTGTTTTCTATGTTATTAGCAATTGCAACTGGCAGCTTTTTTGTTTTTGTAAACTTTTCCGTCTTTCATAACAAAGGCTACATCTTGCAGAGTTTTAATGTTATCAAGTGGGCTTTCATCAAAAGCAACTACGTCAGCAAATTTGCCAGCTTCCAGTGTGCCTACTTTGTCATCCCATTTCATCATGGTAGCGTTGGTTTTGGTTGCAGCAACCAATGTTTCCATCGGGGTAAAACCATAATCAACCATCAATTCAAACTCATACGTTTGTTTGCCATGTAGGTTGAATGTTGTGCCTGCGTCAGTACCAAAGCCAATTTTTACACCTTTTGCACGGCATTTTGCCAAGTTATCTTTATGGCCTGCAAGGCAAATTTCTGCTTTATCAACCGCCCATTTTGGCATGCCGCCTTTTTTGCCTTCCACCACAATTTGGTGTGCCGCAATAATAGTCGGAATAAGGTATGTGCCATACTCTACAAACAAATCAACACATTCATCATCCATCAACATACCATGTTCAATGCTGGTAATGCCTGCACGAATAGCATATTTAATGCCGTTTGCGCCATGGGCATGGGCAGAAGAAATACGTCCACGTTCATTTACAATGTCAAGGGCAGCTTTCATTTCTTCATAGGTTAAGTCAGAAGATTTCGGGTCATCTCCGAAGCTAAGCACGCCACCTGTTGCCATAATTTTTAGTTGGTCAGCGCCATATTTAAAGTTGAAACGGGTTGCTTTTCTAGCAGCATCTGGGCTGTCAACAATCAAGCCGCCTTCATGTCCTTCTTTAATATAAGGGCTAAAATGGCTGTCAATATGCCCCCCTGTTGAGCCAAGTGCTAAACCACTTACCATCATACGAGGTCCGTCAACCATGCCGTTGTTAATGGCATCACGCAGGGCAACGTCTGCAAATCCGTAAGAGCATTCATCACGTAATGTTGTAAAGCCTGCCATCAAGTCTTTTTTCGCATTCACCAAAGACATAAACGCTACATCACCTATAGACTTGCTTGGGTCAGAAAATGCACCTTCACCAGGAGAGCTTGTGTGAACGTGTGCGTCAATTAACCCTGGCATAACAAATTTATCAGTTAGGTCAATTACTTCTGCACCAGTTGTATCTACATTTGCAATGGGTAGCACTTCAATAATTTTGTTATCCTCCAGTACCACAGCCATGTCTTTTTGAATGGTCTCATCTACAGCTGTAAACAGCTGCCCGCATTTCAGAACTTTTTTCATGTCTTTTTCCTCCTAAAAAATAATATATTTCAATTTTTACAAATTGCACAAATAATTGGCGCAGGCCACATCTTCCACTGCAAGCCCAAGCGCCTCAAATATGGTTATTTCATCATCAGTAATACGCCCTTGGCTTTTGCCTACCAGCAAGCCCCCAATGGTGCCTCGCAGGTGCGTGTCATCAAACAGGCCTTCATCTCGTGGAATTAGGAAATCTCCACCTTCGGCAAAAACAGACTCAATACTGTCACAATATACTTCTCCTGCAGCAACCAGCGCTGATGATAACTCTCGCTCACTTTTTGCACAAGCGCCCACAGCGTTAATGTGTACGCCTTGTTTCACCCACTCTTTTTCAAGAATCGGCGTTTTAGATGCCGTTACCGTACAAATAATATCTGCATTTTGCACTGCTTCTTGTGCGGTAGCGCACACTTTTATAGAAAGCCCTGTTTGCTTTGCCATTTCTACCGCAAATTGTTGGGCGTTTTCTTCTCTCATGTCCCACACGGTCACTTCGGTTAACTTGCGCACTTCTTTAATGGCCAGTAAGTGAGACTTTGCTTGCACCCCTGCACCAAGTAATGCCAATGCATGTGCGCTTTGGTTTGCAAGTATGTCAGTGGCAACGGCGCTTACCGCACCTGTGCGAATTTCTGTAATGGCGCCACCGTCTGCCATGCCTATTAAACTGCCATTTGCACTGTCAAACAACAGCACACTTCCTTGGTGAGACGGATACGCAGTGCCCGCATTGCTGTGAAACACTGTAATAAGCTTTGCACCAAAACACCCAGGCAAAGCCGCCGGCATGTAGCCCATTAAGCCGCCTTCTGGCAAAGGGGTTATGGTGCGCAAATATTGTTCTGCTTCACCCTTTTCTAATGCTGAAAGAGTTTCTTGCATAATTTTAATACAGGCACGTGGTGTTAGTTTACTATATACATCTGTTTTACTAATATTCTTCACAATAACTCCCTTGTTTCAACATTTTATTCATTATAACGCAACTTATACAGAAAATAAATAGGCAAAACGCAAAATCTACAATTAAAAAATAGAATTCTCTCTGTTATTTTTTTGCTTTCTTGTGCAGAATGATCAAATTATTGCAAAATGCAACTGCATATATCATAAATAAATTGACATATGCTAACTTTCTTTCTTACAATAGATATGAGGTGATAATAATGAAATGGATGATTGTATCCGATATACATGGCTCTGCTTATTATTGCAAAAAGATGATTAACCGCTATAAAGCTGAGAGGGCTGACCGACTTCTTCTTTTGGGAGATTTACTATACCATGGCCCCCGCAATGACTTACCGAAAGATTATGCCCCAAAAGAAGTAATTACCATATTGAATGGTATGAAAGACGAGCTTTTTTGTGTACGTGGCAACTGTGAAGCCGAAGTTGACCAAATGGTACTTGATTTCCCTGTAATGGCAGACTATGCCCTGTTTGATTTAGGAACACGCACCATGTTTGTAACCCATGGGCACATTTACAACGCTGAAAATTTACCCAAGCTAAAAAAAGGTGACATTTTGCTACATGGGCACACCCACGTTCGTGTTATGGAAGATATGGGGGAGTATATTTATTTGAACCCAGGTTCCATAAGCATACCCAAGCAAAACCAGGTAAACAGTTACATGATGTTTGAAGACGGAGTGTTCACCACGAAAGACTTAGACGGAAATACTTTAGAGGTGTTTGCGATAAATTAATTTTTTCCTTTACATATCTTTATTTTTAAAAAAAGTAACCAAATTTTCACATTTCTATGGTAATCTCTTGCGTTTTGTAGTAAAATAAGAATGTTCACAGATTTGTAACTATTTCAATTTTCCATTTTACACGCTGTTTTGAACGTTCTTATACTATTAATACTATCATTAAAAAATGCAATTATACTTACATCTTTTATATGTATGGCCTTGCAACCAGGAGGTTTTTCATGAACATAGAAAATACAACAAACACTGAAAATAAACGTTATGTATCTATTTTACTTACTGAATTAAACGACACTTTTTCCATTGTATTCAAAACATTGTGTAATGACATTTATACCCATTCTTCCATTGGTATTGATGATTACCCAGGGCAATTCTTCAGCTTCAATATGAAGCGGGGGTTTTGCATTGAAACCCTTTCAAAAAAGAAAAAAGATGCCGCTTGCATGCTTTACCGCATTGAGGTTTCAGAAGAAAGCTACCAATATGTAAAAGCTTATATTGAAACGCTGATTATTGACTCTTCCATGTATAAGTACAGTTATGTGGGTATTCTTCTTTGTTTGCTACACATACCACACCATATTCAAAACCAATATTTTTGCTCTCAATTTGTAGCTGAACTTTTAAGAGACTCGGGCGCAATGGTGCCACGAAAAAGGCCTTCGGTTTATTTACCGAAGCATTTTGCAAAAGAGCCGCTGCTTTCTTTACAGTACACAGGTACCATAAAAGAGCTTGCCACTATGGCGTAGGCACACTTTATTTACTCTACAATGCAACAAAATAAAAAACCCATGAAAAGAATTTTTCTTTCCATGGGTTTCTTTTTTGTTCAAATTTTATCGTTTTTCAATAAAAAATACTTGATTTTCAATATTTCATCTGTTATGATACCACTATTAGGAGGTAGATTTATGTGGAATAAAGAAAATTCATTAACGCTAAGCAAGGTGTGTACTATTTTATTTGCAGTAGGTTTGGTTATTATTATATGCATTGCGCCCTGGCTTATGAAATGGGCTATTGAATATTCGGCTAGCTTGCAACCCTTGCTTTACACTTTTTTACTTGCTACTATTTACATTGGTGCTATACCTGCCGCTTTCTTGTTGTTTTCATTGTACAAGTTATTGCATAACCTTGGCAATGAAATTGTTTTTGCGCAGCAAAATGTTCGCCTTCTGCGGCATATTTCTTGGTGCTGTGTGTTTGGCGCTATCATTTGCTTTATTTCTGCATTTTATTATATTGCTTGGGTTGCTGTTTCCATAGCTGCCGCCTTTGTAGCTTTAATTGTACGTATTATTAAAAACGTATTCGCTTATGCTATTGCCATAAAAGAAGAAAATGATTTAACCATTTGAGGAAGAAGGATAGACATGCCGATTATTGTAAATTTAGACGTTGAAATGGCAAAGAAAAAAATGTCTTCCGGTCAACTTGCTGAACTGGTTGGCATTAGCCAAGCAAATTTATCTATTTTAAAAACTGGTAAAGCAAAAGCCATACGGTTTTCCACATTAGAAGCCGTTTGCAAAGCATTACAATGCCAACCAGGAGATATTTTAGAATACCAAGAAGATAGTTCTTCTGAAATAATATCAAAATAAATTTTAATTTGAGGTAAACAAAATGAATCATCAAAACACAGTGGGTGAAACATGCCCGCCTAATTTAAGTGCGCCTAAAAGCACAAATTCTGAAACACTGGCCACACCAAATAACACTTTCTTTGCATCACAAGCAGACAGACGCTTCCTATTCTTCTGCATTGGCGTAGGTTTTTTCTTCACACGATGGTTATTGTGGACGGGTTTTAAAGGCTACGGCGTTACCCTCTTCACTTTTGCTTTTGCAGCAGGTGTTTTGCAATATGCCAAAACGAAACATATAATCCCCTCTTCTGAAAGCTGGTTTTGGATGGCTATTATGTTACTTTGCTCACTGCCATTCGCCCTTTGGCCTGCAGGGTTATTACAAACATGGCAAACATCATTACTACTTGGCTCGGCGGTTTACTGGGTTGCCCACCTTTTTGGTACACTTGTACTGCAAAAAGCATCCAATCTTCTTTTGTTTGATTTTATAAATATTGCTTTTTTTATTCCTTTTCACAACCGTAGGTTACCTTTAAAAATAAACGCAGCTACTACATCAAGCAAATCAGGCCCTAAAATCACACTGAAGCATGTTGGCGCCATTCTCATTGGCTTGTTCCTTTGCATTCCTTTTTTAGCCATTGTATTGCCGTTGCTTTTGCATGCAGATGCAGGCGGGTTTAAAAATGCACTGCTTCACATTCGTACCCTTATGCAAACCTTACATATTGGGAATGTGAATATTTTTATCATACAAATCATCATCAGTATTCCCATTATTTGGTACTTCGCAAGCATGCTTCTTGGTAGTGCCGATAAACGTCATATAAAAAACATAGACTTTTCCGCAATAGAAAAGACAAAGACCTCTATACGGCTAATACCCAAAACCACCGTTCTTGTACTTTTGTGTGTTGCTTCTGCCGTTTATATGCTTTTTATTGTTTCTCAAATCCCTTATTTCTTCTCAGCATTTGCAGGCATCAAGCCTGAAGGGTTCACCGAATATTCTTCTTACGCGCGTGAAGGTTTTTTTGAACTGTGCAGAATTGCCTTTATAAACCTTGGGCTACTGGCTTTAACTGGGTGCCTTTGCCAAACACCCATACGAGAAAGCAAATCTTTGCGATTTGCGAATGTTATGCTATCTTCATTAACCCTTCTTATTTTGGTAACAGCTTTCAGCAAAATGGCACTTTACATATTAACACCTGCTGCACACGGGCTTACCCCTAAACGGTTAATGACATGCGTTTTCATGCTTTTTTTAGCAGGTGTTTGCCTTGCAGTTATTGCTTTTCAATTTAAATATTTCTCATTAATGCGGTTTTCTTCCATACTAGGCGCTACCCTGCTTTGTGCCTTATGCTTATGTAACATGAATAACCTTGTTGCACAATACAATGCGTCTCGTTATTTAAATGGAAGCTTAAGTGAGTTCAACACACAAATTATAGTAAATGGCGGCCCCGCGGGTTTACCTGCTGCGTTAAAGGTATATAACAGCTTAAATGACGAAACCGATGTGGAAGAACGGCAAAATCTTGCTTATGCCATCAATGCTGTTTATGTACAAGCAAAGCATACACAAGGGTCTACACAAGATACTTTAACAAATATACGCACACGCACCAAATACCACCTTCTTTAACCTTTATTGCAATATATAAACACATATACAAAATGAAAAGCACCTTGCAATGCAAGGTGCTTTTTTGGTGGGAGCGGGTGGATTCGAACCACCGAAGTCGAAGACAACAGATTTACAGTCTGCCCCCTTTGGCCACTCGGGAACACTCCCATATAAAAAGCGTAATTCACTAAAAAATGAATGGAGCTGGTGGACGGACTTGAACCCCCGACCTGCTGATTACAAATCAGCTGCTC
>CAZWXJ010000056.1:0-9826 GCA_964637735.1 uncultured Oscillospiraceae bacterium | reverse complement strand
AGGGATTTCGGAGAGCATAGTAAGAGATGAGAACCCTGAGCCGAAATCGTCCATAGAAACACGAAAGCCTATTTCTCTTAAGTCATTAATAATACTGTGCATATGGTCAATATCTTCCACCGTCATGCTCTCGGTAATTTCAAGCACAATATAATTTGTGGGAATAGAAAATTCACCCAGAACCGCTAACAATTTTTCAATGTAATCATCATCATAAAACACCATGCGAGACTGATTTACCGCAATTGGGAAAATTTCTTTTCCGCTTTCTTCTCGTTCTTTTAACAGTTTACATACTTCACGCAATACGTACATGTCTACTCTGCCAATAAACCCGTTCCTCTCGAAAATAGGGATGAATTGGTCTGGGCGAAGAACGCCAAGTTCTTTGCTGTTCCAGCGTACTAGTGCTTCTGCACCAACTACTTTTTCTGTTTCAATGTTTGTTTTAGGTTGGTACTCTACATAAAATTCACCTTTTGTAAGGGCATTTTGCATGTACCGCTCAACGTCATTTCTGCGCTGATATTCTGCACGCATTTCCTCGTCAAAAAAGGCTACACGGTTTACAAATTCACCTTTTATTTCATGCATGGCAATTAAGGCGCCGTCTGTAAAAATGGTCATTTCTTCACGTGGTTGCCCTGGCTGCCAACAATTTACGCCGCAGCACATTGAAAAATTATATTTCTCACCATTTGGAAACGTACCACCATCTAACTTGCTCATAATAAAAAGCAGGCGCTCTTCTATGCTTTCTTTGTCTTCAAAGTGCAGTAATGCGCCAAAATTATCGGCACCGTCTCGGCAACAAATTTCACCTGGTAGTAATTCTTTTTCCAGTGCCATGGCAACATTTTTCAAAATATAGTCGCCTCTGTTATAGCCAAAGGTTTCGTTTATCGCTTTGAATTTATCAATATTGAACACCACCGTTGCATACCCTCGCCGCGCTGATTTCAATATATACTCTGCTTCTTCTGAAAATTTTGGCTTATTGTATATGCCCGTTACGGCATCGTGGTAGGCAATTTTTTCAATTTGCCCGTAATTTTTCTGTAATTGTAAAAAATAATAAATAGCAAAAATAATGGTGACACCAACAAATGAAATAATGGTGATAACCGCAAGGGTAACAACCTTGTCAAAATTGGCGTTGATTGCCCCCACCGGTATAAAGGTTACAACATACCACCCGTTTATGTTTATAGGGGCGTAGCCCATCCAGTAGGTTTGCTCTTCAAACGTGGCCTGTAAAAACCCGCACTCTGCATTTTCAAGTGCACCATAAAGCGCTTCTTCATCCTCTTCGTCAAACTGTAATTGCGCAATAGATGAAATGTGTACGTTACCATTTATATGAGACGGGTATACAATTACATTTCCGCCACCATCAATAAGGTATGCCACACCTTTGTTATTCATAACAGAAACATCTACCATGGCAGACCATGTTTCCATGCTATTTACACCAATAATGGCACCTGTAATCTCTCCGTCTTTGTAAACGGGAACAGCATACTCGGCAACAGGGTCGCCTTTTTCTTCATTGGTGAACACCCGTGTAACGGTTTCTTCGCCTGCAAGTGCTTTTTGTATGTATTCTCGGTGGCTTAAATCAACCGCAAAAACCAAGTCATCTTGCAAAGAAATCATGATGCCAACACCGTTTGTGTCAACATAAGCCATTTGCACAAAAGAGTTGTTTTCATTCTCTGCTATCAATAATTTTTGCAACTCTGTCTGTGGTAGTTCTTCGTACATTTCTATCATAATAGCAATGCTGCGCAGTGTTTGAAAATCGCTGTCAATCTGGCGCTGTATGCTGTCTCGGCTTTGCTGTGAAATTTCAATGAGATAATTTTCGGTCATCAAACTTTCTTCTTGTTTAATTAAAAAAATAGAATACATATAAAAAACAATAAGCGCAAAGCAAACCGCAAACAAAAATGTTACGGCCGCAAATAATTTTCTTTTCCGTTGTCTTTCCATCTGTTCCTCTTTAAATTGAAATATTTTATTTCTTGCCCCTTGTGAATAGAGGAATATTCGCTTCTCCTATTCTACATGGAATACCATTCAATAATCAACTGTTATTTTTATAAATTCGCATTTATATATTTACTTTTATTCACATTTTGAAAAGCCGCATTGGGGGCATGTAAAGCACCCTTCTTCATGGTTCATTTTGCTACTGCATAAAGGGCATATGCCTTGTATTTGTGCAGTTTGGGTGGGTGTACCCGTGTTTAGCACTTGTTTTTCTCTGCTTTTGTCTCTATACACAGTCACCCCTTTGCAAGCAAGGGCATGTGCTAATAAAAACACTTCTTCTACGTCTTGCTGTGTGGCATATGATGATAAATTTACTGTTTTTGAAACCGCATTGTCAGTACTTTCTTGAAATACGGCTTGCATTTTCACATGTGCGGCGGGCGGAATATCTCTTGCACAAACAAATACGTCTCGTATCTCTTTTGGTATTTCTGTTATATGCGCAAGGGTTCCTTCTTCAAATATGCGCTTTACGAATGCTTCACTGTATAAGTTTTCTTCTTGTAATCGTTTTTTCAAAACGGGGTTTACTTCCATAAGCTGTGTGCCGTCAGCCATGTTACGCATATACACATAAGCAAAAACGGGCTCTATGCCTGAGGAACACCCCGCTATAATGGAAATGGTACCTGTGGGCGCAATGGTGGTTACAGTGGCATTACGTAAAGGCTTTTCGGTTTTATAAATACTATCTTCAAAAGCAGGGAATGCGCCTTTTTGCGTTGCAAGGGTCATGCTTGCCATATGGGCTTTTTCTTTTACAAAGGTCATTATTTTTTTGCCCATTGCTATGCCTTCTTCTGAATGGTAGGGGATACCCATATATAAAAGCATGTCTGCAAAGCCCATAACGCCAAGCCCAATTTTTCGTGTTCGGTAGGTTGTTTCTTGGATAGATGATAACGGAAACTTGTTTATGTCAATGATATTGTCAAGAAAATGAACAGCTTGGGTGATTGTTTTTTCAAACAACGCTTCGTCTATTTCGTACCCTGTTTCTGTTTTTCGTAACATTTTAACTAGGTTGATAGACCCTAAATTGCAACTTTCATAGGGAAGAAGAGGTTGCTCACCACAGGGGTTGGTGCTTTCGTAATTGCCAAGGGTGGGGGTAGGGTTGTCAGCGTTCATTCTGTCAAGGAAAATCATGCCAGGCTCACCGTTTCGCCATGCGGCGTGTACTATTTTGGCAAATACCTTTCTTGCTGGTAAACTGCCTATTTCTGCCTGTGTGTGCGGGTCTACCAGGGCATATGTTTCATCCATTTTTACCGCCTGCATAAAGGCATCTGTAACACCTACTGAAATATTAAAATTGTTCAGCGTGTTGCTATTTTCTTTACAGTCAATGAATTCTAAAATATCGGGGTGGTTAATTTGCAAAACAGCCATGTTTGCACCACGCCGTGTGCCGCCTTGTTTTACCGCCTCGGTTGCGGCATCAAATACCTTCATAAACTGTACAGGGCCTGCGGCTGTGCCCCCTGTTGTTTTTACGGCTGCCCCTTTTGGGCGTAAACAGCTGAAAGAAAAGCCTGTACCCCCGCCACTTTTATGTACCATTGCGGCTTGCTTTACTGCTTCAAAAATGCTTTCTATACTATCTTCCACAGGTAGTACAAAACAAGCAGAAAGCTGCCCAAGCGGGCGCCCTGCATTCATAAGAGTAGGAGAGTTTGGCAGAAAACGCAGGGTATTCATCAATTCAAAAAATTCTTCTTCTAAGCCATTTATATTTATAGCTGTTTTTTCATCTGCTTTGGCGGCTGTTTTGGCAACTCGCCTGAACATTTTTGCAGGTGTTTCAATGGGTTGCCCCTGCTCGTTTTTCACAAAATAGCGTGCTTTTAAAATTTGCATGGCATTGTCACTTATAATATTCTGTTCCACCACTTTCTCTCCTTTCTGCTTATAAGTTCATGTTTAACAAATTGATTCTACAAGATATTTATGTTTATTTTACGCAGTGATTATGAATGAATTATAAATATTTTTTCTTTTTTGTAGCGAAACGTGTTGCAAAAATATGATATACTGTTTTTGTTTGTTATTTTTCTTTCAGGAGGCTTTATACGCCATGCAACATACTATTTCTCTTTTTCACTTTACAGGTAAACCAAAATGGCGAAGACCTATGCTTGCTTTTGGGTTTTCCTTTCTTGTTATCTTTTCTCTTTTCACTTCTTGTGCCAACACGGAAACGACAAAAGAGTTGATTTCTTTTTCTTTTCAAAAAAAGTCTCTTTCTATTACTATTAAAACATCTTCTAAACTTTCTTCCTCTGCACAGGTGTTTTATACGCTTGACGGTAGCACGCCTTCTGCTGAAAGCACCCTTTATACCGATGCTATTTCTTTAGAGCCGATTGAAGGAAGAGGCTGCTACACCATTAAAGCCATTGCTTTGCAAGACAATGTATATAGCAATGTGTACACACAAAGCTTTTTCCCAAATGAAGAAGAGATGGTATATGGGGAAGTGCCAATGGTGGTGGTGCTTTCAGGAGACCCCGCAGATTTTTATAGTAATGAAACAGGTATTTTAGCGATTGGTGCAGAAGATTTATATGCTGCTTTAGAAGATGAAACCCTGCCTGAAAGCCCTTATGCTGACCCCTTGCGTGCCAATTACTTTGGTGTAGGGCAAGAGTGGGAACGTCCTGTAACCGTTGAGATTTTTGAAAATGATGGCACCCGCATTTTATGCCAAAATGCGGGGGTACGTGTTACAGGTAGAGGTACACGTTATTATGAAATTAAATCTCTGCGGCTGTATGCTAGAAGTAAATATGGAGAAACCACTTTTTCCTCTTCTTTTTTCGAAGATGTTTATGATACTTCTAACTTATCTATTTCACCGAGTTTTGATTTAAGACGTTTAGACTTGCGGTCTGGGGGAAGCGATATTCCTTATGCAACTTCATTTGTTTCGGATGCTTCTATGCATACGATTGCCACAGATGCAGGGTTTTTTCCCATTAGTGTAGCTATACCCGCTGCTGTATATTTGAATGGTTCATATTATGGCGTTTTGTGGATGCACCCTGGAAATACTGCGCAAAATGTTGCACAACTTTGCAATCTTGAGGACTCTGCCTTTTTGGAAGTAGTTGAGCGAACTGGCGGCGATTGGTTTAAAAGCGAAGATCACCCACCTGCTTTGGTTGATTATTATGCTATGTTAGAGCTTGCCATGGCAGATTTAACTGTTGCAGAAAACTTAACCGCTTTAGAAAATAGCTTAGATGTGGATAATTATTTCCTATATTGTATTTTAGAGATATACGCTTCTAACAATGACTGGCCTTACAATAGCTATAAAGTTTGGCGGTATGTAAATCCAAACACAGATGAATCTCTTTCAAACCCTTATGCAGATGGACGCTGGCGTTTTATTTTTTATGATTTAGACACTGCCTTTTGCGCACCCGACCGTTTTCCAGATGGCTTTTACCATGTTTTTGAAGAAAGTGAAGATATGGGGTTGTTAATAGACCTTTTGCAATATGAACCTTATCGCATTCGTTTTATAAACATGTGGGGAGTGTTAATGGGCACTGCTCTTTCATACAAGCATACTTCCTCTGTTATTTCTTCAACCATTGATGCTGTTCAGCAAGAAATGCTTTATGTTGACCCTTCATCTGCGGAACTTGATTTTACTTTTTATGAAGAATATATAAAAAACCGCCCCACTGTTGTGGTTGCCTCTTTACAAGAATACTGCGGCGCAGAATCACCCTATACCCTTTCTGTAAAAGCACCTTCCAAAAAAGGTGTTACAGTTTCTATAGAAGGTTTTGATTTACCAACAGATACTGACTTTTCTTCTACCTTCTTCAAAAATACACCCGTTACGCTGGTGTGTAACTTACCAAAGGGCACAAGCTTTGTGCGGTGGGAAGTAAACGGGGAAATAGTTGAAACGGAAACGTTAACCCTTGCAAACCTTACTTCTGATGTTACAGAGGTAGAAGTGGTGCTTGTGGTAAAATAACAGCTTTTATTATACGGTTATATAAAAGAACACCCCCAGTGGGTGTTCTTTTTGAGTTACGGCTAAAAAGGCAACTGGCCTTAGCAAACAGCAATACTATTCTTGCACCACGTTCTTCTCTATGATAGAATGAAGAAAATTTGCTGCCTGCGACAGCAACAAAAAAGGAGTTTTGTAAAGCATGAGTATACAAGATAGGGTAAAAGAGTTAGAAGGATACACCATTGACTTGAGACGTGAGTTTCACATGCACCCCGAACTTTCACATGAGGAAGAATTTACTGTAAAACGCATTTGTGAAGAACTTGAAAAAGCTGGCCTTCCGTATGAACATGTGGGTAAAAACAACGTGGTTGCGCTTTTGAACACTGGGCGCCCGGGCAAAACGCTTGCCATACGGGCAGACATTGATGCCTTACCTATTGAAGAAGCCGTTGACCACCCTTATAAAAGTAAAATACCTGGTGCTATGCATGCATGTGGGCATGATGGGCACACCGCTATTTTGCTTACCGTTGCACGCATTTTAGAAGAAGAAAAAGGTGCGTTAAATGGTAAAATTTATTTCTGCTTCCAAGCGGCAGAGGAAATTGGCGCAGGAGCAGATGAAATTGTTGCCTATTTGCAAGCACAAGGCGGTGTTGACCAAGTGATTGGCACGCACTTAGACGGTGGCAGTGAACCAGGGCTTATTAACTTACCTGACGGTGCATTGATGGCGGGTGCACTCGGCTTTGAAATTGAAGTACAAGGCTCTGGCGGGCATGGCTCTCGGCCAGACAAAGCCATTGACCCCATTAAACCCGCATGCGCTATTTTGCTTGCCATTACCGCCATTCCTGCACAACAGCATGACCCATTTGACACTTGTGTTGTTAGCCCTTGTCTATTTCAAGCAGGTACTAAAAACAACATCATTCCAGAAAAGGCAGTGGTTGCTGGTAATATTCGCTTCTTTAAATATGGAGATGGCGATGCCATTGTTGACGTGATTCGCCAGCAGGCAGAAAACATTGCAAAAGCGTATGGCGCAACAGCTACCCTAACAAGCCAAGTAATGAGCCCATTCCCTGTTATCAATGACCCAGTTGCAGCTGAATTTGGGCGCCAGGTTGCGCAAGAGGTAGGGCTTACACTGGCTCCTCCGCACAACCCAACCATGGGGTCTGACAATTTTGCTGAATTTTTGAAAGCCTTCCCTGGTTTTTATTGTGACACTGGCGCACATAGTAGCCACCCAGGTACATCAGGAAACCACCACAACCCAACGTTTGACATAGACGAGAGCGCATTTGGAAAGGTTGTTGCGTTTTTCACTACCTATGCTGTGCGTTATTTGGGTGCATAATTTAAAACGTAAAATTACTATTAAACCAATTGTTTTAACAAACAAAAACAGCACACCGCATTGGGTGTGCTGTTTTATTTGTTTAACCGCCAGAATTAGTCTTCTGTTTTTGGCTCATACAAAGCGCTGAGGCGTGTTAAGTAGTCATACTTATCTTTTGCGTTTTCAGCAGCTTGTGTGAAGAAGGCCTGTGCTCTGTCTGGGAAGGTCTTCTGTAGTTGTGCATAACGGTTTTCAGCAGAAACAAATTCAATATAGTCAGTTGTTGGTGCTTTAGAGTCAAGGGAGAACGGATTCTTTCCTTCTTCTTTTTTGCGTGGGTCAAAGCGGAACATGTTCCAGTAGCCAGAATCAACAGCTTTCTTAATTTCAGCTTGTGAACGTGTCATGCCGCCTTTTACACCGTGTGCAATACATGGTGCATAACCAATTACAATAGAAGGTCCGTTATAACTTTCAGCTTCTACCATTGCTTTTACAGTTTGGTTATAGTCTTTACCCATAGCAATTTGTGCTACATATACATAGCCATAGCTCATGGCAATAGAAGCAAGGTCTTTTTTGCGTGTTGGTTTACCAGCTGCCGCAAATTGTGCTACCTGGCCAAGTTGAGAAGCTTTTGAAGCTTGCCCGCCTGTGTTAGAGTAAACTTCTGTGTCAAATACCATAATGTTTACATCTTCGCCAGTTGCAATTACGTGGTCTAAGCCACCAAAGCCAATGTCATATGCCCAGCCGTCACCACCGAAGATCCAGATGGATTTTTTAGCAAGGAATTCTTTTTCCTTCAAAATAGCTTGGCATTTCGGGCATTCTGGGTCAGCTTCCATTACTTTTATCAATTTTTCAGTAGCAACACGGTTTGCTGCGCCGTCAGTAATTGTAGCAATGTACTCTTCGCAAGCTGCTGCTTTTTCAGGTTTGGTGGTAACTTCAGCAAGTTCTTTTACTTGGCTAATCAAACGGTCACGAATTGCTTTTTGACCAAGGTACATACCCAAACCATACTCTGCATTGTCTTCAAACAGAGAGTTTGCCCAAGCTGGGCCGTGCCCGCTTGCATAGTTTTTGGTGTAAGGAATAGCAGGTGCACTACCGCCCCAGATAGAAGAACAACCTGTTGCGTTGGCAATGTACATTCTTTCACCGAATAGTTGTGTAATTAGTTTTGCATAAGCTGTTTCTACGCAGCCTGCGCAAGCGCCTGAGAACTCAAGCAGTGGTTGTTCAAACTGGCTGCCTTTTACGGTTGTTGTAGCAAATGGTGTTTCTTTTACAGATACATGGCGTACTGCATAGTCGAAGCTCTTTTGCTCATCCAGTTGGCTTTCTTGAGATTTCATAACGAGGGCCTTTTCTTTTGCAGGGCAAACGTCAACGCAGTTGGTACATCCCATACAGTCCATTGGGCTAATAGTCATGGTGAACTGCATGCCTTCCATGCCTTTGCCTACTACCGGTTTCATTTTCATGCCTTCTGGTGCATTCTTTGCTTCTTCAGCATCTAGAATGAACGGACGAATGGTAGCATGTGGGCAAACCAGTGCGCATTGGTTACATTGAATACAATTTTCAGGTAACCATTCAGGTACGTCTACCGCAACACCACGTTTTTCATATGCAGATGTGCCAAGTGGGAAGGTACCGTCTTCAATGCCTTTGAACGCAGAAACAGGAAGATCATCACCTTGGTTCAAAGAAGCAGGTGCAACTATTTTTTTGTAGAAGTCGATGGCAACTTGGTCACCTTCGAAGGTTCTTGCCGCTTTTTCAGCGTCTACAGCAGTTGCCCAAGAATCAGGCACGTTGAATTTCTTCGTAGCATTCAGTCCAGCGTCAATTGCTTTGTAGTTCATTTCTACAATAGCGTCGCCTTTTTTAGAATAGCTCTTTTTAGCAGCTTCTTTCATGTACTTAATCGCATCATCAATTGGGAGGATTTTAGAAAGTACGAAGAAAGCAGATTGTAAAATAGTGTTTGTACGTGGGCCCATACCAATGTCTTTTGCCATGGTAATTGCGTCAATGTAGTAGAAGTTGATGTTGTTTTTTGCAATGTATTGTTTTGCAATAGCTG
This sequence comes from uncultured Oscillospiraceae bacterium, assembly GCA_964637735.1. Lineage (GTDB taxonomy): Bacteria > Bacillota > Clostridia > Oscillospirales > Ruminococcaceae > CAZWXJ01. The sequence continues at coordinate 349 of CAZWXJ010000056.1, read as the reverse complement.
GCATATGTTCATCAATTTCTTTTTCATCCCATTGGCAGTTCAAAAGGAATGTACCACCTGGTTTAACATCACGTACCATAGAGAAGCCTTTTAATACATAAGAAGGTTCATGGCAAGCAACAAAGTCAGCTTTGTTTACATAGTAAGTACTGCGAATAGGTTTGTCTCCGAAACGCAAGTGGCTTACCGTTACGCCGCTGGTTTTCTTTGAGTCATATTGGAAATAGGCTTGAATGTATTTATCTGTGTGGTCACCGATGATTTTGATAGAGTTTTTGTTTGCACCAACGGTACCGTCAGCACCAAGACCCCAGAATTTGCAGGAAAAAGTGCCTGCAGCTGTGGTGTC
>CAZWXJ010000055.1:4229-9897 GCA_964637735.1 uncultured Oscillospiraceae bacterium | reverse complement strand
ACCCCTGAAGTGGTTATAGAAAGCACAAAAATTGTGCGTGGTGTCATACGCTCGGTTTTGACGGGCAATGCAGACATGACGCAAGATGCCGCTGTGCAAGCACGTAAAAAAGAACTGGTTGCAGAGGCAAAATATTTGCTAGAGTTTATCATTCACCATTATAGTGATGTTTCTGCTGACCCGCTCAGCGACCCTGCTGTTTTGGCAGACTGTGTACGCAAAGGCATTTTAGATGCCCCACATATTTTGAAAAACGAAAAATACAGAGGTATATTGCAAACCCGCATGGTAGACGGGAAATGTATGGCAATAGACCCTAAAACCAAAAAAACAGTAACCGAAAAAGAACGACTTGAGATGCTAAAGGAGGCCGGAAACTTTGAACAAGAAGAAAATAGCGGTAATCAGCACGGGGAACGGCGGGCAATCGATGGCAGCGTACTTCGCGACAAAGGGTTACAACACCTCCCTTTACGCTAGAGAAGAAGAACGTGTTGCCATGTTCCCGAAAGACAATGTTTTTCACATACATGGCATTATAGATGCAGAAGCAAAGGTAGATTTGATTAGTGCAGATATGTGCGATGTTTTAGAAGATGCCTTTTTAATTATGGTAACCACACCTTCCCACTACCACCATATTATTGCAAAGGTGATGGCACCTTGCTTGAAAGACGGGCAAATTATTGTTTTAAACCCTGGGCGCACCTTTGGCAGTTATTCTTTTGCGAAAGACCTTGCCGAAAACGGCTGTGCTGCAAATTACATATTGGGTGAGGCAGACACCTTTGCCTTTGCTTGCCGCTGTGAAATACCGGGTGAGCCGTATATTTACAGCTTCAAAAACACCTTGCAAGTAGCAGCTTTAAACCCTGCCAATAACCAAGTGATTGTAGATGCTCTTTCGCCCTTATTCCGTAACGTAGTGGCACTACCTAACACGTTATACACAGGGTTTGGCAACATTGGCATGATTTTTCACCCACTGCCGGTACTGATGAACTTAACCCGTATTGAAGCAAAAGAACGTTTTTTGTATTATGTACAAGGTATTTCCCCTCTGGTTGCGGCTACCTTAGAAAAAGTAGATGCTGAACGGCTGGCAGTTGCAAAAGCGTATGGTGTAACCGTACCCAGTGCGTTTGAATGGATGAAACTAAGTTACGACACACAAGGTGACACTTTGTATGAACGCATACAAAACAACCCCGGTTATGCTGACATTTATGCACCTACCAACATTTATTCACGCTATGTGCTGGAAGACGTGCCAACTGGCTGTGTGCCTGTTTATTACGCAGGGCAAGCCGCAGGTATTGAAACACCTGCCATAAAAGCGTTAATTGACTGGGCAAACCTTGTTTATGGGGAAGACTTTTATACAACGGGTAGAAATAACCAGAAAATTGACTTTGGGGAAATTTATGGAACCATGAAAGCATAGTTTTTTTTATATTGAAAAAGCATTGCAGAGCGCAATGCTTTTTTTGTTTTTGGTGCGTCACTATTTGCCATTCTTCCTTTTTTCTTTTATACTATATAAAACAAATTCACTACATAAGCAAAGGGTAATTTATGAAGCAGAAATGGAAGTCTCTTTTTCAAAATGATACTGTACAGCTTGGGCTTTTCCCACGATATGACGGAATGCCTTTTCTGTACATTTTTTCTTGCATATTTTTAGCTTTCTTTACCTATTTCTTCTTTGCTTCTTTTTTATTCCCGAATAGCGATATTATTTATTATAACCCACTTTTATATGTTACCATTGCCGCTTTCATTTGCATTCTTCTTTTGGGGTATTGGGTTTGCAGTGGTAAGCTTTTAAATAACCCTACTTTTCAAACCCATGCAGACCTTTTTATTCTTGCTTTATTCGTTTTACTGTTTGGGCTGCAATGTGCCGTTTTTTACCAAGTGTATTACCAACCAGGGTGGGACGTTTCTATTCTTACAGAATCAGCATACTGGCTTTCCAACTCTGCGGGCTTACCCACCAATTATTTTGACTATTTCACCTACTACCCCAATAACGTTATTTTATTGATGATTTGGACTTATCTTTTTAAGATTTTCCGCATTGTGTTTGGCTTTCAAGACTATTTGCTTCTAGCCGTTTATATTTCGGCCTTTTTTATAAACCTTTCGGTTTTTCTCACTTATAAAATTGCTGCTAAGGTTTTTTCACTGCAAAAAGGGCTTTTGGTTTTGTCTTTTGGTATTCCCTTTTTATGCTTCGCCCCATGGGTTACCAACCCATATTCTGACACAATGACTATTCTATTCCCCATTCTTATTTTATACTGTATATTATTTGCTGTTGATGATACCCACACACGCTTAACACGTATACTTGTTACCGTTTTTGCTGGTGTGCTGGCTGCTGTTGGGTTTATGATTAAACCTTCCGTGTTGATTGTTATAATTGCCCTTTTTTGCATGTGCGTGTTCTTTTTCAAAACGAAAGAAAAAGCCTTTGTGTATGCAAAAGTTTTTGTTGTTTTGTTAATGGCTTTTTGCATAACATATATACCCTTGAAACAGTACCGTACCAATGTTATGGTACAGTCAGGCATCAGCGAGGAACGCATTGATGATATGCAGTACCCTTTTACTCATTTTATTATGATGGGTATGCAAGAGCAACATAGTGTTTATTTTATACATGACCGCATACAGTATGGGAAATGGAGTTTAGCTGACACACAAATAACAGGAGCCCCTATTGGGCAGCAAGCGAAAATTTCTGCTAATGTACAAGAAATTAAAAGGCGACTTTCAGACTTTGGTGTGGGCGGCTATTTGAAATTTTTGCATAATAAGGCACGCTGGGTGCTTGGAGACGGTACCATGTATTTTGGTGGCGAAGTGCCAACGGGTGGCCCATTTCAATACATGGGTAGTGCTAATTTTGTGCAAAACACACTGTGGTGGCATGGTAACTATTATTATTTTACTGCCCATGTATTACAGGCAATATGGCTTACTATTATTGCATTGTGCTGTTTGCCCCTTTTCAGCAAAAAAGACAATTATAAAAACGTTACTGTTGCCATGTGTAGGTTGATGATTTTCGGTATAATTTTGTTCATTTTGTTATTGGAAGGACGCTCACGGTATTTGATAAACCATTTGCCCATTTTTATACTACTTGCGGTTTATGGCGTGCCTTTAAAAGAAACGATTATTAAACATTAATATTATAACTATTCAAGCTATGTGTTGAAAGATATATCAACTATCTACTTGATAAAAAAGCATTGCAGAACGCAATGCTTTTTTGTTTGTCTTATTCAAAATATAATAACCATTTTTTATTTTTAATCATCTTTTTGGAAAACTTATACATTTATATATTTAAAAATAAAAAATTGAACTTTCATGACTGATTTTTGACTTCAAAGGCTTACAATTCTATTAAAGTCAATTTTTACTTATTATATGCGCCACTTACAAACTAAATTATTATTTGATAACCATTGTACAACGCAGGAGGGATTTTATGTTTCAAAAGAAAAACATTTCAAAACAACTTTTAAGAGCGCTTTCACTTTTACTTGTTTTGGCATTTGCGGTGCCTTCACAAGTGTTTATAGCGGGTGCCGCTGATGTTTCATCAAGTGAAGTAATGGAAGAGGTAACGACATCTTCTTCTGAAAATGACGTAACTTCACAAAGCGTACCTTCTGAGGAAGCAACTTCAGAAGAAATCTCTTTCGCTGAAAGTACTTTTTCAGAAATGGAAGATGAAGAAACTGTTTCGTCAGAAGAGGTGACATCTTCAACAGCAGTTGCACGTTTTTATGGCATACAAACCACCACTTTGCAAGAGCCTACTACAGAAGAAGCAGTGCTTTCTACCTGTACTATCACCTACGCGCTTGATGGTTCGGTTTTTCATACAGAAACTATTTTTAACAATACCCTTGCCTCACTTCCTTCTTCTGCTGATGTTGACCCCGATGGAACACGCCATTTTATTGGGTGGTATGATGAAAATGGCACACGGTTTGCGCCCCATACTTTGGTGACGAGTGACCTTATTTTAACGGCAAAGTTTAGCGAGCACTACATTGCTGTTTTTTATGATGTAAACGGTACTGAATTAGATGCCATTGAATTTTCTGGCGGTGATTGCGTTACAAAAACTACCAAAACACCTGCTTTGGCGATAGATGAAGAATGTACCCATTGGTATTTGGAAGGGACGCAAACATCCTTTGATTTTACGGTGCCCATGGGCCAAGACCTTGCTTTATACCCTCATGTTACAAAACGTGCAGTTGCTGTTTTTGTAACACAAGGCTCTTACATTCCTACACAAACCGTTGCCGTTGGTGCCACGGTAAGCAAGCCTTCTGCAGAGCCGACACGCCCTGGTTATACATTTGCACGCTGGGCTGTAGATGCAGAAAATAGTGCTGTTTTTGATTTTGAGAACACAACCGTTACAGGTACTGTTTTTATATATGCCGCATGGACGCCCATAAAAGTACCCTACCTTGTAAACTACTGGGTAGAAAAGCCAAACCTAACTGATGTTGGCGATGCAAGTGACCCTGCAAATATAAGCGATTATGAACTAGTTTACACCAAAGAAATGAATGCAGCAAATAATAGTGATGTACCTGCAGGTAGTCTCGTTTCTTTTAATGAAACAACCGCCAATGCGATGTATGGCACCGCTAATGCAAGCGCTGTTGACCTTCTCAACTTCAGCACCTTTCATTACAGTGAAGAAAAGGTCATTTCAGGCACGGGAACGACAGTTATTAACGTTTATTACCAACGCACTGTATTTACCATGCACTTTCATTATGACACCGCTTACTCTAACAATGTGAGAACGCCCGCTGGTGCAGCAATCACTGGCACGGTTACTTTGAAAAACGGAAACGGTGATATTGAAACAGATGGTATTTACACAATATCTTTTAAATATGGGCAAGACCTTAGTGACATTTGGCCTTCTTCTGTTGACACCAGTGCGAGCACCCATATGGCCACCAAAGTGTTTGCTAACTGGAGTGGTTACTACGGGAACAATGCCTTTGAGGCAAGTTTTAGTTATATTAGTGTAGGGTATGTGTCAGCCTATACGGGGCAATACACCCCTATGATACATGGGCGCCCTATACGCACAGAGGCGCATTTGTACCCCATTTTAACCGACAAGTCTTTTTCAGAGCTACGTTATTATTATACAGAAGTAAGTGAACAAGAGGTGCGTGACGCCGGGTTAACCCCTAGCGCATTGCCCACCAACGGGGCAACCTTTACCGATGATGACATGTATGTGCGCTGGACTTCCTCTAACGCAGCTTATGGTGGCACACGGTATTACAAACTTACCCGCATTGGCGGTTTAAACTATCAACTTTCAAACCCGGGTACTTCTGCAAAAGAATGGCCTGGAACTAGCATAAACGGTTATGAGGCTATTTATGGCGCCACCAGCAGGGAGCCTTGTACCACAAAAGACTTTCAGCAAGTATTTCTTGATAACGGCAACACAAACCCTGCTGTTGTTGCAGGTGCCCATTACCGCATTTATTATTTTATGCCTGCCAAAACATATAAATTAACATTGGTATTAAACGGTGGGGCAATTGCAACACTGCCTAATGGTTATAACAACAGCAACCTTGCCTCTCCGTTTGCAACTTTG
>CAZWXJ010000055.1:0-4219 GCA_964637735.1 uncultured Oscillospiraceae bacterium | reverse complement strand
AAGCCATTACAGTACCTACAAACGCTGATGCTGAAAATGTTACAAAAGAGCATTATGCTTTTGCTGGCTGGTACCTTGATGAGAACTTCAATGTACCGTTTGAAAGTGGCACCATGCCTGCGAACGATTTAACCTTGTATGCAAAATTTGTTGGCACAAGCGTTTCGGTAACTTATTATGACAACGGCAACCTTGTACACACGCAAACTTATGCAAAGTTCGACTATTTGTCTGACCATGCTTTTGCCAATAATTCTATTTATTGCAGCCTGCAAAAAGGAGATTATGTACCTGGCAAAGGGTACTTCCAAGGTTGGTATTACCAAGCTATTTCACAAGATGCTGCAAGTACGGTAGAATTTCCGCTTGATATTTCTTTGCAAGAGGCGGCTTACACACTGACAGCGCTATGGACACCTGTTACCTACCAAGTTACCTATGCTGACTTTGATGGCATAGCTTTTGACAGCAAAACCGTTTCAAGCACTTCTAACACAGTTGCATTATGTGGGCAACGCAGCCCTGTTCCTTTTGTTGCAGGGTATGCCTTTAAAGGTTGGTTTACCGCCCCAAATGGGCAAGGCACTCGTTTTACAGATGCTTCTTCTGTAACAGAAAATGTTACGTTATACCCCTATTATATAAAGCTTGTTACCGTGCAGTTTGATAGCAACGGCGGGAAACTTGCTTTTCAAAACACTGCCATTATTTTAGAAGAAGGCGAAAGTTTGGCATCTGCTGGGAAAGCACTTGATTCTTACATAGGAACCCGTAACGGATGTAAATTTTTAGGATGGAGTTTGTCTTCGACAGGCAAGGCAGATGCTACTTTAAGCATGCTAGCTCTTTCAAGTGATGTAACGCTGTATGCTGTATGGGAAGCGCTTCCTATTGGGGAAAGCCCTAGTTCTTCTGAAAGCGAAGGATATATTCCCGCCCCTGTTGTTGAAGAACCTACCGCTGCAAAAAGCCCTTCAACTGCAATGTCGACCACCTCTGTTGCACCTTCAGTTTCTGAAACGCCTATTGATGAACTTGACGGCAGACTCATTCCGCTTGGTAGCCTTTCTAGCAGTACAACGTGGTCTCTCTTAAACCTTATTTTATCTGCCATGGCATTTGCTTTTTCAGTTCTTTTGCTCATTTCTTTGCTCCGTAAAAAAGAGGACAAAAAAGAACAAAACGAAGCCACTTTTGCTGATGAAGCAGAACCTAAAAAGAACAACCGCAACCGCATTTTGAAAGCATTATCTATTTTATTTGGGCTGGTTACAGGCTTGCTATTTCTTCTGCTAGAGGATTTCACCTTGCCTATTTCTTTCATTAACAGCTGGACGCCGATGATTGCTACCGCATTTGCCCTTCACTTTTTGTGTTTGCTTGTGCCACTATTTACACCACGTAAAGAAGAAAAGAACGAGCAACCTACCCTTATAAACGCACATAAAATTTAATGTATTGCAGCAAAAAAGCTACTTTGTTTTCAAAGTAGCTTTTTATATTGGCTTTATAAAATATCTTCCAGTTTCGGGCCAAGTTTTTCACCATTTACGGTAACCGTTGCATCAGTGCTAACGGTTTCCTCAGGGGCTTTTAAGCCGTCATCTTTTGTTGTAATGGTTACCGTTCCCGCTGAGATTCGAATAGCCGTACCTGCTTTTATACCGTTGTTTTGCGTGTCAATTACAATTCTCCCGCCGTTTATCTCCACATAGGTTATGGCAGAAATACTGTCGTCTTCTGCTGTAATGGTAATGTTGCCACCATTGATTTTCACATAGCCTTGCGCAGCATTTTTGTCATTGGTTGCTTTTAAGCCATCTTGCGCTGCTTCTACAATTAGCGTACCGCCATCAATTTGCAAAAAGTCTTTCCCTTTTATACCATGGTTTACCGCATAAACGGTTACGTTTCCGCTTTCTATTAACAGGGCATCTCGGCTGGCAATACCGTCTTTAAAATTCGCATTTACCTGCAAGCTTCCGCTTCCATTTATAATCAAATCTACCTTTGAAAAAAGGGTGGCGTCTGGTGCAGTGGTGCTTATGTCAGCATAGTTTGCCCCGTCTGAAAGTGTATTTTCTGTGCCGCTTGCCAAGGTAACCGTTACACTTGCTGCCGCTTTTATGTACAAAGGTGGTGCATTGGCACAGGTAATACTTGCACTCTTCAAAACAAGTGTTACAACGCCGGTTGTGTCTACAATAATTTGCCCGTTTTCAAGCGCGCCTGTTACTTCATAGGTGCCCCCTGAAATAACCGTTGCGATGTTTCCTTCCACACGCACGCCACTACCTGCTTCTATGGCGTCATTTTGCAGTGTAATGTAGCTTTGCATGGTGCCGCTACCTGTTGGTTGTGAAGTATTATTGCCTTCGCTTGTGCTGCCTTCATTTTCTGTAGGTGTGCATGCGGTGCAAAGAAAGCAAATTACAAGAAAACTGAAAAATATACCCATTCTTTTTGTGTGTTTCATTGAGACCTCCGTTGAATATAAACTGGTTTATAATGTTTTATGCAAATAGTGTACCCATACAAACTACCGATGAAATACGGCAATAGGCAAAGCCCACTGCCGTAATATCACTTACGTTTGTTTCCATTGCGTTGCTTTATTTTAAGTTTTTTTCAAGCTCTGCAGCAAATTCTGCATCTGGTGAGGAAACGGATAGAAAATAAGATTGCCCGCCCGCATTGAACTGGATAACATTTGAATAGTGAAATTTTCCAGGGATGGCTTTCCCTTTCATGTCATAATCTGGCACTTGGTTATTGGTTACTGACAGATCTGTTATGTCTGATTTTGCGATGCTAAAATCTTCTTGTACATTGGCAACGTTTTTAACCAATTTGCCAAAAAGCTTACCCACTCTTTCTTGGTTGCGCTGGGTTTTTGTCATCACACGTACGGTGCCAGGCGCATATTCGGTGTCTTTGTTTGCGAAGATGACGCTGTCCCCTTCGATGATGAGATTTCCTAAAAGTTGCTGTTTATCAGAAACTTTCCAGAATACACTTTCAATTAACATATTGCTTCACCCTTCTGTTTTTATTTCAATTTTTAAAAAATTGAAGTATATACATGTGTAGTATAGTATAAAATCATGTTTTCTTCAAGAAAAATACAAAGGCTTGCATGAACAATATTGCAGTGTTTATTTGCAACTTTTTGCAAAAGGGTAAGCATTTTCAAAATCATGCAATATTTGCAAAAGCGGGGTGTCAATATAAGTAAGTGCTTTTTCTCTCAGGTCATCAGGTATGCCGTAGTAAGCTTCGGCAATGCCGCCTGTAATGGCTGCAAGGGTGTCACTGTCTCCTCCAATGGAAATGCCGTTTCGAATAGCATCTTCAAAGCTGGTTGATTCAAGAAAAGCCATGATGGCTTGCGGTACAGTGTCTTGGCATGTTTCATTGAACTGGTAGCTGTCTCGAATTTCATCAAGCGTGAAGTGCATGGGGTAATAATGTTCATTCACATACGCACATATTTCAGCGATAGATTTTCCTGTGCGTGCTAAATAGATGCACACGACTGTTGCTTCGGCACCTTTTATGCCTTCTGGGTGGTTATGAGTGACTTCTGTTACAGCACGGGAAAGTGCCTTTGCCTCTTCAAGGCTTTTTGCTGCAAACCCACAAGGTGAAACACGCATAGCGGCGCCATTTCCAAAGCTGTTATAGGGCTCATTCATGTCTGAATACATCCACTGGCGAAACATACCGCCATAGCCACAGTTCGGGTATGGTCTGCCAATTTCGTGCATGTAGTGCGTAGCGAGGTCTCCTAAATTGTTATTTTCATTCTTTTCCAGTATTGCTTTTGCAATAGCAAGTGTCATAATGCTATCATCTGTGCATTCGCATCTGTCATGAAAAAATGTAAAGTCTTTTGTTTTGATGTTGTTAAATTCAAAACGAGAACCAACGATATCTCCTATGATTGCGCCAAGCATAACATCACCTCTATTCATAGTTGTAGAATTGCTGAAAACATAACTATTCTTTATTATATCGTAGAACTAATAGATGTACAATATAACAAACAAAACCCCGAAGCCTTGCGTGCAAGGTTTGGGGTTTTGTTGATGATTACAATGATAGAAAGCAGCTTATTTGTAGTTATAGAAACCTTGCGGGTAGTTGTCAGTGTCTTTCAATAAGTTGTACTGAATGATGGCTTGGTTTTTGCAAATTTGCAAGGGGGCTGCGTGGTCAG
>CAZWXJ010000054.1:2067-9924 GCA_964637735.1 uncultured Oscillospiraceae bacterium | reverse complement strand
AACGACCACCAACAATGGTGCCAGCCCAGCCAAGCTGGCGAAGGGCAGTTACAACGTCAAGGTATAAAGGTTCACCAAGTGCGCCTGGTTCTTTTGTTCTGTCCATAACAGCAATGCTTTTTACTGTTTTTGGAATGGCTTCCAGTAGCTTTTCAGCAACGAATGGGCGATACAAACGAACTTTGATAACGCCAACTTTTTCGCCTGCTGCTATTTTATAGTCAACTACTTCTTCAATTACGTCTATAACAGAACCCATTGCAATAATGACTTGTTCTGCGTCTGGTGCGCCGTAATAGTTGAAGAATGAATAGTCTGTGCCAGCTTTTTCATTTACTTTGCCCATGTATTTTTCAACAACTGCAGGAAGCGCATTGTAGTATGGGTTAGAAGCTTCACGTGCTTGGAAGAAAATGTCTGGGTTTTCAGCTGTACCACGCAGTACAGGGCGTTCTGGGTTCAGCGCATTTTTGCGGAAAGCATCAATTGCGTCATGGTTTACCATTTCGTTTAGGTCTTCATAGTCCCACTGTTCAATTTTTTGAATTTCGTGAGATGTACGGAAACCGTCAAAGAAATGTAGGAATGGAACTTTGCCTTCAATAGCAGCCATATGTGCTACTGCGCCAAGGTCCATAACTTCTTGTGGGTTGCTTGCTGCAAGCATAGCAAACCCTGTTTGACGACATGCATAAATGTCTGAGTGATCTCCGAAAATGCTAAGTGCGTGAGATGCTACTGCACGTGCTGAACAGTGAATAACACCTGGCAATAATTCGCCTGCAATTTTGTACATGTTTGGAATCATTAGTAAAAGACCTTGTGAAGCGGTGTAAGTTGTAGTAAGCGCTCCTGTTGCTAGTGAACCGTGTACGGTGCCGGCTGCGCCAGCCTCTGATTGCATTTCCATTACGTTTACTTCTCTGCCAAAAATGTTTTTTTGGCCGGCTGCTGCCCATGCGTCGGTCATTTCAGCCATGTTAGAAGACGGGGTAATTGGGTAAATGCCGGCTACTTCGGTGAACGCATAGCTCACGTAAGCGGCGGCGGTATTACCGTCCATCGACTTTCTTACTCTTGCCATTTCTGATCCTCCCTTTATTAGCACAGCATTAGCCTTCATTATTTCTTGCAAATAATGAAGGCACTGCTTTACTTTTTACATTGTTATTTTAACATCAATCTGCAGTTAAGTAAATATGAAATAGTGGCTTTTTACAATACTTTTACAATTTTGTGCAAATTTCCCTACTATTTGACATCAATTTACAAATACTATATTATTTGCTGTAATAACTATTATATTTATTGACATTATTAAATGAAGGAGTTTCACCTATGCCTGACCCTGCCCGACCTATTGTGCTCATCTTGAGCGCTTTTGTTTTAAGTTTTTTGATGTGTGTATTTTTATCTGCTTCTTTGCGGCTTGAAAGTGAACGTGTGCGGCGTGCCAAATCTGGCTTTTCTGATAGGAATATCGGTGCGCTTTTGTTCATTATCGCTGCGGGGGGGCTTTTTTGTTACGCTTCTTTTCAGTTAGGTGTTTCTGTTTTTGCAGAAGGGGCGCTTATTTTAGCATACCTTGCCTTTGGACTTTTGTTTCCATTTACCCTTGGGTATTTATACTCTGCGTTTTTTAACAAATATTTATACCCTGTGTTTGGGTTTTTGGCAAAAATTGTGGGGGTAAGTGTAGGGCTGCTTATTTCACTGCCTTCTTACCTGCTTGTAACGCTTGGCAAAGGCACCACCCCGCCAGACTTTACAGAGGAAGACGTGCTTTCGATTGTAGACACCGCCGAAGAACAAGACTTTATTGACGAAAACCAAAAAGAAATGATTACCAACATTTTTGAACTAGATGACATTACAGCAGGCGATGCCATGACCCACCGCACCGACATTGTTGCCATAGAGGAAAACACACCTATTATTGAGGCCATTCGCCTTTCTATGGAAGAGGGAGTATCTCGCCTTCCTGTGTACCGCAAAACGCTTGATGACGTGCTGGGTATGGTGTATGTGAAAGACCTGTTTGTTTTGCTTGATGACGTTGCCGGCCGTGAAAAAATGGCGGGTGAATTTGTGCGTGGTGTTATGTACACCCCAGAAGCGGCAAAAGCCCGTGAACTATTGACGGAATTTAAGAAAAAACATACCCAAATAGCCATTGTTGTTGATGAATACGGTGGCACCAGCGGCCTTGTAACCATGGAAGATATTTTGGAAGAAATTGTAGGCGACATGCAAGATGAATTTGACGATGAAGATGATTTGATTCACGAAATAAGTGATGGTGTTTACCTGTGTGATGCCACTGTTGATATAGAAGACATTTTTGACATTTTTAGCCTACCCGTACCCGAAGAGTTTGAAGAGGAAGACTTTGAGTCCATCGGCGGGTTGATTATTGAAAAACTAGGACGCATACCCGAAAACGGGGAACACCCTGAAATACGCTATGGCGGGGTGCTGTTTCGTGTGCAAGAAACAGGTGAGCGCCGCATTTTAAAAGTATTATGCACCCAAGAAACTGAGGAGACTGCTATACATGAAACACTTTGAGACCACCTTGCAACAAACCACCGTATTTGAAGGAAAGGTAATTACCGTAACGGTAGACACCGTTGAACTTGAAAACGGGCATACCTCTAAAAGAGAAATTGTGCACCATAACGGAGGCGCCTGTATTGCCGCCCTTGATGAAAACGGCAATGTGTTTGTAGTAAACCAATACCGCTATGCCTACGGGGAAGAACTGCTTGAATTACCTGCTGGAAAGCTTGAAAAAGGGGAAGACCCTTTTGAAGCTGCGAAAAGGGAGCTTGCCGAAGAAGCTGGTGTGATAGCCAGTGAATTTATTAACCTAGGCACCTTTTACCCCACCTGTGGTTACTGTGATGAAGTGATTTATTTATACGGCGCAAAGAACTTAACCATGACACAGCAGCACCTTGATGATGATGAATTTTTAAACGCCGAAACCATGCCACTGCATATTCTTGCAGAAAAATGTTTGGCAGGAGACATAAAAGACGGTAAAACCGTTGTAGGTGTTATGCGGCTGAAACACGCATTAGAGCAGGGTTTGTTCTAATTAACAACTTGAAAATATACATTTTGTATTCACTCTCATTTTTCGATTTGCATATTTATTCACTGCATGAATTTTTATACATTCGTATACATTTAGCTATGTTGCATAAATATAATGCATAAATGTATACACAAACCCAAAGAAGAATTGAGAAAATGTAGCTAATAGAAAGACAAAAAATAGCGAAAAAAGCAACCCCATTTTGGCAGACACAAACCAATAACAAAAGCGTATGAAAAGTAAAAAGAAGAAACCCAAAAGCAAAACAGAAAAAGAACATAAAAGGTAGACCACATAAACCGCAAAGCAAACCGCATTTTGAAGAACCTTCACAAACCGAAAAGGGAAAACCCATTTAAGCATGCAAAAGAAAAATACTTTTGCATGCTTATTTTATAAAAAAGAGAACTGCCACGCAGGTGTTTCTATTTGAAAACCGAAAATGCTTATTTAAAAATAATCTTGTAAAACCTTGGTAGATAGAATATAAGAAAAATCTACTATTCTAATGCAAAGCGTATAATTTTTACAACATTTAACTAATTGTAATAATGAGTAAAAGCAGAAAAGCCTTTATCTGCAAGATATTGCCAAATCTTCATTGTTTTAAGTGCAAAAATAATAAAATAATGAAAAATCTTCTCTCACAGGCAAAACAGGGGCAAATTGCAATGTTTATTTTTAGCATCACTTTTCTTTGCAGCAAGCATAAAACCCGCAAATAGCGCTATGATTTTCGAGAAAAAACCAATATGCCATGCTTTGTTTTGTTTCAACAATATTTAAACAGTTGTTCACTGTTGATAAGTTAAATATAGTAAGCGTAAGTTTACTATATATGAACCGTGTTAGCATTGACCAACAAAAAGACTGCATGATAAACTACCTATACGAAAACCATATATTGTACCCCATGGGGGAGTAGTTGGCGCAACCTGCCGAAAGGCAAAAGCGTGGCAAGTCAACATAATGGTAAAAATGGTGTATTACACTATTTGTTTCCTTTGAAAAAGGGAAAGCCTGGTTTGCCTTAAATAACGAGACTCATGTATAACAGGCCTATTTGTTATGCATGAATGCACACCATGTATAGCAAATGCAAACGCATGCTATATGTGGTTTTTTTATTGAAAAGATAAAGGGGATTATTTATTTTGAGTATACCAGAATTGTTTTTCATTGCCGTAGGCCTTTCGATGGACGCTTTTGCTGTGGCCATATGCAAAGGTTTAAGCATGCAAAAAGCTACCTTGAAAAAAAGTGTTATTGTCGGGCTTTATTTTGGCGGCTTTCAAGCCATTATGCCACTTATAGGGTATTATTTCGGCTCGCAATTTGCACCGTATATTACAGCGTTTGACCACTGGATTGCATTCATTCTGCTTGCCATTATCGGCGGGAAAATGATAATTGACAGCCTGAAGAAAGACGACGCATGCTTCGACCCTACAGAAGAAGCAGACCTTTCAGCTAGTGTTATGCTGCCCATGGCGGTAGCAACTAGTATAGATGCACTGGCAGTTGGGGTAAGCTTTGCATTTTTACAAGTAAACATTGTGTGGGCAGTGTCTTTCATAGGGGTAGTTACCTTTATACTGGCTGCTGCTGGCCTAAAAATAGGAAACCTATGTGGTGCTAAATTTAAAAACGTTGCCGAAATTGCTGGCGGGGTTATCTTGGTGCTAATCGGCTTGAAAATATTACTGGAACACACAGGCATATTATAAATAGAACCCTTAACAGACCGAAAAGAAACTATAAAAACAACCTTAACAAACCAAAAAGAAAAGCAGTGGAAAAAACCACTGCTTTTTATTTATTCTTCTGTTTCTGCTGGTTCGCCAGGGTCTTCACTGGGCTCTTCTAATGGTTTTGCTGTTTCTTCATCATCAGCACGTTCAGCACGGGAAACCATAACCGTTCTGTCTCCTTCGCCAAGGCGCATCACACGTACACCGCTGCCATAACGGCTTTGTGTTGCAATATCTTCGGCATGCATACGAATGATGATACCATCCATAGAAATAAGAATTACGTCATCTTCATCTTGTACTGAAACGGCACCTGCTACTTTTATGCCCTTGGTGTAGTTGCGTACACCCTTACCACCACGGTTTTGTGTGCGGTAGTTTTCAAGCGGGGTACGGCGCCCTTTGCCTTCTTCACTAACGGTAAGCAAGGTAGCACCTTCTTCTACAACAGCCATGCCAATAATGCTGTCATCTCCCTGCAGAGTAATAGATTTCACCCCACGGGCTGTTCTGCCAACGGCACGGGCGTCGGTTTCATTAAAGCGAATAGACATCCCATTTTGTGTAACAACAATCAAGTCATCTTTACCAGAGGTAATATGAGACCAGGCTAGTTCATCGCCTTCGTCCATGGTAATGGCTATCATGCCTGTTTTGCGAATGTTTTTATAGGCTGAAATGTCGGTACGTTTGATGATCCCGTTGCGGGTAATCATGGTCAAATAGCCTTCTTCATCAAAGCCGTTTTTGCCTACATACAGCATGGCGGTTACCTTTTCTTCGTCCATTAACGGAACAAGGTTTGCCACATTTCCGCCACGGGCGGTTCTGCTGGCTTCTTGTACTTCATAGCCTTTTATTTTATATACTCGCCCAAGGTTTGTTATAAACATAATATAATCATGTGAAGAGGCAGTAAACAGCTCGGTAACAAAGTCTTCGTCTTTGTAAGAAAGCCCTGTTATACCACGCCCACCGCGTTTTTGCGCTGTGTAAACGTCCGTCGGTTGGCGTTTTACATAGCCTGCATGGGTAAGAGTATAAACACATTCCTCTTCCGGAATGAGGTCTTCTACATCCACCTCGCCGCTGACAGACTGTATTTCAGTGCGGCGTTCATCGCCATATTTTTTGCGAATTTCTGCAAGTTCTTCTTTTACAATGGCAAGCACTTTTTCATCGTCTGCCAAAATGTCTTGCCAGTTTTTAATTTTTCCTTGCAAATCTTTTAATTCTGTCATTATTTTTTCAATTTCAAGCCCTGCCAACTGCCCCAAACGGAAGGCAACAATGGCGCTTGCTTGCGGGTCATCAAAGTCATATTTTTCCATAATGGCTTTTTTGGCTTCTGCTTGCCCACCTTTTGTTGCCCGAATGGTAGCAATAATGTCATCTACAATATCAATGGCGCGTTGTAACCCTTCTAAAATATGGGCACGGTCCATTGCTTTTTTCAGGTCATACGCGGTACGGCGGCGAATAACATCATCTTGATGTTCGATATACTTTTCAAGCATGGTTTTCAATGTCATAACCTTTGGCTCGCCTTTATCAAGGGCAAGCATAATGGCACCAACCGTGTCTTGCAGTTGGGTGAACTGGTACAGCTGGTTTAACACCACTTGTGGGTTGGCATCTCTTTTTATTTCTACAACAATGCGCATACCTTCACGGTTTGACTCATCGTTCAAATCAGAAATACCTTCAATGCGTTTGTCTTTTACAAGGTCTGCAATGCTTTCCAGCAGGCGAGATTTATTTACCATATACGGAATTTCGGTAATAATAATGTTATAGCGCCCGTTTTTGGTTTCTTCTACTTCGGCACGGCCACGTAAAATAATTTTGCCTCTGCCTGTTGCATAAGCAGAACGAATACCACTCCAGCCCATAATAATGCCGCCAGTAGGGAAGTCAGGCCCTTTGATGTATTCCATCAAATCAGCCACTTCGGCTTCTTTATTGTCAATTAAATACACAATGGCATCTATTACTTCACAAAGGTTGTGCGGGGGTATATTGGTAGCCATACCAACGGCAATACCCGTAGACCCATTTACCAATAGGTTTGGCAAACGGCTTGGCATAACGGTTGGTTCTTGTTTTTGTTCATCAAAGTTCGGCATGAAGTCAACAGTTTCTTTGTCGAGGTCAGTCAACAAATCTACTGCAATTTTGCTCATGCGGGCCTCTGTGTAACGGTAGGCAGCAGGGGGGTCTCCATCTACTGAACCAAAGTTACCTTGCCCATCTACCAAGGGGTAGCGCATAGAAAAGTCTTGCGCCAAACGCACCATGGCATCGTAAACACTGCTGTCTCCGTGTGGGTGATAAGACCCTAGTACAGCACCAACTGTGTCAGCACTTTTTCTGTAAGGGTGCCCTGGGTCGTTTCCACGTTCATACATGGTATATAAAATACGTCTGTGTACAGGTTTTAAACCGTCTCTCACATCTGGCAGGGCACGGCTGACGATAACTGACATGGAATAGTCAAGAAAGGCGTCCTTCATCTCTTTTTCTATGTCACGTACAATCAGTTTGCTATTGCCGTCATTAAAAATTTGATCTTCCGTCATGTTTCCCATCCTTCTTTACCCTTTTATTATTTTCAGTAGCAATAATAAAATTAAATATCCAAATTCTTTACATATTTTGCATTCTGTTCAATAAACTCTTTGCGGGGTGCTACTTTGTCTCCCATTAAAATGGTAAAGGTTTCGTCCGCAATCGCAGCATCTTCCACACTGATTTGTACAATCACTCTATTGTCGGGGTTCATGGTGGTTTCCCATAATTGTTCAGGGTTCATTTCACCAAGACCTTTGTAGCGGTTAATTTTGGGTTGCCCCATTTGTTGAGACAGTTCAGCCATTTCATCATCAGAATAAGCGTAGCGAACGTCTTTCCCTTTCACAAGCCTAAAAAGAGGAGGCTGTGCAATATAAACATGCCCTGCTTCTAGCAAGGGGCGCATAAAGCGGAAAAAGAAAGTTAACAACAAAG
>CAZWXJ010000054.1:0-2057 GCA_964637735.1 uncultured Oscillospiraceae bacterium | reverse complement strand
GTCGGCGTCGGCCATAATAAACACTTTGTGGTACCGCAGGCGAGAGAGGTCAAAATCTTCACCAATGCCGCAGCCAAGTGCCGTTACAACAGGCATCATTTTTTCATTGCCAAATACTTTGTCAATTCTTGCTTTTTCAACGTTCAACATTTTACCCCATAATGGCAAAATAGCTTGAATGTTACTGTCTCTGCCCATTTTGGCAGAACCTCCCGCAGAGTCACCTTCCACGATGTAAATTTCTGTTTTGGAAGGGTCTTTTTCACGGCAGTCAGCCAGTTTACCAGGCATACGGCTGCTTTCGAGGGCCGACTTTCTGCGTACAAGTTCTCTTGCTTTTTTGGCAGCTTCCCGTGCACGGGCAGCGTTAAGTGCTTTTTCATAAATGGCTTTTGCCACGCCTGGGTTTTCTTCAAAAAATTCTTTTAATTTTTCGTAAACCATGCTTTCTACAAGCCCACGAATTTCAGTATTGCCAAGTTTTGCTTTGGTTTGCCCTTCAAACTGGGCGTCCATTAACTTCACGCTAATAACGGTGGTAAGCCCTTCACGTACGTCGTTTCCTTGTAGGTTATCATCTTTTTCTTTCAAATAGCCTTTTTCACGCCCAAAGTCATTAAACACACGGGTAACAGCGGTTTTAAACCCTTGTTCATGGGTACCGCCATCAGGCGTGTTTACGTTGTTTGCAAATGAAAGCAGCAGTTCATTATAACTGTCATTATATTGCATAGCTACTTCAGCCACTGAACCATTTGCCTGCCCTTTTAGGTGTATTACATTTGGGTGCAACACGGTTGATTGACGTGTATTATGAATGTGTTCTACGAAGCTACGAATACCACCTTCATAGCACATGCTCTCTTGCACTACGTCTGCTTCCCGTTCATCTGTTAATGTAATGCGTACCCCCGCATTCAAAAAGGCTTCTTCACGCAAGCGGGTAAGCAGAACGTCATAGTCATAATGCAACTCTTCAAACATTTCAGGGTCTGGCTTAAAGGTAACGGTTGTACCATCTTCGGTAGATGGACCTATTTTTTCAAGGTCTCCGTCAGGGATGCCACGTTTAAAGCTTTGTTTATATTCAAATCCATCACGGCGCACACGTACTTCAAGCCATTCAGACAGGGCATTTACAACGCTTGCACCAACACCGTGCAAACCACCTGCTACTTTATAGCCCGAGTCTTCTCCGCCGAATTTACCACCTGCATGCAGCACAGTATAAACAACAGTAACCGCAGGTATGCCCAGTTTTGGCTGAATATCAACAGGAATACCGCGCCCATTGTCAGACACGCGGATGATATTATCTTTTAAAATGCTCACTTCAATATGGTCACAATAGCCAGCAAGTGCTTCGTCAATCGCATTGTCAACAATTTCGTAAACCAAGTGGTGAAGCCCTTTTGGCCCTGTTGAACCAATGTACATACCTGGGCGTTTTCGAACCGCCTCAAGCCCTTCTAATACCTGAATTTGCGAACCGTCATAACTGCCTTCCACCTTGGACTCAAAGTCTGTTTCCAATTCTTCTATCTGTTCAATTTTTTCTTCTGCCATTCTTTTGCCGTCCTCCAAGCTTTATTTCTATATCAAATCAATATAAATTGTTATTTCTCATCTATTTGTAAAAGGGAAGAATCATCCCATCTTTTTTTCAAAGTTGCTGTGGAAAGTTGTGAAATAAAAACGCTTTTTTCTGTGCTGTCGGTTACCACAAAGCTTTTTGGTAGCTCGAAAGACACGTTCACGACCTTTTTTGCATCTTCGCTTTTTTTGAAAAAAAGCCTTGTGCGTGGCGAAATAGAGCATGTATCAATGTCAAAAACGCCAATTACTTCTTTATTTTTTATAATTTGGTTTTGCCCAACGTGTAAATACATATTTTCCTACACTTTCAGTGCACCGTTTTCTATTTCATACGTTTTGCCGCTGTGGTTTGCAAAAATATCTGTTTCACAGCTTGTTATCATTACTTGCCCGCCCGTCAAATCATTCAATAAGTAGTGCTGGCGGTGGGTGTCAAGCTCACTTAGCACATCATCAAGCAA
>CAZWXJ010000053.1:0-10333 GCA_964637735.1 uncultured Oscillospiraceae bacterium | reverse complement strand
TGTTTGCATAATAAACCAAACAAATGCAAGTAGTAAAAAAGGCGTGAACGATAAAATATAAGATGGCCAAGCTTCCCAGAAAGTTAAAAAGAAAAGAAGCCCAAATAAATTGATGGAGAGCAAAAAGGTAAAACTGTTTTTGCGGTATTTTATGTTGTAACCAAGTAAACAAACAAAAGAAATATAAAGCATAAGAAGATAAAATTGCCCATGTGCAGAAAGTATTTTGTAAGGAAAGAATTGCTCGAAAACAAAGTACTGGGTAAAGTTTACAGAAAGGGGGTGCGTCAGCATTTCTTGCGATCCAAACTTGCCGTCACCCCAGGTGCGCACCATTTTGTTTGACCAAAAGGTAAAGTAACTGCTTGGTGTATATGCAGCGTATGTTTCTTTTATAATAGACCTTGCCAATATTTCTCGGGCGGCAACTGTTTTTTCTGCCATAATTTCGGCTCGCACATCACCATTCCACGCACCAGTTCCCTGCGCACCAAACACAAGCCAAACTTCAAGAGGCTGACCATAAGTGTCTTGATAAGAAAAATCAAAAGAAGAGCTATGCTTGTACCAAGTGTGAAAACCCATATAACTTACGGAAAAAACAAGCGTAAAAACCAAAGCAAACAAGGTGCGTTTTTTAAAAGAAAAGCCTTTGTGAAGCAACAAAGTAACTAAAAAAGCGACAAGGCAAACAGCAACAGTGCCCTTCATAATAAAACCAAGGCAAACAATTACGGCAGAAACAATAAGGTAAAAGTACTGTCTTTTTTTATCATCTGCCTGCAAAAAGCACAGAAAAAAATATGCAGAGACAACAGGAAAAGGCAAAGAAATGGAAGAAGTATAAAAGTTAGGCGCCCATAAGAAAAAAGGCAAAAAGGCAAAGCATACAATATAAGCCAGTAAAACAGCAGATTGTTTTTTCCATATTAAAAAAACAAATTTACATATAAAAAGAACAGTAATTGTCAACAACAATATATTTAATAGCATGCCAGGTAATTGCTCCCAGTAACTTCCTATGGCAATGCCAAAAAGAGAAGCAATTTTATAAGTAAGCCCTAGTAACACCAGTAAACCAATATTATTTGGATACATCACAAAGTGATCATTTGAGGTAACGACTTCTCCGACCATAAAAGATGGGATAGAAGAAAAAACAATGGCAGTATCATGAGTGATAGAATATCGCATATTCCATGCAATATACAGATGAGAAAGAAAAAAGAAAATGAATAAAACGGCCATAGTATAGGTAAATGTTTTGCGAGAAAGCCCATCAACAAAAGGGGAAGCAATATAATATAGCCCTATAAAAAACAAGAGGTAAATAAAGGCACCTACTCCAAATAAAATGGGGTTCCCTGTGTTTAACCAAACGCATATGGTTATGTATAAAAACAAAACAAAACTAGTAAAGTAAAATAAGCAAGAGAGCAGTTTTTCAAATGAGAAAGGTTGCCTTGAAAGGCAAGGCGTGTCAGAAGTAGATGGGTCTTTCATAAAACGCTCCTTTTTACATATTTTTTATAGTATAGCATACATTTAAATTGATTTTATATATGATATAATAAACGAAAGAAGCGCAAGATGCAAAAGAAAGTGTGGCGAAGAAAATAGAGCGGCAAGTAGAAGGTATTACATACAATTACACAGCTAAAAAAGTGAAAAACATAAATTTGCGGGTTGCGAAGGATGGCACTGTTTCGGTTTCTGCGCCAAAGCGTATGCCACTTGCAGTAATAGACAAATTTGTTGCTGAAAAAGCCACATGGATTAAAAACGCACAACAAACAATGTTAGCAAAGCAAGAAACAGAAGAGGATGTAAGCAATATTTCAAACGAGGAATGCTTGCAAGCATTTACCGAAATAATGGCGCAGTGGCTACCCGCTGTAAAGCATTATGTGCCGCAAACGCCGCAGCTTTTTGTAAAAGAAATGAAAAGCAAGTGGGGTGTTTGCTACCCTACCAAAAACAAAATTGTGTTGAACAAAAGGCTTTTTGCAAAGCCCTATGAACTGCAAGAATATGTGGTGGTACATGAACTGGTGCATTTTAAACACCCAGACCACCAAAAGGGCTTTCATGCGGAAATGGAACGGTTGATGCCTGACTATAAGCAAAGAAGAAAAGCGCTGCGTGGGTAATTATGAAAGAAATGAAAAGAAAGGCAATGTTATGCAGGAAGAAAACAATGTGCGTTTCATAAAAACATATGAAGAACTGGCGGCTGACAGCGGCATCGGCACGCTCGGTGAAAAAAGCCTGCATGCAACCATCAAACAATATTTAGAGCAAGACCCGCAAAACCGTGAAGTGAAAATAGACCGCTTTGTGGCAGATATATGCAACGAAGATGGCATTTTTGAAGTGCAAACAGCAGGGTTTGAAAAACTAAATGCAAAGCTAAGTGCCTTTTTGCCAAACCACAAAGTAACAGTGGTGTACCCTGTACCCCACATAAAGTGGGTATGTTGGGTGAACCCAGTTACAGGGCAGGTTTCACAAAGACGTAAATCAACCAAAACGGGGCAAGCGTATGACATTTTGTTGGAGCTATACCGCATTCGCCCTTTTTTGAATGATGCAAATTTCAATATAAAAATACTGATGCTAGAAGTGGAAGAATACCGCCTGCAAGACGGCTGGAGTAAAGACGGGAAACGAGGCTCGCACCGTATGGAACGTATGCCAATACGTTTGGTAGAAGAGAAAGATTTTTGTAAAAAAGAAGATTTTTATACCTTTGTACCCCAAAGTTTGCCAGATGTGTTTACCTTGAAAGAGTATGGGAAAGCCATTAAAAGAAGTGGGCGCATTGTAAGCAGAGCTTCTTATGTGTTGCAAGATTTAGCGGTGATACAAAAAGCGGGCAAACAGGGCAACGCCTTTTTGTACAAGCGCACGTTTGAAAAAGAATAAACGTGCCGAAGATAGAAGCCTTGATAAAATATATTTTATATTGTATAGCGGTGAAAGCCCGTGTATAATAAATAAAAACAGAGTAGGACGCCGTGCGTTAAGTGCCGTTTGAACGGGGAGTTGTCAAACGGACGAAAAGCCGAATGAAAGCAACGCTTTCATTTTGCTTGCGGTACAGTGTTCGCATCCCGCTGTGGCATACAAAAGGGTTATCCTTCTTTTTGCTGCATGGATTTGATTTGCAAAAAGGAGGTATTTTTATGCAAAATAAGAATGATTTAATGCACCCATACCAAAAGCAATATTGGGTAAGTGCATTTTCAGAAATGAAAAACCTGCGCAAGGTGGTATTTGCCGCTTTGGTAATTGCCATGCGGGTAGCGTTAGCGGGTATATTCATACCAGTTGGCCCGAACTTGAGAATTTATTTTCATTTTTTTGTAACAGCTTTTGGTGGGCTTGTTTGTGGGCCAGTTATGGCGCTGGCTATTGGGTTTGGGGCAGATATTTTAGGGGTACTGCTTTTCCCTAGCGGCGCATTCTTTTTTGGGTACACAGTGTCTGCCATGGTGGGGGCTTTTGTATATGGCATATTTTTATACAAACGCCCCATTTCAATGGTGCGCCTTGCTTTGTGCAAAGCGGTGGTAAGCTTAGGGGTAAACGTGGCGCTTGGCAGTTTGTGGAGTGCTATATTATACAGCAAAGGCTATTACTACTATTTTGTACAAAGCGTTACCAAAAACATCTTACTATTACCTGTTGAAGTAGGTGTTTTGTATTTGTTTTTCAAACTCATTTTACCTGCGGCGGCAAAAATAAACCTAATACCTGCAAAGCAAGCAGAGGTAACATTGTTATAAAAATGTAGCCATTCGTTACCAAGATGAAACATTTTTATATTTCGTTATATGGTATACTGAAGGCAGAAGACGTTGCAAGGCGTTTTCTATAGAGAAAGCATAAATACAAGAAAAGAGGTTGTTCACATTGAAGTATAGAAAATTAACGGCAATTTTAGCAGTTGCAATGGCATTTACAGTGCTGGTAAGCTGCGGAAAAGACGATTCTTCTGAAGAAGTATCTCAGGAAGAAAGTAGCCAAAGTGTTACAGATAATAGTGAAACTGAAGGACAAAGCGAACTTGATAATTCAGTAGACGAAATAGCATCAGAAGCGCAAGAAGAATACGAAGATGCAAAAGAAGGCATTGTAAATGAGTTGCCTGAACCACAAGAAATTACCTTGCCCGCTGGGTATGAACAACACCATTATTATAGCTTTCAAGTAACGGCAAAAGCAACTGTAAATGGGCAAAGCCAAAGCACCGTGTTTGTACTGGTTGAAGATTCTGACACAAAACCTGTTTCGAAGTATGATGTAATAGCCCTTGCACAAAAAGTTGCAGGCAGTTTAGAAAGTGACACCTACCGTTTTAACTTTTACCCACAAGGCACGGCGGCAGGCACCACAAGTGAACCTTTTGCAGTTGTTGAAATGGATGCAAATGGCAACATGACATTGGTTTCTTTCACAGAATTATAAAGCATAAAGACAGGCAAATAAAAAACACCATGCGAAACCGCAAGGTGTTTTTTTATTGTGTTTGAAAAATTAAGCGTTTTCAACAGGGGTTGCAACTGGGAAAGTAGGCTCTGTAGCAAGGTCAGTTGTAACCTCTTTCAAGCTGGCAGCCAGCCCTGCTAGGTTTTGAATTTCACTTGGAATAATAAGTTTGGTTGCTTTTCCATCAGCCACTTTGGCAAGGGCTTCAAGGCTTTTTAGGGCAAGCACTTTGTCAGTCGGGGCGGCTTCGTTTAACAGTTTAATACTGTCAGCCAAGGCTTGTTGCACCAACATAATGGCTTCTGCTTCACCCTGTGCTTCCCGAATGCGCTGTTCACGCACAGCGTCTGCACGTAAAATGGCAGCTTCGTTTTCACCTTCGGCAACCAAAATGTTACTGCGTTTTTCACCTTCCGCACGTAAAATGCTTTCACGGCGTTGGCGTTCTGCTTTCATTTGTTTTTCCATTGCATCTTGAATTTCTGACGGTGGAATAATATTTTTCAGTTCCACACGGTTTACCTTAATGCCCCAAGGGTCAGTGGCAATGTCAAGAATGGTGGTAATTTGCCCATTGATGGTATCACGTGAGGTGAGGGTTTGGTCAAGCTCAAGCTCACCAATAATGTTACGCAAGGTAGTGGCGCAAAGGTTTTCAATGGCGGCCAAAGGGTGTTCAACACCGTAGGTATATAGTTTTGGGTCAGTAATTTGAAAGTAAACAACAGTGTCAATTTGCATGGTAACATTGTCTTTGGTAATAACAGGTTGTGGGCGAAAGTCTGCCACTTGTTCTTTCAAAGAAATGCGTTTGGCAATGCGGTCAATAAAAGGGAGTCTCACATGTACGCCAGCTTGCCAAGTGTCACTATAAGTGCCAAGCCGTTCAAGCACATAAGCGTTTGCCTGTGGTACAATAATAATGTTGGCAATAATAAGCCCAAGCACCAATAAAATAATAATAGGTATTGAAATCCATTGCATAATCAGTCATCCTCCTAAAAATAAGTTGTATTAAACAGGTTCTACCACCAGGGTAACACCTTCAATGGCAACTACTTTGCAGTGTGTACCTGTGGTAAGCGGTACACTGCATTTTGCAGCCCAAGATGCATTTTCAACCAGTACACGGCCAGGTATGTCTGCGGTAATGGGTGTGGTCACCTCACCAATATGCCCAAGCACACGGTCAGCGTTGGTGGGGGTGCGGGCAGGGCGTAATTTGTCTTTCAAAATAGACTTTGTGCAAACCAGCGCAATGCCTGACGCAACAACAAAAACAATAAATTGTATTAAAAATGAAGTGGTGAAAAAGGCACTGATGAATGCGGCAACGGCACCAATAATAAACCAAATGCAAACAAGTGCAGTGGTAAAGGCTTCTACTAGGCATAGCACCAAAAAAACAGCTAGCCAAATAAATACCATAATAAGCACCCTCCTTTCTGCATAAAAATAACATGCTTATATAAACATTATACACGCAAAGCCACTATATGAAAATAGACAATTCATGCAAAGAAATAAAAAACCGCACAGGAAACACTTTTTTTATAAGTAAATATATATTATAATAAGAGACAGATGAAGACTGATACATTAAAAAGGAGCGATATATCATGCCAAGTAATAAAATCAAGCTGGAAATTTGCGGGTCCCCTTATGTAATAACAGCAACTGATGATGAAGGTTATGTTTTAGCCCTTGCTGAAAAGTTAGATGAAGACATGAGTAAAATATTAGAAGAATCTCCTTCTGCTACCATGACGGCTGCGGCAGTTATTACAGCACTTGGGTATTTAGACGATATGCAAAAAATTGACAAAAGCGCTGACAATATGCGTGAGCAGATTAAAAATTACTTAGAAGATGCTTCGAAAGCGAAGCAAGATGCAGTGCGTGCAAAACAAGAAATTGAGCGCCTGCAAAAAGAAATTGAACGCTTGCGAGGATACAGAGAAAATTGAGCAAAACAGAAATTTTAGCCCCTGTTGGCAATGCGGGCATGTTAGAGGCTGCCGTATTTAGCGGGGCGGACAGTATTTATTGCGGGTTGCAAGGGTTTAACGCAAGGCAAGGGGCAGGTAATTTTACTGCAGAAGAGCTAAAACAGGCTGTTCAGTTTTGTCACGCCCGTAACGTGAAAGTAAATGTAACATTAAATACCTTATTGTATGACAGCGAGTTAAATGCTTTTTTACAAAGCCTGCAAGAAGTTTGTGAGGCTGGTGCAGATGCCGTGATTGTGCAAGACATGGCGGCGGCAAAACTGGTAAAACAGCATGCGCCAGGGCTACAGTTACATGGCTCTACCCAAATGGCGGTGCACACGCTAGAGGGCGCATTGCAACTAAAAGAACTTGGCTTTCACCGTGTTATTTTGGCAAGAGAGCTACCAAGAGACAAAGTACAGTACATTACAAAAAACTGTGGCATAGAAACGGAAATATTTGTACACGGGGCACTTTGTATGGCATTGTCTGGGCAATGTTATATGAGTGCTTTTTTGGGTGGACGCAGCGGAAACCGTGGGCGCTGTGCGGGTACTTGTCGCCTACCGTTTGCGGTGGAAGGGCATGCAGAAAAAGAAGAATATGCCCTGAGTTTGAAAGACCTTTCTTTGGTTGAAAACCTGCAAGAAATAGAGAGCATGGGTGTTGCCTGTGTAAAAATAGAAGGCCGCATGCGCACGCCTGAATATGTAGCGGCGGCTATAACCGCTTGCAAAAGCGCATTACAGGGTGAAACGTTTGACGAAAAACTTTTAGAAAACGCATTTTCACGCTCTGGATTTACGGCGGGGTTTTATGAGAAAGACCTTTCAGCAAACATGTTTGGTGTACGCACACAGCAAAACATGGCAGACACCAAGCAAGCACTGCCAAAATTGCGAGAGCTATATAGAAGAGAATTGCAAAAAGTACCAGTTGATTTTACTTTAAAAATAGAAGAAAACACACTTTTACTAACAGCACAAACCGAGCAAGAAACCATAGAAAAACAAGCTGTTTGTGAAACCCAGCCCGCACAAAAAAACAATGATGAAGCATATGCAAAAAGCCTTTCCAAAACAGGCGGTACCCCTTTTTATGCAAGCAACATCACCATGCAAAACGAAAACAATTTATTCGTGGCAAATTCGGCCATCAATGCGCTGCGCAGTACAGCATTGGAAGAATTATTGCAAATGAGAGAAGCGCATAAACCACTTCCCTTCCTTGCGAATAGCGCTATTGAAACACAAGAGAAAATGGTAGCACCGCACACACAACAAACAGTGCGCATGCGGTTTGCAAAAGCAGGGCAAATACCGTCGGGGTTATTAAAAGACGAAGAAATTGAGAAGTTTATTCTTCCTATAAAAGAAGCAAATAATATACCACAAGAAATACAGCATAAAACTATTTTAGAATTACCCCGTGCCATGTTTGATGGTACAGAGGGGTTACAAAAACAAGTTTTGCATGCGAAAGAGCAAGGGTTGACCGCTTTTGAAATTGGAAACATCGGGCATATACCCCTTGTAAAAAGCATTGTAGAAAACGCAGAATTGTATGGTGGGTTCACACTAAACATAACAAACAACATTGCCGCAAAAGAGTATGCAGCGCTAGGGCTGAAAAGCATAACCTTATCTCCCGAACTCTCTTTGCAAAACGCAAATGGCATAACAAACGATGATATGCAAATGGGTATATTGGCATATGGGCACCTGCCACTTATGTTAACCCGTGCTTGCCCCCTGCGAAATGCCATAAGTTGTGCAGAGTGCAAACAAGAAGGGCACTTGATCGACCGCAAAAACGCAGCCTTTTTTGTACACTGTGCTGATGGTGCAAGCCATATTTATAACCCAATTCCCATTTATATGGGAGATAGACTGCCAGAAGTACATTGTAATTTTGTAACGCTTTATTTTACAAAAGAAACACCAGAACAAATAAATGAAACATGGGAATTGTTTAAACAGAGGAAGACATTCCAAACGTCATTTACCAGAGGGCTATATTATAAAGGCGCCATGTAATGGCACAAAATAGAAAGAGGAACCTATGAATTTAAAAGTAAAAAAAGTGAGAGATGGTGCAAAATTACCTGAGCGTGCTACACAGGGGGCTGCAGCGGCTGACTTATGTGCCGTTTGTGAGCCTGAGGGTATTACGCTTGCGCCCATGGAGCGGGCGCTCATTCCGACAGGAATTGCCATAGAATTACCAAATGAAAACTATGTTGCCCTTGTGTTTGCACGCAGTGGGCTTGGTATTAAAAAAGGCATTGGCCTTTCAAACGGGGTGGGTGTAATTGACAGTGATTACCGTGGCGAAGTGCAGGTAGGGCTTATTAATATGGGAAGCGAGCCATACACCATACAAAACGGAGAGCGCATTGCCCAGCTGGCCGTTTTGCCCATTTTGCCGTTTGAAATAGAGGTTTGTGATGAACTGAGTGAAACAACACGTGGCGAGAGCGGGTTTGGCTCAACCGGAAGACAATAGAAGGAGATTTGTGAATTGAAAAAGACATTTGTATTTGGGTTTTATTTATTGGCGGGTATTATTTTAGGTGCACTACTTGCGAATGTATGTAGTGGCATTTCTTTTCTTTCATGGCTTGGGTATGCAAACTCTATTGGCTTTGCCGCAAACAACCCTGCCGTGCTTGACTTATTGATTGTAAAAATTGCGTTTGGGTTTTCCATTAACGTAAGCGTGGCGCAAATTTTTACCATAGGCATTGCTATGTGGATGTACCATAGAAGATAAGATATTGATATAGAAAGCGTGAATGGAAAATGGAACGGTTTATTTTGGCATCTAATTCGCCAAGGCGAAAAGAGTTGTTGCAAAAAGTGGTGGCTACCTATGAGGTGATGCCGTCTTCGGTAAACGAAGGCGAGGTACAAGCCGAAACCCCTGTATTACTTGTGCAAAAACTAGCACGTGTGAAAGCGCTTGATATTGCAAAACAAAACCCCGAAGCTGTTGTGATAGGCTGTGATACAATTGTAGAATTAAATGGAAATGCCCTTGGCAAACCCCACAACTTACAAGAGGCACGGGAAATGTTGCAACTATTAAGTGGTAGTACGCATTTTGTGCATACAGGCGTGTGCGTACAAAAGAAGATGCACCGTACATATTTTGTAGAAACCAGTGCGGTGACCTTTGCGCCACTTACAGAAAAAGAAATAGAAACGTACATTGCAAGCGACGAACCGTATGACAAGGCAGGCGGTTATGCCATTCAAGGTGAGGCGGCAAAGTTTGTTACAAAAATAGAAGGCTGTTATTTTAACATTATGGGCCTGCCCGTAGCACACCTTTACAAAGTGTTGAAAGAATTAAATTATTTATAAAAAAACAGAGAAATTATGTTGTGCATTTTTATGGTGTGTCGTATAATATACAATGTATGCAAGCGCCCAAAGTAATGCAAGTGAAGGAGAACATGTATGTTTAGCAAAGATATTGGAATTGACCTTGGCACCGCTAACACGCTGGTGTATATGAAAGGAAAAGGCATTATTATGCGGGAACCATCGGTTGTCGCTGTCGATACAAAAACAGATACAGTAAGGTTTGTGGGGCAAGAAGCGAAAGAAGTCATTGGTCGTACGCCTGGCTCAATTGTTGCCGTTCGCCCATTGAAAGACGGCGTTATTGCTGACTTTGACATTACCGCAAGCATGCTTGAAATATTTATTAAAAAAGTAACAGGTGGCAGCAAATTTGCAAAACCAAGGGTTATTATTTGCATTCCGTCTGGCGTTACCGAAGTGGAACGCCGTGCTGTACGTGAAGCCGCTTTAAAAGCTGGCGCACGCCAAGTAAACGTTATTGAA
>CAZWXJ010000052.1:0-10405 GCA_964637735.1 uncultured Oscillospiraceae bacterium | reverse complement strand
ACACAAATGAGCAAACTGTTTACCGAAGAGGTAGAGGGCACGAAGTATTATACAGTTGAAGAAGGGGATTCCCCCTTGCTAATAGCTAGCAAAAACGGATTAACCTTTGCTGAATTAAGAGCCTTGAACCCAGACCATGACTTTGATAAAGGTGGTCTTTGGGCAGGAGATCAATTTATTATCAGCAATTCCCGCATGATGCTGAGTGTTAAAGTTGTAGTACGCAAAACACGCAATGAAACAGTACCAATGAAAATTATCAATACGCAATCTCCTGAAATGTACCAAGGGGAAGCAAAAACAATTACCGCTGGTAACGACGGTGTAAACCTTGTTACTTTTGATGAAGTATACATTGATAATGTATTAAGCTATGAAACAATCATCAGCACAGAAGTAGTTGTGGAAATGGTACCACGTGAAACGGTTTCAGGTTCTGCCATTCGCCAAGGTGGCGGTGGTGTAGGCTCTGGCTCCATGATCGTCCCATTACCAGGAGGCTCGTTCAGGCGTAGCCGTGGCTTCTATGTAGGGCATACAGGTACGGACCTTGCCGCACCTTACGGCACACCAATTTATGCGGCAGATAGCGGTTACGTAACCAAAGCGGTTTACACATACACAGGGTATGGCGTTCACATTATTATTGACCACGGCAACGGCGTGTCAACCTTGTACGGGCACTGTAGCGCATTGTACGTATCTACAGGGCAATATGTTTCACAAGGGCAGGTTATCGCAGCTGTTGGTTCAACTGGATGGTCAACAGGTAACCACATTCACTTTGAAGTACGTATCAACAACACGCCAGTCAACCCAGCACAGTATATTGGCTATTAACAAAAAACAAAATAAAACCTTTGCTTTTAAAGTAAAGGTTTTATTTTTTACTTTTTGTACATTTTCAAAAATAAAATAATAGAAAAAGAGAATCATCATATAAAACCATGCTATAATTTGTTTGAAAATAAACCATTGTTATATACTTACTACGAATTCGGAACCATTGCATACAAGTAAGTATGTGTAGTTTTTACATTATATATTTATAAAAATCAAACCGACATGGTTTGCATTTTTATTCTATATATCATACATTTGTTACTTTCTTTTTACTATATATAGTGGTATAATACGTTGTGGAAATAAAAAAATATACTACGCTTCGAAAGGGGCTTATATAATTGGAAAAGTTTATCATTAACGGTGGCAAGCCATTACATGGTGAAATATGCATTAGCGGTGCAAAAAATGCAGCAGTGGCCATTTTACCTGCAACCATTTTGGCACGTGGGAAATGCGTAATTGAAAACCTACCCAATATTAGTGATGTTGCCATGTGCGGGCGCATTTTGAAAGAGATGGGCGCCAGCGTTCGTTCTATAAACAAATCCACATTAGAAATTGACACAACACATGTTCGTCTTGCGCCCATTTCCAGTGAAATGAGCCGTCAAATGCGGGCTTCTTATTATTTCTTGGGGGCTATGCTCGGTCGTTTTCATTCAGCTTCGGTTTCTATGCCAGGCGGATGTGACCTTGGCCAGCGCCCTATTGACCAACACCTAAAAGCCTTTGAAGCATTAGGCGCAAAAACAACGGTAGAATACGGCATGATACAAGCTGAAAGCGAACAGCTAGAAGCCGCTCACATTTTCTTTGACACCGTTTCGGTTGGTGCAACCATAAATGCCATGCTTGCCTGTGTTATGGCAGAAGGCACCACCATTCTTGAAAACGTAGCAAAAGAGCCACATATTGTTGACGTAGCAAACTTTTTGAACACCATGGGCGCAGACGTACGTGGCGCAGGCACTGACGTTATCAAAATTCATGGTGTAGGGGAAATGCACGGCTGTACCTATTCCATTATTCCTGACCAAATTGAAGCAGGCACTTACATGGTAGCGGCCGCTGTTACTGGCGGAGACGTCTACATTAAAAACGTGATTCCAAAGCATTTAGAACCCATTGTTGATAAAATGAGAAGTGCTGGCGTTGAGGTAGAAGAATTTGACGATGCCCTTCGTGTTGCTTGCAAAGGGGAATTGCAAGCAGTCAATGTCAAAACCTCGCCACACCCTGGTTTCCCAACTGATATGCAACCGCAAATGGCAGTTATGCTCTGCCTTGCAAATGGTACATCTATCATCACCGAAGGCATTTTTGACAACCGCTTCCGTTACACAGACGAGCTTGCCCGCATGGGCGCCAACATACAGGTTGACGGACGTGTTGCCGTTGTGGAAGGGGTAGAAGAACTACTACCCGCCCCCGTGCGTGCGCTTGACTTACGTGCAGGTGCAGCCCTTGTTTTAGCGGCACTTTCGGTAAACGGCACCAGCGAGATAGACGATATTCACCACATTGAACGTGGCTATGAAAATATTGTGGAAAAACTGCAAGGCATTGGTGCAAACATTAAAGGTGTTGACGTTTATGATGACAATGTAAAACAAGCACTTTAAAAAAAACGAAAGACAGATTTTCCTCTGTTTGTAAAAGCAAAGAGGATCTTCTGCCTTTTTTTATGGGAGAACACGATGGCGAGATTTACAACACTTTATAGCGGGTCTTCAGGCAACTGTGCTGTTATTGAAGAAGACGGCGGGTATATTTTAGTAGACATGGGCAAAAGCTGCAAATATACCACAAATGCACTGCATACAGCAGGGCTTAGCCTTGGCAATTTGCGTGGCATTTGCGTTACCCACGAACATTCAGACCATGTAAGTGGTTTGGAAGTATTTTTGCGCCACAACCCCACCCCTGTTTACAGTGGAGTTGAAACATTAGACTATTTGGCTGACAATAACCTAGTACCAGGCATTGCGCAGTTACATGCCATCAACGGTGCACCTGCTGAGGTAGGCGGCTTTCAAATAGAAGCCTTTGAAACCAGCCATGACGCAGTGGGCTGCCATGGGTTTCGCATTACCACCCCAAAAGGGAAGGTGATCTCTATTGCCACTGACCTTGGCTTTGTAAGCGGCACCGTTTACAATGCACTTGCAGGCGCAAACCTAGTTGCACTGGAAGCGAACTACGACAGAGGCATGCTGATGAGCGGGCCCTACCCCTATTACTTAAAAACCCGCATTGCATCACCTCGGGGGCATTTAGAGAATGGAGAAAGCGCAAACACCTTATTAAAGCTGTTGAAAGAAGGCTGTGACAAGTTTGCCCTTTGCCACATGAGTGTTGAAAACAATACCAAAGAACTGGTAATGGGCGAAATGGACACCACCTTTTTGGCAGAAGGTGCGAAGATTCACAATGACTGCAAAATGCAGTTAAGTTTAAGGCATGATGTCTCGCCTTTTATTGAGGTATAATATGCAAAGTTGTACACTTGTTTCAGTCGGGAAGTTATCGGCCTCTTATTTCAAAGATGCAGCAAACGAATACGAAAAACGGTTGCAAGCTTTTTGCAGTTTCAAGAGCATTGAAATTCCTGAAGAGAAAATAGATGAAAAACAAATGTCAGACGCAGTGGTGCAAAAAGCCCTTGCAAAAGAAGGGCAAAAAATAATAGCGGCACTACCACCAAAAGCACAGGTGGTTGCCCTGTGTGTTGAAGGCAAACCGTTTACATCAGAAGAACTGGCAACCTTACTAAACACAAACGCCGCTGAAAAGGGCGGGCAAATTGCGTTCATCATTGGTAGCTCACACGGGCTTGCAGAAAGCGTAAAACAAAAAGCAAGCGTGAAACTTTCTGTCTCTTCCATGACATTACCCCACCAGCTTTGCCGTGTGCTTTTAACCGAGCAAATCTACCGTGGATACACCATTCTTGCAGGTAAAAAATACCATAAATAAACCACTGCCATTTACACAGTAGCAGTGGTTTTGTTTTATAAAAATAGGCTTATTTTTTTAGCAAGTCACGAATTTCCTTCAGCAATACAATATCCTCAGCAGGTGCGGTAGGCGCTTCTTCTGCTTTTTTCTCTTCTTTTTTACGGAAGGAATTGATGATTTTTACAAAAAGAAACACAACCAGCGCAATAATTAAAAAGTTAATAATGGCCTGAATAAACAGCCCGTATGAAATATAAACAGGGTCAGTTCCAGTAGCATGGGGTAGCATAAATTTAAAGTCTTGAAAGTCAATTCCGCCTATCACATAGCCAATTAGCGGCATCAACATATCGTTCACAAGTGAATTCACAATGCCTGTAAATGCACCACCAATAATCACACCCACTGCCATGTCTACTACATTCCCGCGTGAAATAAATTCTTTAAATTCGGCAACAAAGCCATTTGTTTTTTCTTTCATAAATACCTCCATCCATATAAATCGGTTTGATTGTATGCTATTTTATGCGTGCCTGTCAAATACAAAAGCACGTTTTTTATAAAGTTTTCATTTTTTTCATATATTTTTGGCTTATTCATGGTATACTGTAAACAACCTAAAAGGAGGGAACCCTTATGAAAAAATTAGTAATTGGGCTTGTTGCTTTAGCTGGTGTTGCAGTTGGCGCATATTTAATGGCAAAAAAGTTTTTGAATGATAAAGATTTTATTGAAGAAGTGGACGAGTTTGAAAACCCGCTTCCATTTGACGTGAACGACTTTTACACTGACCCACCTGAAGACGAAGCATAAAAAGCAAAAGAAAATCTCACCGCTTTCTAAGTGGTGAGATTTGTTGTAATATGATTTATAACAGAAGGTAAATAGGAGGTATGTTATGGAAAAGAAATTAGCCCCACCAAGAGACTACCCTGACTGGCACCGCCTAGTACCCCCGCGTTTTTGCAAAGAAGTGTATAAAAATGAAAACGACTGGGTATTTTACCACAATGTTGACTGGGAGACCTTTTTACTGTACACCGTTATTTTACATAATAAAGATTATACAGTAGAAGGCGGTATGCCACCATGGCTTAACACCTATTTGAAAGATGGAGAAATAACACCTTTTGACTGGGACGGCGACGAAATTATACTTGTGTTTGACAAAGCGAACTGGGTGAAAAACACACTGGTGTTTAAGCTAGAAGATGCCAAAACAGAAGATGGCTTTGTATATAACATGCAGTCTATCATCAAGCCGTACCCTGCATTTTGGCAAGGCAAAGCGGCGCCAGGCAGAGCAGCCTGCCCACAAGAAGTTTGGGAGCCCTATGTAATAAAACATATGGAGCGCTTGCGTTATGGCACCACATGGAACCCGACTGCGCCATAAAACAAAAACAGTAAATATTACAGTTCAAAAACAAACTGGCTGCTATACATTTACAAGGTTTAAACAGATTGCTATAATACAAATGCTAAGCACGTAGGCGTATAAATATCTGCAAACAGGTTTGAAGGCTTTTATACCATACCTCTATTTTCTCGTTTGGTGTAAAGCCTTTTTTGTGTAATCAATTATACATACGGCATAGTGCTAGCATATTTTATATTAGGAGAATGCTATATGAAGAAGGTCTTCGAATCGGAGAGTGTTCGTTAACCGAGAGGTTTGCGTAACACAAAACAAAGCACAAACCTCTCAAAAAGTAGAGAAACATTACTTTTAGGAGGATACCTCAATGAACAGAGAAAACAAAAGAAAAATGTACCAAAAAGGCTATTATAAAAACAACCCTTGTAAAGACAGTTTCACCTGTAAAGTATGCGGGCGTGTCATGGTTTCAGCTGGCGCTGGAACAGACCATAGAAACCATTGCGCAAACTGTTTAAGTAGCTTACATGTTGACGATGAACCAGGAGACCGTGCGGCTGGCTGTGGCGGTATTATGGATGCCATTGCTGTATGGGCACGCAAAGGTGGCGAATGGGCTATTATTCACAGGTGCCGAAGATGCGGGAAGCTCAGCTCTAACCGTGTTGCGGCTGATGACAACCCGATGAAACTCATGTCTATTGCCATGAAGCCACTTGCAGAACCACCTTTCCCTATAGAACGCATTGAAGAAATGACACGTTTAATGGGTGGAGACGGTAGCATGGAGCCACAAAAATAGGGTTCTATATACATTCAATAAAGTGCATAAAACAAAACGGTGAAGGAAACTCCTCACCGTTTTCGTTATGATTTATGAAGTTTATTACCGAATGCCTGCCCAGTAAAGAAGCCCTACAACAATGGCACCTGCAATGAGTACTCCCACAAAATCTGCAATGCCAGGGTTGTTGCGTTCGTCATACTGGTTTCTTGCGGTTTTGTAGTTTGAAAACCAAGTGTTTGAATCGCCAGGAATTCTTCTACCGTCTTTATTATTCATTGTAAGACCTCCTTTTGCTTATATATTTATTATACAATATAGAATCGGTAAACTGAAAACAAAACTACTGGTTATGCCAATATTTTCTGTCCATCGTGCGGTATTGCACAGTCTCTGCAATGTGTGGGGCATCTACCCGTTTGTTGCCTGTTAAGTCAGCAATGGTGCGGCTTACCTTTAATATTTTGTCATACGCTCTGGCAGAAAGCCCAAGCCTGTCAAATGCTTTTTTCAAAATGGCATCTGCGGCGGGGGTAATATCACACACATCTCGTATCACGCCAGCAGGCAACATGGCATTTGTCAGCACGCCTGTGTATTCGGCACGGGCTTGCTGTATGGCTCTTGCCTCGTTTACCCGTAGCAGAATATCGGCGGAGGACTCGCCTTTTTCGTTAGAAGAAATTTCATCATATTCAACAGGCATTACCTCTTGGTGAATATCAATGCGGTCTAAAAGCGGCCCTGAAATACGCTGCCGATATCTATCAATGGCATATTGGTTGCAGGTGCACGCTTTGGTGGGGTGCCCAAATTAACACAAGGGCAGGGGTTCATGGCTGCAATAAACATAATGTTGCAAGGGTAGGTTGCATTGCCCGCTACCCGAGAGAGGGTTACTTTTCCATCTTCCAAAGGTTGGCGCAATATCTCTAAAGCCTCTCGTGTAAATTCAGGCAATTCATCTAAAAACAAAACACCATTGTGTGCCAGTGAAATTTCACCAGGTTTTGGCATGGTGCCGCCACCTGAAAGCCCCGCAGAAGAAACCGAATGATGCGGGGAACGAAATGGGCGCATGGTCAACAAGGCATCTTCAGGCAAAAGCTCACCCGCTACTGAATATATTTTGGTGGTGTCAATGGCTTCGTTTAGCGTAAGCGGTGGTAAAATAGAAGAAATACGCTTTGCCAGCATGCTTTTACCCGTACCGGGTGGTCCTATCAACAACACATTGTGTCCACCTGCTGCGGCAATTTCTAACGCACGGCGTGCTTCAGGTTGCCCCTTTACATCGGCAAAATCAAACGGAAAGTCAGGGGTTTCAAGGTTTGCCTGAAAAGTAGGGGCAGGTGCAATTTCTGCAACACCTTTTAAGTGCTTGCATACGTCAATAGCATTTTTCACAGGGTACACGGTAAGCCCCGCCGCTACCGAAGCCTCCCGTGCATTTTCATAGGGTACAAATAATTCTGTTACACCAGCGTCTTTCGCAGCCAA
Source organism: uncultured Oscillospiraceae bacterium (assembly GCA_964637735.1). Taxonomy (GTDB): domain Bacteria; phylum Bacillota; class Clostridia; order Oscillospirales; family Ruminococcaceae; genus CAZWXJ01. The sequence continues at coordinate 2,939 of CAZWXJ010000052.1, read as the reverse complement.
GGCCATGGGCAAAATGCCGTTGACAGGGCGCACAGTGCCGTCTAGCGCAAGCTCACCCACAAAGGCTACATGGGGCGGTACATTTCGCAGTTGCTCACTGGCGCATAATATGCTTATAAAAATAGGTAAGTCATACACAGGGCCTGTTTTGCGCAGGTTTGCAGGGGCAAGGTTTACAGTAATACGGCTTGCAGGGTACACAAAGCCTAAGTTTTTCAGTGCAGAGCGCACCCGTTCTTTTGCTTCTTTTACAGCATTGTCAGGCAAACCAACAATTTCAAATTTCGGCAGCCCTCCTGAAATATCCGCCTCTACTGACACAGCGTACCCGTCTAGCACATTTACACCAAAGCTGTTTATGTTTGCGTACATACATGCACCCCTCAAAAAAATATATATCTCATCATACCAAAACCAATTTTGGTTGACAATGCTTCTTTTCAAATCTATTATGGAGTTATCATAATAAATACAACACAAATTTCGAAAGCAGGTGTTTTTTTGCACAACCAAGAATTTGAAAGATGGCTGGCAATGCCCATAGAAGACAGTGACATTGCACGGGAGCTAACCACCTTAAAAACAAATGAAGATGAAATAAAAGAACGCTTTACAACCCAGTTAACATTTGGCACAGCGGGTTTGCGTGGCACGCTTGGTGCTGGCACAAACCGCATGAACATTTACACGGTGGCAAAGGCAACCACAGGGCTTGCAAAATATATTTTAACCTTGCCTAAACCACACACCGTTGCCATCTCTTATGACAGTCGGCATAAGTCAGAGCTATTCGCAAAAACAGCAGCAGAAGTACTTGCAGCAAATGGCATAAAAGCATATTTATATAAAACCCTTATGCCAACACCCATGCTTTCATTTGCGGTGCGCCACCTGCATTGTAGCGCAGGCATTATGGTAACGGCTAGCCACAACCCTGCGGCTTATAACGGCTATAAAGTGTACGGAGCAGACGGCAGCCAGATGACAAGCAATGCCGCTAACGCCGTGCAAAACTTCATTTTAGAAACCGACATGTTTGACGATGTGAAACGCCTTGCATTTGAAGAGGGCATAGCGCAAGGTTTCATTGACTATATACCAAACGCAGTGGAAGATGCCTATTACGAAGAGGTGAAAAACCAAAGCGTATATAAAGATGTATATGAACAGGCTGATTTAAATGTGGTATACACCCCGCTGAACGGCACAGGTAACATTCCTGTACGCAAAGTGCTGGCAGAAATGGGCGTAAACCGCATTACCATAGTGGCAGAGCAAGAGCACCCAGACGGAGACTTCCCAACTTGCACCTACCCCAACCCTGAAATGCCCGAGACCCTTTCGCTGGGCATTGCCTATGCCAAGCAAACAGACGCTGACCTAGTGCTTGCCACTGACCCCGATGCAGACAGAGTGGGCATTGCTGTAAAAACAGCAAACGGCTACACATTGCTAACAGGCAACGAAGTGGGCGTACTTCTAACCGCTTACCTTGCAAAAGCCAAAACAGAAAAAGGCACTTTGCCAAAAAATGCAAGCCTTGTAAAGTCAATTGTAACCACCAATTTAGCAGAGGTTGTTGCCGAAGACTATGGCATTGAAACAGTAAACGTATTAACTGGCTTTAAATATATTGGTGAGTATATTTTAGCACTGGAAGAAGAGAAACAAGAAGAGCGGTTTTTCTTCGGCTTTGAAGAAAGTTATGGCTACCTTGCGGGCACCTATGTGAGAGACAAAGATGCCGTTGTGGCCTCTATGCTCATATGCGAAATGGCTTCTTACTACAAATTAAAAGGTAGTTCACTTATGCAGGAACTACAAACCATTTACGAAAAATATGGGTATTATTTTCATAAGGTAGATTCATTCACCTTTGAAGGGCTTTCAGGCATGAGCAAAATGGAAAATATTATGCGAACCCTGCGTGAAAACCCACCCACTAAGCTAGCGGGGCTTGCCGTGAACAACATGGCAGACTATAAAGCCCAAACCATGACAGACTGCAAAACAGGCGCTATTACCCCAACAGGGCTGCCGAAAGCAGATGTTTTACTATATAACTTATTTGGCAATGCACAGGTCATTGTGCGTCCATCTGGCACCGAGCCAAAAATAAAAATATATTACACGGTGCGTGCCAAAAACGAAGCGCTTGCCGCAGAGCAATATGCAAAACTAAAACAAGCAGCAGAAGAAAAATTAGGTGTGTAACCCTGTTTTATACAAACCATAAAAAGGAGCGGTGACAATGGAAAAACCACGTGCATTTACAATGACATTTAGCAAAGTGTACCCCTTGCTTGTAGCCAAAGCTGAAAAAAAGGGACGCACAAAAGAAGAGGTAGATGAAGTGATCTTCTGGCTGCTTGGCTACACCCCAGAAGGGTTGCAACAACAGCTTGATGCAAACACAAACATGGAAGACTTTTTTGAAGGTGCACCGCAACTAAACCCCAATGCACAGCTTATAACAGGGGTGGTGTGTGGCGTGCGTGTGGAAGAAATTGAAGATGCAACCATGCAAAAAATACGCTACCTTGACAAATTAGTTGACGAACTTGCAAAAGGCAAACCGATGGAGAAAATTTTAAGAGTATAGGCATATGCAAACCGCAAACTGACACGCACACTTTGTGCACAAGGAAGGGGAAACAACAATGTTATACCGTAAACTTGGCAAACTGGAAGACGTAAGTATTATTGGGCTTGGGTGTGAACACCTTGACGGCAAACCCTATGAGCAAACCAAAGCCACCATTGACGAAGCGCTGGCAAACGGCGTAAATATTTTTGATGTATTTATGCCAGGCAAAGAAATTCGTGAGAACATTGCAAAGGCTTTGGGTGAGCGCCGAAAGGACGTATACATTCAAGGGCATATTGGCTCAACAGATATTAATAAGCAGTATGACATTAGCCGAGACATGCCCACTGTA
>CAZWXJ010000051.1:6165-10694 GCA_964637735.1 uncultured Oscillospiraceae bacterium | reverse complement strand
CCAGCGTTCATTCAAACGTGCTTCGGCAGGCATGCTTTCAGGCTCATGTTGCCCATAAAAAGAATCTTTACTTTGGGTAATGCCTTCTGCATAGTTATAACCCAGTGCTTTTGCGGCTCTGGCAAGGGCATCAACCACATGCCTGTCAGCAACGGCGGGGTATTCAATAGGAATATAGTGAATTGTTGTTCCTTCATCACGCACGGCAGCCGTATTAATAACACCATCTAGGCTTTCATCTTGTGCATCGTCACATATACGCCCAGATGTACCTACTCGAATAAAAGTATCTGCACCACATTTAATTAGCTCTTCCACAGCAATTGCAGTAGAAGGGCAACCCATACCTGTAGAGGTTACAGAAACTTTTACGCCGTCTAGTGTGCCCGTCCATGTTTTGTGCTCACGGTTGTGGGCAGCCAACTTTGCATCATCAAAAAAGCTGGCAATTAAATCTGTGCGGAACGGGTCTCCTGGTAAAAGAACGTAACGTCCAATGTCTCCCTCTTGCAAATGAACATGATACTGTTTTCCATCTGGTGTTAAAAACATTGTTTTCCCCCTATATAAATAATTTTAAAAATTATCTTGCGCCTTTGTCATACGGAACGCCTGCTGCTGCAGGACCATGGCTATTTTTAGAAGTAAAAGCCAATACCAAAAGTGTTGCAATATACGGAAACATTTTATAGAAATAGTCTGGAATACCCAATGAAACCAGCCATGGAATGCCTGTATATGTTGCTGCAATGGTTTTCATTAAGCCAAAGAAAAAAGCAGCGAGCGCAATGCGGAACGGTTTCCATTGCCCAAAAATGAGAACAGCCATTGCCAAAAAGCCATACCCAGCAACCGTTGCGTTAAAGCCTGTAGAGGTTGGCACTACATAAACGATACCGCCAAGACCTGCAAGTGCCCCTGAAATCATTACACCGGCATAGCGCATTTTATAAACGTTTATACCTACTGAGTCAGCGGCTTGCGGGTGTTCACCGCAGGCACGTAAGCGCAACCCAAATTTTGTTTTGTATAGCACAAGAGCGGAAATAATTAAGATGAGAATCCCTAAAAAAGTGGTAATATATGTATTTTGGAAAAAAAGTGGACCAATAACAGGAATATCACCAAGAATGGGAACACTTCTTATGCGGAATGTATTTTTAAAGTCTATTTGTTGCACATTTTGAATAACACGGGCAAAGAAGATACAAAATGCTGGCGCAAACATGTTAAGTGCTGTTGAACTAATGGTTTGGTCTGCCTTTAAATTAATAGCGGCATAGGCGTGGAATAAGGTAAATACCATACCTGCAACTGTTGCTACCAACAATGCAAGAATGAGTTGAAGCTGCCCGCTCATGATGTTTTGCGTTAAATTAATAAACAATGTGCCGAAAAAAGCACCGATGATCATGATTCCTTCAAGCGCAATGTTTAATACACCGCTTCGCTCAGCAAACATGCCACCAATGGCAACTATCATGAGTGGAATAAAAAAGTACATGGTTTGTTGAAATAAGAAATACACGTTACCCATCTTGCTCGTCGCCTCCTTCCACTACTTGCATTACAATGTCTGGCGGCGGGGATGTATTGTGCGGGTCATCTTTCAAACCCTCTTCTATTTCTTTGCTCAGCCTTCTTTTTTGCAAAAAGCCTTTGATGAGAAGTGAAAATGCGCTGAAATAAATAATAACAGCGATAATAATGTCTACTATTTCGGGAACAAAGCCGTAAATTTGCATGTAGAAACCTGCAACTGTAATATAAGCAATAAATAAAGAAGAGAAAATAACCCCTATAGCATTGTTCATAGCAAGTAACGCAACAGAAATACCCGTGAACCCTTCAGGGGCTGTGGCGTCTACAACGGTAATGTGCTTACCACTTCCTGAAAGATACAGCAATGCGCCACCTAACCCAACAATTGCGCCAGATATCATGATGGAAACCACAATGTTTCTTTTTTCATTTACGCCTGCGTACTTACTGGCATTTCTATTCAACCCACAAGCACGTAATTCATACCCAAATGTGGTTTTATTTAAAATAATGTGCATAAGTATAACAACCCCGACGGCTATGAAAAACCCGATATTCATACTGCTACCAGGGAATATTTTATTTAACCCCATTTTGGGCAATGTTGCCTCAGCGGGAATATCTACCGTGCGGTTATATAATAAGTCGTACACAGTGCGTAAAATGAGGAAGTTTACAAGATACATACCAATATAGTTCATCATAATAGTGCCAATAACAATGCTTACCTGTGCATACGCTTGCAACAAACCAGGTATGAGTGCCCAAAGGGCGCCCGCTAGTGCTGCGCCGAGTAAAGGGACAATCCAGCGTAGTGGACCAGGTAAAAAGTCCCATTTCACTGCAATGTAAATGGCAGCATAGCCGCCTATAACAAATTGCCCTGATGCACCAATGTTGAATAGCCCTGTTTTAAATGCGAATGCAACGCCAAGGCCAGTCATCATAATAGGTACAGCATAGTAAAACACATTACCAACACCACGCCTACCGCCTGCAAAGCCGCCTTTTAAAAGGGTGGTAAACCCATTTACCGCTTGTGCAGGGTTTGCCATAAGCAAAACCACAAAGCCGAATAACAGCCCTATAATAATTGCCAATAAAGAAGAAAGCAAGCTGGAATAATCTCTTTTCAAGAGCGGGCTTTTGAATTTTTGTGAGGAAGTTTTTTTGTTTTTTCCCATTGGTTATTCTACCTCCCCTTTTTTAGAGCCTGCCATATAAAGTCCCATCTCTTGAATGGTTACTTCTTCTGGTTTTACGTCAGCTACTATTTCACCTTCATAAATAACCAGTATTCTGTCACTAACGTCCATTACTTCATCCAGTTCTAAAGAGACAAGTAAAACAGCTTTACCTGCATTACGCTCTGCTACCAGTTGTTCATGCACATACTCAATGGCGCCAACATCTAACCCACGGGTTGGCTGCACGGCAATTAACACATCTTGCCCAAGGTCTACTTCACGTGCAATAATGGCTTTTTGCTGGTTACCACCAGACATGCTGCGCACATGTGTGGCTGCCCCTTGCCCGCTACGGATGTCAAAGCGTTCTACCAGTGCTTCTGCATATTCTTCCCTTGCACCAAACTTAATAAACCCGTTGTTTTGAAATTCTTTGCTAAAATACTTTTTCAATGCTAAATTTTCTTCTAAAGTAAAATCTAACACTAAACCGTCTTGTTGCCTGTCTTCTGGAATATGTGAAATGCCATGTGTATTCCTGTAGCGAATGCTTTTTTTGCTAATATCTTCTCCGCAAAGCCAAACTTCCCCAGCATAACCTTCTAACAAGCCTGTGATGGATTTTACAAGTTCTGTTTGCCCATTGCCCTCAATACCTGCAATACATAAAATTTCGCCTTTGTGCAGTTGAAAGGTGACTTTATTTAAAAGAGGTTTCGCACGTGTTTTAGAATGTACCGTAAGTCCTTTTACTTCAAGGGCAATTTCACCTATATTTTGTGGCGCTTTTTCAACAACAAAGTTTACTTTGCGCCCTACCATCATTTCAGACATTTCTTCTTTGCTGGTTGTTTTTACATCAACTGTGCCAATGTTTACGCCTCTGCGCAGAACCGTACATCTGTCAGCTACTTCTTTAATCTCATTCAATTTATGTGTAATGAACATGATAGACTTACCTTCTGCAGCAAGACCTTTCATGGTTTTCATCAAATCTTCAATTTCTTGCGGGGTTAAAACGGCTGTTGGTTCATCAAAAATTAAAATTTCATTTTCACGGTAAAGCATTTTTAAAATTTCAACCCTTTGCTGCATGCCAACACTAATGTCAGAAACATATGCATCTGGGTCAACCTTCAAGCCATATTGTTCGCTTATTGCAACTACTTTCGCACGTGCTTCATCCATTTTAAGCAGCCCGCTTTTCACAGTCTCTACCCCAAGAATGATGTTTTCAAGCACAGTGAACTTGTCAACCAGTTTAAAATGCTGGTGGACCATGCCTATACCATATTCATTTGCAATGCGTGGGCTAGTAATTTTTGCTTCTTTACCATTTATTTTTATGCTTCCTTTTTCAGGTTGATAAAGCCCAAAAAGTACGCTCATTAAAGTTGATTTCCCTGCGCCATTTTCCCCGAGTAGCGCATGAATCTCTCCTTTTTTTAATTGCAGTGTAATATCGTCGTTTGCAATGATGCCCGGAAATTCTTTTGTGATGTTTAGCATCTCAATAACGTATTCCATTGCATCTCCTCCTTTATTTAACGCAAAGTAGTTACATAGTGAATTCTCAATGTTTTTTCAAAGCATTGATGTTCCTATGTTTTGTGCTTCAATAAAATAACAATTTTGCCTTGTACAATTATTTCATAATAATACCATAAATAGTTACCTTATTGAAATACAAAAAGTAAATATTTTTCAAACAAAAGACAAATAAGAAGGTACAACAAGTACCTTCTTATTTGATTTGTTAGTTATAAAACGCAATGCATTAGTTGGCGTCTGTAACAGTAA
>CAZWXJ010000051.1:0-6155 GCA_964637735.1 uncultured Oscillospiraceae bacterium | reverse complement strand
GTAAGTGCTTCATTTAATTCAGTTACACTTACGCCGTTTTCGCCATCTAGGTCATACTCTTCTTCAGTGCCTTTAATTAAGTTAGATGCAATACCATCTTCGTCGGTTTTTAATTTTCCGTAGATTGTATCATAGTCTTCTTGTGTAAAGGTTTTGAAGAGAGAAGTTTCCATTGGTAGGCCAATGCAATCTTCAGCAGCGCCTAAAGCAACAACTTGACCACCAGGGAAATTACCAGCTGCGTTGTCAATCAGTGCTGTGTAAACGCTTAATTTTAGTTCTTTCATTGCTGATGTAACAATGATGCCGTTCTCAGTTAAATAAGATTGGTCAATGTCAACACCGATGATGAATTTTGTAGGTGTTCCGTCAGCTTCGTTGTGTGTTTCTGCAGCAGCAATAATGCTGTTTACAATTGGGCCACCGCAAGCGAAGATAACTTCTGTGCCGCTTTGATACCAAGCAGCAGCTTTTGTTGTAATGTCAGGAGTTGCTTCAAAGCCGCCAGTGTATGCATACATCAGTTCAACTTCACCTTCTGGAAGGCCAAGTTCTTTTGCAGCAGCTTCTGCGCCTTGTGCAAAACCATAGCCGTAACGAATAACAGCAGGTACAGCCATGCCACCCATGAAGCCAAGTTTACGGTAACCGTCCATAACAGCGGCATACCCTGCCAAGAAACCAGATTGTTCTTCAGCATAAACAATAGCATAGGTGTTTTCAGCAGCTTCGAAAGATGTGTCTCCGTCAACCCAGATGAATTTTACATCAGGGTGTGCTTCTTGCATCAAGCCAACAGGCTCATTAAAGCTGAAGCCAGGCATTACAACAACTTTGGCGCCGTTTTCAATTGCCATTTCAATAGATGTAACATAGCCATCTGTTGAAGCTTCAACAGGACGATAGTAACCGTAAGTTGTACCAGTTTCTTCACCATACTGTTTTACACCTTCCCAAGTGTGTTGGTTGAAAGATTGGTCATCGATGTTGCCATAGTCAGTAACCATTGCGATTTCGTAGGTGCCTTCAGCTTGGCCGCCGTCGCCACTGTCGTCTTTGCTTCCACATGCTACTAGCGAAAAAGCCATAGCAAGCGCAAGTGCTAAACTAAGAAATTTTTTCATTGCGTTTATGTCCTCCTTTTTATTTCAAGCATATAAATATGCCTGTGATATTTGTATTATAACTGACTGGTTTTACCCTTTCAATCTTTTTGAAAAATTCAGAACAAATTGTCATAATTCAGTAAAAATATTAAGCATAGTAACCAATTTTATCTCCCATTTTTATGCACTTTATTTTTCAAATCTTTGATAAAAAAATATCATAAAATAAATATGACTTTTGTGTTTACAGGAAGAACAAACTGTCATTCTTTGCAAGAAGCTTATGCTTTCCTTTTGTTTTTTTGGTAATATACCCAGTAACATTTTATGGCTATTTATGGTATTGTTTTATAAATTACATGTTCGTAAAAAATGGAGGGTTTAAAATGCGTGCCGTTATTACAGTAGTAGGAAAAGACATGGTGGGTATTATGGCAAAGGTTGCCAATTTTTGTGCAGAAAATAATGTGAATATTGAAGAGGTTACACAGTCTATTTTACAAGACTTGTTTGTTATGATTATGCTTGTAGATATCTCTAAAAGCACACGTGACTTTGCAGACCTTTCTTCCCTATTGCAAGAAGAAGGCGATAAAATCGGGATGGACATTCGGATTACACGTAAAGAATTATTTGATGCAATGCACAGAATATAGCGAAAAGGAGTTGCTTTTATGTCCTTCTTAAATACCGGAGATGTTCTAGAGACCATTCGTATGATTAGTGATGAAAACCTTGATGTACGTACTGTTACCATGGGTATTTCATTGCTAGATTGCGCTGACCCCAACCCCACAATTGCTTGTAAGAAAATTTATAATAAAATTACTGAAAAAGCAAAAGACTTGGTGTCTGTGGTAAATGACATTAGTGCAAATTATGGCATACCAATTATTAATAAGCGTATCTCTGTTACACCCATTGCCATGGTAATGGCTAGCGCCGTAAACCCTGACCCTGTGCAATATGCACTTGCGCTTGATAAAGCGGCAAAAACGGTTGGCGTTGATTTTATAGGCGGCTTTTCTGCCTTAGTGCACAAAGGGTTTTCTGCAGGAGACAAGGCGCTAATTGAGAGCATTCCAGAAGCCTTGGCTAGCACCGACCTAGTTTGTTCTTCTGTGAATATTGGTTCTACAAAAGCAGGTATTAACATGGATGCTGTGAAAATGATGGGACCTGTTATATATAGAACCGCTGAACTTACCAAAGATAATAACTGCCTTGGTGCTGCAAAATTAGTTGTGTTTTGCAATGCCCCTGAAGACAACCCCTTCATGGCAGGCGCTTTTCATGGCCCTGGTGAACCTGATGTGGTTGTGCACGTAGGCGTTTCAGGGCCTGGTGCCGTTCGTGCTGCCCTTGAAAAAGAAGGCGCTGGGCTTGACTTAGGTGGTATTTCTGAACTGATAAAGCGCACTGCTTTTAAAATTACTCGCATGGGGCAACTTGTTGGTACGCTTGCTTCAGAAAAATTAGATGTACCGTTTGGTATTGTTGACCTTTCATTAGCGCCTACCCCTGCAGAAGGCGATTCCGTTGCAAACGTTTTAGAAGCCATGGGGCTTGAGCAATGCGGTGCATACGGTACAACCGCCGCATTGGCCCTTTTAAACGACGCTGTTAAGAAGGGGGGCGTTATGGCGTCTAACCGTGTTGGTGGGCTTTCAGGGGCATTTATTCCCGTCTCTGAGGATGCTGGCATGATTGCTGCTGTTAACAGTGGCGCACTGTGCTTAGAAAAACTAGAAGCCATGACTGCCGTTTGTAGCGTTGGGCTTGATATGATTGTTGTGCCTGGTGACACAGAACCCGCTGTACTGTCTGCCATGATTGCCGATGAGGCTGCCATTGGTATGATTAACAGCAAAACAACTGCTGTACGTGTTATACCTGCAATTGGTAAAAAAGAAGGCGATATGCTAACATTTGGCGGGCTACTTGGCGCTGGCCCTGTTATGCCCGTAAACACTTTTTCCCCAAAAGAATTTATCGCACGTGGTGGTAGTATCCCCGCCCCTATTCAAAGCTTGAAAAATTAACTTAAATTTTTACAGAAGCACCTTTAAAGAGTGTAGACTTTATTTTGTCTGCATTCTTTTTATTTATTTGTTCGCAAATTGCACAAAAAAATAAACATTTTTTAAACATATAGTTGAAATATTTGTATTTCCTGCATAAACAAATCGATTTGCATTGATTTGTGATTTTTTTGTCGATATAATGAATTTAATTATTAACATATGGAGGTTTGTTATGAAAAGCAGTTTTTTCAAAAGAATTTTCAGCTTTGCATTAACGTTTGTGGTTATTTTTTCTTTCTCCGCTGGCGTGTTTGCTACTGAAGCTGAAGCATGCGGGCATGGGTATGGTTCCTCTACTGCCACTGTTCGTTATGTCACATCCGGTGACGGACGCTTAAACGGCGCTACTTCTGTTTCCGTAAAAATTGGAAACACGCCAAGCCGCGTGCCAACGCCTGTTGCATCTTCTGGCTCTTACTTTGTAGGCTGGGTAGATGAATGCGGACGTTCTATCAACCCATCGGCAACGAGGATTTACTCTAACCGAACGTTTACGGCAGTATTTGCAAAATGCGCATATACTGTGAAGTTTGTGGCTTCTACGGGTGGTTCTTTGCGGGGTAATACGTACTACCAAGTTGCACGAGGAAGTACGGTTTCAAGCACGCCGCAAGCTATTGCAAACAGTGGTTATTCTTTCTTAGGTTGGAAAGACCAAAACGGAAATTTTGTTGACCCGACTTTGATTCCTATTTACAACAATTGCACCGTTTTCACTGCTGTATTTGAGAAAACAACTTATTGTGTGAAGTTTGTTGCATCTAACGGTGGTTCTTTACGTGGTACAACGCAATACAATGTTACACGTGGTGGCGTAGTGCCTGGTGTACCTCAAGTTATTACAAATACTGGGTATATTTTTAAAGGTTGGAAAGACCAGGGCGGTAACTTTGTTGACCCTACAACATACATTATTACGGGCAACACTACCTTTACAGCCGTATTTGAAAAAGTAACTACTTATAAAGTTAAATTCAACGCTTCAACTGGTGGCACATTGCGTGGAACAACACAGTATACTGTAGTACGTGGTGAAACAGTACCCGCTGTGCCACAAGCAATTGCAAATAACGGTTATACCTTTACAGGCTGGCTAGACCCTAGTGGACATATTATTGCTGACCCAACCACTTATATTATTACAGGTAATACTACTTTCACAGCTATGTTTGAAAAAACTTCTTACTGCGTGAAATTTGTAGCTTCTAATGGTGGCTCTCTACGTGGAACAACACAATACACTGTTCTGCGTGGTGGCGTGGTACCTGGTGTACCTCAAGTTATTACAAATAACGGTTATATTTTTAAAGGCTGGTTAGACCCAAGCGGGCACATTATTGATGACCCGACGACATATATTGTGACAGGTAATACTACTTTTACAGCTGTTTTTGAAAAAGTTACCACTTATAAGGTTAAATTCAACGCTTCAACAGGTGGTACATTACGTGGTACAACTCAATATACCGTTGTACGCGGTGAAACAGTGCCTGCTGTACCTCAAGTTGTTGAAAGCAATGGTTATACCTTTATAGGTTGGAAAGACCCAAGTGGGCATATTATTGCTGACCCAACAGCTTACATTGTAACTGGCAACACTACTTTTACTGCCATGTTTGAAAAAACCTCTTACTGCGTAAAATTCGTAGCATCAACTGGCGGTTACCTACGTGGTACTACCAGTTATATGGTTGCACGTGATGGATTTGTACCTGCCGTACCACAAATTTACGCTAACAATGGCTACGCCTTTGTTGGCTGGAAAGATCAATCAGGAAACCTTGTTGACCCGTTGATTGTTCCTATTACAAGAGATAACACCATTTTCACTGCTGTTTTCCAAAAAGCATATTGTGTAAAATTCTATTCATCTAACGGTGGCACCATTTCCTCACCAACAACTGCACAAGTAGCATATGGCGGCTACCTCACTGATGAACAAGTTCCAACACCTACTCCAAATGATGGTTTTGAATTTGTTGGCTGGAAAGACAGATGTGGAAATATTGTTGACCCAACAACAGTTCGTATCACTAACAACTGCCATACCTTCACAGCTATATTCAAAAAAGTTGAACCTCCAAAACCTGTAACTGCAACTGTTAAATTTGTTTCAGCTGCTGGTGGCAATGTAAGCGGAACTGCTTGGTATCAAGTTATTATTGGTGAAAGTGTTCCTGCAGTACCTAATGCAGTACCACATGCAGGAAACTGGTTTATTGGTTGGACTGACCCAGACGGCAATTATGTAGACCCTGCAACTTATGTAATTAATGAAGACATTACCTTTACTGCACAATTTGAAACACCTCTAACGGTAAACTTCACATCTGGTGCAAACGGCAATATTAGCGGTCCAGCATCTGTACAAGTACGTGCTGGCAGCACCATAAGCACTATGCCTACACCTGCACCGCATACTGGTTATGAATTTGTTGGCTGGGTAGATGCAAATAATAACTTCGTTGACCCAATGACTATTGTTATTACAACTGATAATACTACCTTTACAGCACTATTTGAGCAAAGTATTTTTGAGCACACTGTCACTTATGTTATGCCAAGCCCAGATCCTGCATATATTGACGACCCAGATAAAGGTACATACTATGCAACTGAAATTGTTTTGACAGGCAACTCCCCAATGAATATTCCTAATGTAAATGATTATTCGTTTACTAGCAGTAGCGACACTTATGTTGAGCTTATTGGATGGAAGGATGCAAATGGCAACTTTGTTGACTTGAATACAGTTGTTATTACGCAAGATACAACCTTTACCGCCGTATTAGAAATGCGCCCTTAGAAATCAAGCTCAAATTATAAATTATCAAAAGGCAAGAGTTCCGTTAAACAACAGGGCTCTTGCTTTTTTGTTTTTTGCAGTTAAATTTAAATCTCCCTCCCAGTTATTATGCCAGTTTAAATAATGATTTAACATATGGCATACCACCAACGTATCTGT
>CAZWXJ010000050.1:0-10844 GCA_964637735.1 uncultured Oscillospiraceae bacterium | reverse complement strand
TTTCAAAAAGAGAAAATAGCATTACTTTTAACGGTGGCAAGTATTTGGCGTCTGCCGTAACCAAAATATTCACAAATTTCTCCTCACGTTTCGTCAGTGGTAAATACGAGATACATCATAACAGGAAAAAGTGAAAAAACTGTAAAATGTTAATTTAAGAAGCACAAGTCAAAAAAGAAAAAGCAACGCACAAACGCTGCTTTTCTTTTTTATTTTTCGTATATATCGTTTCCTTTGCAGTCTACGCCAACAAAAACGGGGAAATTTTCGATTTTTAGTTCTCTTATGGACTCAGTCCCCAGTTCATCATACGCAACTGTTTTGGTGCTTTTTATTCGCTCTGCGAGTAATGCCGCTGCACCACCAATTGCAACAAAGTATATTGCATGGTTTTTCACAATGCTGTCTTTCACGGCTTGTGTGCGTTTTCCTTTGCCTATCATGCCTTTCATACCTATGTCAAGCAAAGCGGGGGTAAACTTGTCCATTCGGTAGCTACTAGTAGGGCCTGCTGGCCCTATTACTTCACCAGGGCGGGCGGGGGCAGGGCCAACGTAATATATAACCTGCCCTGTTAAATCAACTGGTAACGGTTTGCCCTCTTGCAAAAGGTCATAAAGCCTTTGGTGTGCAGCGTCTCTTCCTGTGTAAAGTGTACCTGTTAATAAAACACTGTCGCCCGCTCTTAGTTCTTCAATCACTTCATCAGTAAGTGGAAGGGTGATCTCTCTCATGTTTCTACCCCCTTTTAAATTTGTGCATGGGCATGCCGTGCTGCGTGGCAACAGATGTTAATTGCCACTGGCATACCTGCAATATGTGTTGGAAATGTTTCTACGTTTACGCCAAGCGCTGTGGTGTCTCCGCCAAGACCTGCCGCACCAATGCCCATTTTATTCATGTCTTCTAGCAATTCTTCTTCTAGTTTTGCATAGCGTGGGTCATCATTTTTACTGGTTATGGGGCGAAAGGACGCTTTTTTAGCTATTTGTGCGGCTTTGTCAAATGTGCCACCTATGCCTACCCCTACAACAATTGGTGGGCATGGGTTTGGCCCCGCATAGGCAACCGCGTCAAGCACGGCTTTTTTTACACCTTCAATACCATCAGCGGGGGAAAGCATTTTCACGGTTGACATGTTTTCACTGCCAAAACCTTTTACACCAAGCAGAATAGAGATTTTGTCTCCTTCGACAATGTCGGTATAAATAATAGCGGGAGTATTGTCATTTGTGTTTTTTCTATCAAAAACGGGGTCATCTACTACTGACTTACGCAAATAACCGTCAATATATGCTTTGCGTACGCCATCTTCAATGGCTTGTTGAAATGGTTTGCCCACTATTTGCACGTCTTGCCCTACTTCTGCAAACACAACCACCATACCAGTGTCTTGGCACAAAGGCACTTGCTTTGCAGCGGCTATTTCACCGTTTTCAAGTAATTGTTTTATAACGGTTTTTCCAATTGCTGATGTTTCTGTTTGCAGCGCACAGCGAAATGCATTTTCAATGTCATCTCCGATATAGTAATTGCATTCTAAAAGTAGCTTTTCAACTGTGGCTGTAATGTCGTCTGCCTGAATGATTCTTGCCATAGTTACACCTCTTTTATTTCATCATTTCTTGTGCATGTGCCAATTCTTCTTCATAGCTAATTTGTTTTCTGGCAACGCCTGTGGAAACAGCTGCCTTTGCCACTGCAGCCGCAACATGTGGCCCTACACGCAAATCAAATGCGGCGGGAATGATATAATCTTCACTTAGTTCTTTTTCATCAACAATGTTTGCAATGGCTTCCGCTGCTGCAATTTTCATTTCTTCATTAATGTTTGTTGCCATCGCATCAAGCGCACCACGAAAGATGCCCGGGAAAACCAGTACATTGTTTACTTGGTTTGGGAAGTCTGATCGCCCTGTTCCAACAATGCGGGCGCCACCTGCAAGTGCTTCATCAGGGAAAATCTCAGGCACGGGGTTTGCCATGGCAAAAACAACAGCGTCTTTTGCCATGCTTGCAATCATCTCTTTATTCACAATGCCCCCAGCAGACACACCAATAAAAATGTCTTTGCCTTGCATAATGTCGGCTAAGTTCCCTTTTTCATGGTTTAGGTTGGTTATTTCAGCCATTTTCATTTGTTCTGCATTCATGCCATCTGCGCCTGCGTATAGCGCACCGTTTTTGTCACACAGTACAACATTTTTCACGCCATATTGCAAAAGCAAGCGAGCGATAGAAATACCTGCTGCACCTGCGCCATTTACAACAGCTTGCGCCTCTGACAATGGTTTGCCCATTAGTTTGTATGCGTTGATAAGCCCTGCCAATACAACCACTGCTGTACCGTGTTGGTCATCATGAAAAACAGGGATGTCTAATTCCTCTTTTAAACGCTGTTCAATGGTAAAACAACGGGGTCCGCTAATATCTTCTAAGTTAATGCCCCCGAAAGAAGGCGCCAACTGTTTTACAAACTTGATGATTTCTTCGGTGTCTTTTGTGTCAATACAGAGCGGAATGGCGTTGATCCCTGCAAATTCTTTAAAAAGAACACATTTCCCTTCCATAACAGGCATAGCTGCTTCAGGGCCAATGTCTCCAAGCCCGAGAACCGCTGTACCGTCAGACACAACAGCAAGATAATTACCCTTCATGGTGTACTCATACACAAGGTCGGTTTCTTCTGCAATGAGTTTGCATGGCTCAGCCACACCCGGTGTATAGGCAAGGGCCAAATCTTCTTTCGTATTTACAGGTGCTTTCGATGTAACTTCCAGTTTTCCTTTTAATTTTTTATGTAAAGCAATCGCTTCTTCTTTGTAACCCATATTTTTCTCCTTTTTATGCTTTTTAAATTTTACATCTATAAATATCTATATTTATAGAAATGGCTTATTTATTAGACTTGCTCATTGCTCATAATTTGCTTTTTTATATAAAAGAACATTATTTATCAATGTATCATTATTTTGCAAATGATAAGCTAAAGTCTCTTGCAATTTGTTTTGGCATTAAGAATTGTCTTCTATGAAGGCAATTCTGTCATTTTAAATGGGTCAAGAATTTTCTTAGCTTCTTCGTCTGTCATCAAGCCTTCATTTTGTACGAGTGTACGAATGGGCACACCTGTTTTTAAAGATTCTTTTGCAAGGTCAGCCGCTTTTGTGTAACCAATGTATGGGCAAAGTGCGGTTACCATGCCTACGCTGTGTTCTAATAGTTCACGGCAATGCTCTTTATTGGCGGTAATGCCTGTTACGCAATTGTCCGTAAAGGTTTTCACAGCACCGCCGAGTGCTTCAATAGACTCAAACATGTCATAAAACAGAACTGGCTCAAAGGCATTTAGCTCCATTTGCCCTGCTTCTGCTGCCATGGTAATGGTAACGTCGTGCCCGATAATTTGAAATGCTACTTGAGACACCACTTCTGGAATAACTGGGTTGATTTTACCAGGCATAATAGAAGAACCATTTTGCATAGGTGGCAGGTTGATTTCACCAATGCCCGTACGTGGGCCACTTGAAAGCAAGCGTAAATCATTCGCAATTTTTGAAAGCGCCACTGCACCTGCTTTTAAAGCACCTGAAACAGCGACAAAGCTGTCAAGGTTTTGGGTGGCGTCTACAAGGTCACTCGCCATAAATAATGGTAGCCCCGTTTCACTGTCAAGGTGTTCAATAATGTTAGCAAGATAGTAGCCGCTTGCATTAATACCGGTACCAATGGCTGTGGCGCCTATGTTAATGCTGTGCATTTCTTTTTGTGCGTTTTCAATGCGTAGGCGGCTTCTTTTTACAGCTTCTGCGTAAGCGGCAAAACTTTGCCCTAGGCGAATTGGTACTGCATCTTGCAACTGTGTTCTACCCATTTTAATAACGTCATCAAAATCTTTTGCTTTATCACGCAGTGCATCTTCAAGCCGTTTTAGCTCAGCCAGTGTGGCTGGCACAAGAGACAACATGGCTATTTTTCCTGCTGTTGGGTAAACATCATTGGTAGACTGTGCCATGTTCACGTGGTCATTCGGGTGCACAATGCTGTAATCTCCCTTTGTGCCACCTAATATTTCAATGGCACGGTTTGCAATCACTTCGTTTGCGTTCATGTTGGCAGAAGTACCTGCCCCACCTTGAATGGCATCTACAATGAATTCTTCATGTAGTTTTCCGTCAATTATTTCGCCACATGCAATTTGAATCGCCTCGCTGATTTTTGCATCTAGCAAACCACCCGCTTCATTGGTAACGGCGGCGGCTTTTTTAATTTGTGCAAGTGCTTTTATAAGCGCTGGGTGCATGCCACGCCCCGTTATTGGGAAGTTGTGCTTTGCACGCAAGGTTTGTACGCCGTAATAAGCATTTGCAGGTATTTCTAAACTTCCAACTGAGTCAAATTCTGTTCTTGTTTTCATAAGAAACCTCCTAAATAAGTTGTAAAATGTCTGCTTCTTTATGCACAGCATAGCACTTCTTTTTTTATTTTATTCTCTGTTTTTTAAATCACTTTTTTATATAAGTATCTTTTTTTCATATATTTTTAAATAAATAAAAACGGTTAATTTATTTATTTTATTTAGTAATGATATATTTATATAATATTTTTATTTATATTTCATTATGTTTTACTATTTTATATTTTTTATCTCTTTTTCTATATTGACAATTATACTAAACAAGTATAGTATAATATTATTAGCTGATGCTAACAGATGAAAATATGAGGAATACTATGTGCAAACATTTTGATAAATTATTGGCGGAATACTGCGCCCCTACCCTACTACTTGAAAAGCCTGCCTGCCTTGTTACTTGTTCAAAAAAGCGCTTTCCGAATGGGAAAGATTTGGTTAATGAGTACAACTGTGCCTTTTCTGAAAAAGGGTGGGCACTTGAGATATTAAAGGAGACAGATACCGCTTATTTATTGCTGGTTTACCATGTTGCATTATTAGAGCATTGTATTTCATGCAAGCAGCAACAAGAAGTGTTAAAACAAGAAGGCTATGCCAGTATTTCATGCGATGCCTGCCTGCAATGCCTAAAACAACGGTTTCATGATTTTGATACATTTCCGCATGAAATTGGTGTATTTTTAGGTTACCCTATTGAAGATATTTTGGCTTTTAAAGAACATAGCGGCAAAAACTTTACCTACAGTGGTTATTGGAAGGTATACCATAACGAAGAACAAGCAAAGCAAACCTTTGCAACTTATAACCATTGCCGAGATTTTTTGACCGACAAACTTGCGCAAGGTGAACCTTTAATTGAGGTTTTATCTTAAATAAATTTAAAAAGAAAGAGGTTCTTTTTATGAAAATGGCAGTAATTTATTGGTCTCAAACAGGAAATACCGAAGCAATGGCAAACGCAATTGCTAGCGGTGCAAAAGCAGGCGGCGCTGATGTTACCGTTTTGGCAGTAAGTGATGCTTCTGCAGCAGATGCCCTACAATATGATGCGTTGGCACTCGGCTGCCCTTCTATGGGGAATGAAGTGCTTGAAGAAAGTGAATTTGAACCTTTTTTTGCTGACCTTGAAAAAGGACTTACTGGCAAGAAAGTTGCACTATTTGGCTCTTATGACTGGGGCGATGGTGAATGGATGCGCAACTGGCAAGATGCTGTAAACGCTGCTGGTGCTGCTTTGTACAATAATGAAGGTTTGATTATAAACCTAACGCCTGATGATGATGGCATTGCGCAATGCGAGGCATTTGGTAAAGGGTTTGCTGCTTTTTAGGTTTCAATAAATAACACAAAACCACTCTTTCTGGCTGAAAGAGTGGTTTTTGTTGATTTGATGCAATTTAAAGGTTTGCCACTAACCTACACTGTTTTTAAATGTCTATACCCAACAAGCGTTTGGCAAGCAAGCCAATTATAAAGGAAATAAGTGCAACGCCTAAACTAATACATACCATTTCACGGAAGCGTTGCCAAAATGGCAATGCCTTTGCCACCGAAATATAGTAGTTGAAAAAGAATATGATGAGCACGACGGTACAAATCATGATGGCGAAAGCAAGGGCATACATGTGGCTTGGCAGTAGCAAGTATGGCAACACCAAAAACACAACGGTTACCAAGTAAGCCACACCTGTGTAGAGGCTTGATTTTACAGCGTTTTCATTTCCGTCTGCCTTTTCTGCCAAGTAGTTAGATGCCGCCATAGAGAGAGTTGCTGCTATGCCTGTGATGATACCTGACATCGCTGCCGTTTTCGTGTTTGCCATAGCGAAGGTAAGTCCTGCAATCGTGCCTGTTAATTCCACCAAGGCGTCATTCAAACCAAGCACCATGGCCCCTACATATTGCAGGCGTTCTTCGTCTAACATTTCATTTAGTTTTTCTTCATGGGCTTGTTCTTGCACAATAATTTCTTCTGCTTCAGGTATTTCAGCTAAAAGCTGTTCATACGCCTTTGTTGTGGCATATTCCCCTTTTTCCATTAGTTTAATAACAAAGGTATAGCCCATTATTTTACTTAGAATGGTATAGTATAAAACCCGCCATTTATTAGCGCCTACTTCCTCGCCTGTGTAGCCTTTCCATACGTTTGCATGTATTCTTTCATCGTGGGCAATTTCTTCGAGTATGGCTTTGTTTTGTAGGTCTTTTTCACGCTTTGCCATTTTTAAGTATATGGCACGCCCTGTTTCCTCTTCTTCTTGGTATTTTTTCAGTAGTTTGAGCGTTTGCGGTGAAATTGCATTTTGCATATAATATGCCTCCTCAGTTGTTGTATCTGTATACATCATATGCTCTTCTTTTTAAGAAATATGATATAAGATATTAACGCATTAAAAATTTATGAAATGTTAATATTTCTTTGTAACAGTTATAGTATACTATAAAAAAATGAACATGAGGAGATATTACTTTGGAGCAACATGCTGACATGCAAATTACCCCTGAAGATTTAGCCTTATTACAAACCGTTATGGAAAGCTTTTCTGACGTTGCCTTTGTTGATTTGCCCCTTGATGCACAAGGCATTAACGAGGACGCCATTGCCAGTGCGAAAGAGAAACTTGTAAACGAAAGCGGCAACACTGCATTTACCCCGCATGAAATACGGGTGCTGTATGCGGCTTTGCTGTTTGTGCAAAACCAAACGGCGCAAGCCATGCATGTGCAACACTACCGAGATGCTTTGACCGATGATGACCGCAAGGTAATTGCACACATTGACGGTTTGATTACACGATTAGAGACGTTATTACCCACACCATAGCCTAACAAATGACAAAAGAAAGGCTGGTTTGTTATGAAAAAAGTAATTAAAATGATTGTGTTTATTGGGCTTGGTTATTTACTTGCCGAAAAACTGTTTGGAGACAAAGACGAAAACGAAAAGTGGTAGAACTGTGGAATATGAGAAGCGCTGATGAGTTCATCAGCGCTTTTTATATAATCTTCTCATCTTTTTATTTCACTAATTAACTCTTTTTTGAGTTCATCAAGCACTTTTTCCAACCCTACGTCTAATGGCACCATATCTCCATCTTCAAACATAAAATGTGCTGCTTCTTGCATCGAACTTGCATATTCTATAAGCGCCCAGTCTTTTAATTCATGATTTACTGTATAATTTTTCAAGAATGTAATCATACAATACAATTCATTGTACTTATAACATTTTATGTATTCTGTTCCATCTTCTTGTACATATGCCAATTTTACTTGAATAGATTGAAATCCAAGGTCAATCATCATCATTTCTATTGCTTTTCTAAATTCATAGTTGTCAAATGTTTCCATGAAATATGGCAATCAAAAAACCTCCTAATAAAATGTTTACTTCATTCGATATGATTTGGCAATTCTATAATTGTTTCCATGCCTTTTTAAAGAATTTTGTTCCGAGCTACACATCATCAGTGAATGTAAACACTTCTTCTACTGTGGTATTAAATACTTTTGCAATATCTATTGCTAATTTTAAGGAAGGGTTATAAAGCCCTCGTTCTAGGCGCCCAATGGTTTCGCGCCGCACGTCAACTAGCCTGGCCAGCTCCCCTTGTTCCATATTATGAATGGCTCGCAGTTCACGAATACGTGTGGTTAACGTCATCCTCTACCCAACCTCTCATAAACCAAAAAAGCAGTATTTCTGAAAAAGCCAAGGAACCAAAATATAGTTAGTAGTAAGTTTGTACTGATTGAATGAAGGTTATTTGGTAGTAATATTGTAACAACCAATATGCAAATTGTAATTGCGCTTAAAACAAACGAATCAGCCATCAATCGGTTTTGCTTTGATAGTTCGTCGTCTCTTTCCTTTTTTGTAAATTTGGCTGCGAAAACATTAAAAAACAAAAATGCCATAATGAAAATCGTGTTAAAGTATTGCAACCATCTGAATGGTCTTAAAATCAGCTGTAACAAGTTAATAAGAAAGAACAGAAAATAGATTAGCGCAAGTAGTTGGTACTGCCTTATTAATGTGAAAGTTTTATTTTCATTCATAGTGAACACCTCTGAGCTTATTGTTGTGATATATTTGTCTCTTGTGATATAAATATATCACAAATATATCTCATCGTCAATATAAAAAAGACTACAAATATAACGTTTGTAGTCTTTTGGGATGATTGGAGTGACGATACATGACTTTTTAAAAGAAGCGTGTACCATTGGTAGCATAATGCTTAGAAAGATAAGCTACTATTGCTAATTTCATAATTCTTCTGCATCAATTCTTTTCAATATTTTTATATAAGTTTCGAGTGCGCATTGTACAATATCACTATTTCTTTGCCCCATTTTCGAAAGCTGTTTCTCCATCTTGTCATAAATGATTTGGCGTTTTTCATTCACGGTCAAGGCTGATAAACAAAAATCTGGATTATCGGACTCATGGCGAACACCACGTTCATCAATTTGGCAGCACCATTTGGCAATGCTCTCTTTGTTGGGGTTGCGCACTACTATGCCATCTGCAATTAAATAATCTTTGCGGTCAAACTCATCATAATCTTCTTCATATATAAAAACAGACAACCCTTCTGATAGCGTTATTGTATTGCCATCAGAATCAATGACTTCATCAGTCTTCGATATCGGCATAGGGTTATCCAATTCATTAAAATCAACGCTGATTCTTGCTCTATCCATACATCCTCCTGTCAATCAGCAATTTCCTTCTAATCTGATTGATAAATTTCGAATTGACTTTATATTGCTAAAGCTAATTGTAGTATACAATAATCACCATGCCAAAACAATGGCATGGTGTTATTATTACCGCATTCAAATAATTTTTCGCTTGACGGAAATGCTTTATAAAAATATCAAAAGTGTGTACTTTTGTGTGTGCTTAAAAACAAAAAGCCTGTAAACATAGATAAAAACAATAATCCGAACCGGTCTCAATGCGAAAAATAGCTGCTGGGACTGGTTCGGATTATTGTTAGCCCATTACTGGGGATTAATTTTCAAAAAGGTTTTCTATCCCTATTAGCGCTGCAAATTCATTAAGAGGCATTCCGCCGAAGTCAATATCACGGCTTGCGCCGTGGTCCAACAGGAGCTTAATTAATTTTTCGCTGTTACGATCTTTTTTGTAACGTGAAACAGCCACATGGAGGGGAGTTGCCCCTTGTGCCGTTGATGCGTTTACATCCAGCCCCATTTCCAGCAGAGCCAGAGTAAATTCATACTCATAGTCCTGCACAGCCAGATACAGCAAGGTGAGACCATTTTCGTTATAGTCCAAATTACTACCCTGCGCAATTTTATCCAGAACCATTTGTGTATAGCTCTCATTATCAAAAGGTTCATTCTTATATTTTGCGGTAGTAGAAAAAAAGTATCTGCCGCTAATCAACCGAAATATTTCTGGCCGGTCTTTCATGAACAGCACCTCCAATAATTTATATAGCTCTTTTATGCTTTGAACTGAGTATAAACCATACCATTCTCCAAAGCAATAACCCTGTAAAGTATCACAGAGTACAATGGGAAAGGCAAATAAGCTTTACCAAAGAGATGCACGGCACAGAGAAAGTTGCGGTAACAAGTGGGTTACTGGGCGGGTTACAGAACATAAAAAAACCACACAAACTCTATGTTTGCATGGCTTTTAGCTGGCTAAGGACGGAGCGGTTGATACAATCCACATCGTTTGAAAGTGACCATTAATAACATCTTTAATGGGGATAAATTCATGTATCGCTTTCATCAGCACTGTGCATGCTTTCTTCCTTTTTATTGCTGTTAAAAAATCTCTTCCTAGTTTCTGACATAAACTTGATTGCCCAAGTTAACTCTTCAGTAAACTCTTCC
Source organism: uncultured Oscillospiraceae bacterium (assembly GCA_964637735.1). GTDB lineage: Bacteria > Bacillota > Clostridia > Oscillospirales > Ruminococcaceae > CAZWXJ01. The sequence goes on along the minus strand of CAZWXJ010000050.1, from coordinate 550 downwards.
GGTTTCATTCCTGATTTAATTACATCTTCGTCGGTAAGCGTTCCTGTCATACCTTTGTAAATATATTCGTGCATTTTCCAATATCTTTTGTATTCCGCACCTGAAATTTCTACCCCTTCGATAATTGGAATAACAAGATCATCAGTTATGGTACTTAACGGCATTATTATACCTTTATCCAAATAATCACCTGAAGTTTTTGCATAATTCCATAAATCAGGTGGCAGATTAAGAGCATGATTCAAATGAGATTGTAATAACAAATAAAAAAGATATAAATTCTGTTCAAGTGTATTTTCTTTTATTTGAAGTGTAGTCTTCTCGGAAGGTAATGTATGAAGAATTCCTAAGTCATCTCGTTGAACATTGACAATATTTCCTTTATCCAAAACGCATACACAGCCAATTCTGTGTCTAATTGGGATTTCACTATTTAATTCAACTAATTTATTAGTTAAGCTATCGAGACTGGTATTTGAAGTATATGCAAAAACTAAGCCCATTATTGAATTATTACCTGTTATTGGCAGAAAACTCTTTATCGTATTCT
>CAZWXJ010000049.1:9187-11295 GCA_964637735.1 uncultured Oscillospiraceae bacterium | reverse complement strand
ATTGGGCATACCCCCTTTGGCCACGCAGGCGAACGTGCGCTTGCGGCTTTAAACCCAAGCGGGTTTAAGCACAATGTACAAAGCTTGCGTGTGGTAGATGTATTAGAACGTGACATGAAAGGTTTAAATTTAACCGAAGAAGTACGGGAAGGCATCATCGGGCATACAAGTTCTGCCACACTGCCCACCACCTTAGAAGGGCAAATTGTACGCTACGCTGACCGCATTGCTTACATCAACCATGACATTGAGGATGCCTTTTCAGCAGGTGTGCTAAAGCAGGCGGATTTGCCCAAAGAAGCTGTTGCCGTGCTTGGAGACACCAAAAGCAAACGCATTACCACACTTATTATGTCTATTATTGAAAACAGTACTAGCAGCATTCAAATGGCGGCAGACATAGAAGAACAGTTTTTGCATTTGCGCACCTTTCTGTTTGGCACCGTTTACACCAAAAGCGCCGCCAAGTTTGAAGAGGGAAAAGTAGATAAACTCATAGAAGAACTATACAAGCATTACAAACAGAACCCAAATGAAATGCCACTTTTTTACACCGCCATTGCCGAGCGGGAAGACCTTGACCGTGCCGTGACCGACTATATCTCTGGTATGAGCGATGAATATGCCACCCATATGTTTGAGAAGATATTCATTCCGCAAAAATGGCAACTGGTTTAAATTGCAAGCAACATACAATATGAAATGATGTAAAAAAACAGTGCAGAGGACTTTTATGGAATTTCCAGTGCAAATTACACAAATTATAAATACGTCAATGTTTCCTATAGTTGTAGAATGTGTGTTTTATGATGCATGGGGGAAAGAACATTTTGTGCAAGAAAAACTTTCCGTGCTGTCAACAAAAAACATCATTACAGAGGAAGATTTACCATGTGAAGGTGTAATTGCATGTGAACTGGTGAAAGACTGGCAAGATGAAACAGGTAGAAATATTATTACGGTAACAACCCTTAAACCATGGGGCATTGAAACAGTAAATGGTGTAACAGAATTTGACTTGCTAGGGAATTGGCAATTATAACTAGCTACAAAAAAGCAAGAAGTAATGAAAATGGTGGTGAACCTTATGTATGAGCGATTGCTTGATAAAACCACAATACCAAGTGAAGAGGTCATTCAAAAACACCTTGGCGAAGAAAGCTACAAGCGCCTTGCCAATATGGAAAGCCACTTGCACGGGCGCTACCAACTGGCAAAAGAGTTGAAATTCCCCTTTGGCAACAGCTACGGCTGGGGTTACAAATATAGCCATAAGGCAAGCCACCTTTGCTACGCTTTTTTTGAAAAAGATGCTTTTACAGTGATGTTTCAAATAAATGATAAACAAGCACCAATAGTAGAAAGTCAGTTATCATCGTTCTTGCCCAAAACGGGGGATTTATGGGAAACCCGTTACCCCTGTGGAGAGCATGGTGGGTGGTTACATTACAGAGTGTTGACTGATACTGAAATGATGGATGTTATAAATTTACTAGGTATTCGAAAGAAACCCAAAAATTTCTGAGTATAACCGCACTAATCTCTAGAGACTAACAACTAACGACTAACGACTAAAAGAAAGGAGTGGTTTAATGGCGATCTCTCAAAACTATATATATGAATTATGCCAGCGGAACGACATTACAGATGTGATAGCAGAATATGTTGAACTAAAACGCCGTGGGCGCACCAGTGTTGGGCTATGCCCATTTCACAATGAAAAAACCCCTTCTTTTGTAGTCTACCCTGAAACCCAGTCATTCTATTGTTTTGGCTGTGGAACAGGAGGAGACGTCATCACCTTTATCAAAAACATCAACCACCTTGACTATATTGAGGCGGTAAAGTTTTTGGCCGCCCGTGTTGGTATGTCCATGCCAGAAGAAAACGACGAAACAGGCAAACTGCGTAGCCGTATTCTTGCCGCAAACAAAGAGACCGCCCTATTTTTTGTGAACACTTTAAACAGTGAACAAGGCAAAATCGCCCGTGCCTATTTACGGCGCAGAGGCTTAACCGACGGCACCATACGCAAATTTGGCATTGGGCTTGCCCCCAATAGCTTTAACGCACTGAGAGACCACTTGAAAAGCAAAGGCTTCAGCGAA
>CAZWXJ010000049.1:0-9177 GCA_964637735.1 uncultured Oscillospiraceae bacterium | reverse complement strand
AATTGCTGTCAGCCAGCCTTATAAAACGCAGTGAAAAAGGAAATACCTATGACGTGTTCCGTAACCGTGTGATGTTCCCGATTATTGACCTACGTGGCAATGTCATTGCATTCGGTGGGCGAAATATGGGTGACGAAAAACCCAAATATCTCAACTCACCCGAAACACTGGTGTTCAAAAAAAGCCAAGGGTTGTTTGCGCTGAACATTGCTAAAAAAAGCAAGTCGAAACGGTATTTACTGGCAGAGGGCTATATGGACGTGATTGCACTGCACCAAGCAGGGTTTGACACCGCCATTGCATCCCTCGGCACAGCCTTCACCGCTGAACAAGCCAAGCTTATTTCAACCTATGCAGATGAGGTAGTGCTTTGTTATGATGCAGACGAAGCGGGGCAGCGTGCAGTTGCCCGTGCGATAGAGACGTTTTCTCGGACAACGGTAAAAGTGGCAGTGCTAAAATTAGAAGGCGCAAAAGACCCTGACGAATTCTTGAAAAAATACGGGCCTGAGCGGTTTGAAATGTTGCTGTCTGGTTCAGGCAATAGCATAGAATACGCCCTTGGCAAAGCGAAAGACAAGTATAATTTGGCAGAGCCTGACGGGCGTGTGGAATACCTAAAAGAAGCCATTGAGGTGCTGTCTGGTCCTATCACCGCAACTGAGCGGGCGGTATATGTAGGAAGAATTGCCGAAGAGACCGATGTGCCCCGTGCCTCAGTAGAAGAACAATTGGCAAGCAGAGTGAAAAACAAACAACGCCGTGCACAAAAAGAACGTGAAAAACAGCTTACCAGTGAGGGCGCTATGCAGCGGGTAAAAGTGCCACTTGGCATGTCAGACGGTGAAAAGGTGCGTGCCGTTATTTACGCAGAGCAACAGCTCATCGCCGCCATGCTACAAAACAGTGACCACTTCAAAGAAATCAAACAGCAAATTTCCGCAGAGGACTTCACAAGTGAAGAGATGAAAGCCGTGTTTGCAGCACTGGAAGAACTTTCGCAAAATGAAGAAACCATGGTACCCGCTGTAGTGATGACTTATGTGGACGAAAACACCCGCAACTTGCTCAGCCGCATTCTGGCAGATAATAGCGAGCACACCTTCACTGCAGAGGACGTAAAGTTATACCTTTCAAAAATAGAAAAGCAGAAAAACGCAAAAGATACCCAGAACATGACAAAAGATGAACTGGAAACGTATATGAAGAACTTAAAAGCAGAAAAAAGCAAAAAGGAGAACATGTAATGGCAGAAAAAAAGAATGTATTGAAAGACTTGGTTGAGGCAGGGAAAAAAGCAGGGAAGTTGACCACGAAAGAAATCAACGATGCGCTGGAAGAAATTGATTTTGACGTAGAACAAGTTGACAAACTGTATGAAACCTTAGAAACCAATAATATTGAAATTGTAGACGAGCTTGACGAAGAGGAAGAAGCACCGCTGACCGAGAAAAACGTTGATGCATTTGAAAGTTCCCTTTCTGCAGAGGGCGTTGCCATTGACGACCCCGTTAAAGTTTACCTAAAAGAAATTGGGCGTGTGCCATTGCTCACCTCTGAAGAAGAAATTGAGCTTGCCATTCGCATTGAAAACGGAGACGAAATAGCAAAACAACGCCTTGCTGAAGCGAACTTGCGTTTGGTTGTTTCTATTGCAAAACGGTATTTGGGTAGGGGTATGCAATTTCTTGACCTCATTCAAGAAGGCAACCTTGGCCTCATTAAAGCGGTAGAAAAGTTTGACTATACCAAAGGGTTTAAATTTTCTACCTATGCCACCTGGTGGATTCGCCAAGCCATCACTCGTGCGATTGCAGACCAAGCACGTACCATTCGCATACCAGTACATATGGTAGAAACCATTAACAAAGTAAAAAAAGTGTCTAGCCAGCTTTTGCACAAAAACGGGAATGAACCAAGCGCTGAAGAAATAGCAAATGAACTAGATATGTCAGTAGAAAAAGTGCGTGAAATTATGCGTGTAGCGCAAGAACCTGTTTCACTAGAAACGCCAATAGGCGAAGAAGAGGACAGCCACCTTGGAGACTTCATTCCTGACGAAGACGCACCTGTGCCCTCAGAAGCGGCATTCCACACCTTATTAAAAGAGCAACTCGGAGATGTTTTGAAATCTCTTACCCCGCGTGAAGAAAAAGTGTTGCGCTTGCGCTTTGGCTTAGAAGACGGGCGCCCTCGCACACTGGAAGAAGTGGGCAAAGAGTTTAACGTTACCCGTGAACGCATACGCCAAATTGAGGCAAAGGCCTTGCGTAAACTGCGCCACCCAAGCCGCAGTAAAAAACTACGGGACTTTTTGGATTAATTTTAATATATTAGTTTATAATATTTGAAAATATGAGGGGAAAAATGGAGAAAATTACACCTGAGCAAATACAAGAAATTCTTTCAATGTGCTATGAAAAAGCATTAAATGGGTTGCCAACAAGCAAAAGTGTTGAAGAACTGGCTGAAGAATACCAAGGTAAATATAAAACAACAGAAATTGCTATTGACGAACTGGTGAAAAATCAAATTAAGAAATGCGGAACATCAGGTTTTTTAACAGGGCTTGGCGGGTTGATTACGCTTCCAGTTGCAATACCTGCAAATATCAGTAGTGTAATTTATGTACAACTTCGCATGATTGCCACTATTGCATATTTAAGAGGATATGACCCTAAAGATGATGCAGTTCAAACAATGGCATACCTATGTTTAGTAGATGAAGCCGCTGTTGAAATTGTCAAACAAGTTGGTATTAAAGTTGGGAATAGAGTTGCAATAAATACAATTAAGAAAATGCCAGGTGCGGTTCTTACAAAAATTAATCAAAAAGTTGGAATGCGCTTGCTTACTAAATTTGGAACGAAAGGTATAATAAACCTTGTAAAAGTTGTGCCTGTTGTGGGTGGGGTAATTGGCGGCGGTTTTGATGTTGTTTCAACGCAACAAATTGCTAAACAAGCGAAAAAAATGTTTGTCGAAAGTTCTGACATGTCAGAAGTAATTCTTGAAAATGTATAGCAAAGCGAAAGGCGGGTAAACTTATGCACGCAGAAGAAGCATATAACAGGCATAAAAAAGAAGTCATACACTTCTTCCAAAAATATGTAAACGAGCATAGCTTGAATGAATGCACTGCTTATTATTATTTTCTGGAAGACCGTTCACAGGCAGATGCCTTGTTGTTCGCTTTGCCCATGATAGAACGCTATGCTGATGACTTTGATCATGATATATATGACCACCTAGGCTGCATGGTTTACCATGATGGCAACAATGCCATGTTGCATGACTTGTTAAGGGCGGAACTGGAAAGCAAAAACGAGCCCGCAAAAGCATACTTGCACATCTTAATTAAAACCATTGCCGACAGGCTGCAAAAAACGGCGACAAAAGGCTTTTACTATGATGAAGCATATTTGCAAAAAGCAAGAGAACAACTAAGGCAAGAGGAGAAAAGCATATGAACTTCCCATTTCATGAACCAGAAAATGTTGCAGTGTTTACCTGTGTACACGTTTTAGAAAACGGGGCAGATATTTGTTACGTTACCCATGATGAAGACGATGGCGCCTGGCAGTTTTTGTGCAAAGAAACACATGATGCAGAAGACGCTAGAATAGTGGCATTAAAAGCTGTTTTTGAAATGGACCCTACCATAGGCGCCCTTGCAGGCATGCCTGAAGGCTGTGGTGCAGTGCGTGAAAGCAAAGAGCACCCATGGAAAGGCTTTCAGCAACAGAAGTAGTTAGACACCAAACCTTGACAAACCCACTAAAACAGTATACAATTTATTTATATGATTTTAGTATAGTTAGGAGCACAACAATGCATATTACCCAAGAAGCCGATTATGCGGTGCGCATTATTTTTTGCCTTGCAAAAGAGAATAAACGTATGGATGCCCGTACAATCAGTGAGCAAATGGGGGTAACGTTGCGTTTTGCACTTAAAATTTTACATAAGCTAACTGGTGCAGGTGTGGTAAAAAGCTTTAAAGGCACCCACGGTGGGTATGAGCTTGCCCGCCCCGCTGAAGACATAAACATGCGGCACATTATTGAAGCCGTTGACGGCCCGCCTGCTGTGTGCAAATGCATTACCGACGGTGACGGTTGTAACATGGGGGCATCTGGCAGTTGCTCTTTCCAAAAAGTGTTTATAGATATTACCGAAGAAATCAATAATAAACTAGAAAGCGTTTCATTTGCACAGCTTGTGCAAAACGCATAATCATAAAAAAGCAAACAGGTGGTTTTTTAAAAACCGCCTGTTCATTTTTGCATACTTGTTATGCTTGACATTTTATCTGTGATGCGTATATAATAATATACTGTATCACAATGGCTATCCATGCCCTTTTTTACAAAGTTTTGAGAAATTATTTCTTAAAGTTTGTTAAAATTGACGAAAAAGATAGCTGTTTGAACTTCGGATATTGACAAATGGAAACATCGGAAATGCAAAAGAAGGAGTGGTCGCAAGATATGGTGAATACGAAACTCGTAAAATTCGGAAAGACCGAGCGTCAGAGTTTCTCCAAAATTGATGAAGTTTTGGAAATGCCGAACCTCATTGAGGTGCAAAAAAATTCCTACAAATGGTTCTTAGAAGAGGGACTGAAAGAGGTGTTCAGAGACATCTCTACCATTGAAGACTACACAGGTAACCTTGTGCTAGACTTTATTGACTACCGCCTTGAAGACAAGGCAAAATACTCAGTGGCTGAATGCAAAGCAAGAGACGCCACATACGCAGCACCACTTCGTGTAACGGCCCGCCTTTTGAACAAAGAAACAGGCGAAATTAAAGAACAGGAAATTTTCATGGGAGACTTCCCGCTGATGACCGAAGGCGGTACCTTCATCATCAACGGTGCAGAGCGTGTTATTGTTTCACAGCTTGTGCGCTCCCCAGGTGTTTATTATGCTGACAGTTATGACAAGTCAGGTAAAAAATTATTCACCGCAACCTTAAACCCAAACCGAGGCGCATGGCTGGAATATGAAACAGATTCCAGTGATGTGTTTTATGTTCGTATTGACAAAAACCGTAAAATTCCCATCACCGCTTTTATTCGTGCACTTGGGCTTGGAACAGATGCCGACATTCGTGACTTTTTTGGTGAGGAAGAATTAATTGAAGCCACACTGGCGAAAGACACCAGCAAAACCGAAGAAGAAGGTTTGCTTGAAATATATCGTCGTCTTCGCCCGGGTGAACCACCAACTGTTGAAAGTGCACAAGCACACATTAACGGTTTGTTCTTTGATGCCAGACGGTATGACCTTTCCCGTTTTGGGCGTTATAAATTCAATAAAAAACTAGGACTTGCCCGCCGTGTACAAGGGCAAACTGCTGCAAAAGAAGTTGTTGCACCACTTACAGGTGAACTACTTGCAACAGCTGGCGAATTTATTACACCAGAAGTAGCACTTGAAATTGAAAAAACAGGTGTGCCTGAAGTGTACATTGCACTTGAAGATGACCGTGTAATCAAAGTTATCGCCAATGGCATGGTAGACCCTGCTGACTTCCTTTCGTTTGATGTAGAAGAATATGGTATCAATGAAAAAGTAGTATTCGCTGCTTTGAAAGAAATATTAGAAACCACTTCTGATGTAGAAGAACAAAAAGAACTGGTACGTAGAAACCGTGAACAACTACTACCAAAACATATTACGGTAGATGACATTTTGGCATCTATTAACTACCTATGCAATTTAAGCCACGGCGTTGGCTCGGTTGACGACATTGACCACCTTGGCAACCGTCGTATTCGCAGCGTCGGTGAATTGTTGCAAAACCAGTTCCGCATCGGTTTTTCCCGTATGGAACGTGTCATTCGTGAGCGTATGACATTGCAAGCGCAAGAAATGGACGATGTTACCCCGCAAGCACTCATCAACATTCGCCCTGTGGTTGCCTCTATTAAAGAATTCTTTGGTTCATCCCCATTGTCACAATTCATGGACCAAACCAACCCCCTTGCAGAACTGACCCATAAAAGACGTCTTTCAGCCCTCGGGCCTGGTGGTCTTTCTAGAGACCGTGCTGGCTTTGAAGTGCGTGACGTTCACTATACCCACTACGGGCGCATGTGCCCCATTGAAACACCTGAAGGTCCAAACATCGGGCTTATTTCTTACCTCGCAACTTATGCCAAAATTAACAAGTATGGCTTTATTGAAGCTCCTTATAGAAAAGTAGATAAAGCGACAGGCGTTGTAACCGAAGAAGTTGTGTACATGACAGCTGACGTGGAAGACGAGTACATTGTTGCACAGGCGAACGAACCACTTGACAAAGACGGCAAGTTTGAAAGAAACCGTGTAAACGTACGCCATAAAGAAGAAATTTTAGAAGTAGAACGTGAAAAAGTAGACTTTATGGACGTTTCTCCGAAAATGGTTGTTTCTGTTGCTACTGCTATGATTCCATTCCTTGAAAACGATGACGCCAACCGTGCACTGATGGGTGCGAACATGCAGCGCCAAGCGGTACCCCTTATGAAAACCGAAGCCCCTATTGTTGCCACGGGTATGGAACACAAAGGCGCAGTAGACTCAAGCGTTTGCGTTGTTGCTAAAAACGGCGGCGTTGCAACTTATGTTTCGGCAAACCGCATTACCGTAAAAACCGACGGTGGCGAAGACGTTTACGACCTTTTGAAATTCAACCGTTCAAACCAAGGTACCTGCGTAAACCAACGCCCCATTATTGAAAAAGGCGAAAAAATTATAAAAGGGCAAGTAATTGCTGACGGCCCCGCAACCAGCGGTGGCGAAATTTCTCTTGGTAAAAATGTCCTCATCGGCTTCATGACATGGGAAGGCTACAACTATGAAGATGCTGTTCTCATCAACGAAAAATTGGTGAGAGAAGACGTGTTCACTTCTATTCACGTTGAAGAATATGAACTAGAAGCAAGAGACACAAAACTCGGCCCTGAAGAAATCACCCGTGATATTCCAAACGTTGGTGAAGATGCGCTGAAAGACCTTGATGAAAACGGTATCATTCGCATTGGTGCCGAAGTTGGCAGCGGAGATATTTTGGTTGGTAAAGTTACACCAAAAGGGGAAACCGAGCTGACAAGTGAAGAACGCTTACTACGTGCAATCTTCGGCGAAAAAGCCAGAGAAGTACGTGATACCTCTTTACGTGTACCCCATGGTGAATACGGCATTATTGTTGATGTAAAAGTATTTACGCCTGAAAACAGTGATGAACTTTCCCCAGGTGTACGCAAAGTTGTGCGTTGCTACATTGCACAAAAACGTAAAATCTCTGTCGGAGACAAAATGGCTGGTCGTCATGGTAACAAAGGTGTTGTGTCTCGCATATTGCCACAAGAAGACATGCCTTTCTTGCCAGATGGACGTCCGCTTGATATTTTGCTGAACCCACTTGGTGTACCTTCCCGTATGAACATTGGGCAGGTATTAGAAGTGCATTTAGGCTATGCCGCAAGAGCACTCGGCTGGAACGTTATGACACCTGTATTTGACGGTGCGCACGAACGTGACATCAGAGAATGCTTGAAAGAAGCTGGCCTCAGCGAAGACGGTAAAACCCAACTATATGACGGACGCACAGGTGAACCATTCGATAGCCCTGTTACAGTAGGGTATATGTATTACTTAAAACTCCATCACTTAGTAGATGATAAAATTCATGCCCGTTCAACGGGTCCTTACTCACTGGTTACACAGCAACCACTTGGCGGTAAAGCGCAATTTGGTGGGCAAAGGTTTGGTGAGATGGAAGTTTGGGCACTGGAAGCATATGGCGCAGCTTACACCCTGCAAGAAATTTTGACTGTTAAGTCTGATGACGTTGTAGGACGTGTAAAAACATATGAAGCCATTGTAAAAGGAAAAGACATTCCAACACCTGGCATTCCTGAATCCTTCCGCGTGTTAATTAAAGAACTGCAATCACTCGGGCTTGACATTCGTGTACAAAACATTCTGGGTGATGAAATTGACATTAAACAAAATTATGATGATGACACAGGATATGAAAACGCAGACCCAGTTGGTAGTGATGTTGTAGTAGAAAGTGAACTGGAAGACTATAACATTGAAAACGTAGAACCCGATGATGACGACGATGCTGTATTAGACGAAACGGTTTTGTTCGGAGACCTGGTGAGCGATGAAGGTGACGACTTTGACGAATAGAGTTTTTTTGTATGAAACGAACAATATGGAAGGGATGGGTTTGGTTTAATGGATTATAATGTTTTTGACTCTATAAAAATAGGTCTTGCATCTCCTGAACAGATTCTAGAATGGTCTTACGGGGAAGTAAAGAAACCTGAAACAATTAACTACCGCACACTCAAACCAGAAAAAGACGGTCTGTTCTGCGAAAAAATCTTCGGACCAATGAAAGACTGGGAATGTCACTGCGGGAAATATAAGCGCATCCGTTATAAAGGTAAAATTTGTGAACGCTGCGGTGTTGAAGTAACCCGTGCTAAAGTGCGCCGTGAGCGCATGGGGCATATTGAACTAGCAGCCCCTGTTTCACACATTTGGTATTTTAAAGGCATTCCATCTCGCATTGGGCTTCTGCTTGACATTAGCCCACGCCTGCTGGAACGTGTACTTTACTTTGCCTCTTACATTGTAACGGACCCAGGGTTTACCCCACTGGAAGAAAAACAGCTTTTAACTGAGCTTGAATACCGTGACATGCGTGATCGTTATGAAGACGAATTTAGCGCTGGCATGGGTGCGGAAGCAATTAAAACATTGCTTGCCAAAATTGACCTTGACAAATCAAGCGAAGAACTGCGTGAAGCACTGGAAGACGCAAGCGGGCAAAAGAAAATTCGTTTGCAAAAACGGCTGGAAGTAACTGAAGCATTCCGTCAATCAGGCAACCGCCCTGAATGGATGATTCTAGATGTTATTCCTGTTATTCCGCCTGACATTCGCCCTATGGTACAACTTGACGGCGGACGTTTTGCCACCAGTGACCTCAACGATTTATATCGTCGGGTTATCAACCGTAACAACCGTTTGAAAAGACTGCTTGAACTTGGCGCACCAGACATTATTGTGCGTAATGAAAAACGTATGTTGCAAGAAGCAGTTGATGCTTTGATAGATAACGGCCGTCATGGGCGCCCTGTTACAGGCCCTAACAACCGTCCGCTCAAAT
>CAZWXJ010000048.1:601-11434 GCA_964637735.1 uncultured Oscillospiraceae bacterium | reverse complement strand
TTAAGGCTTCTCTGCCCTCGTCTGACAGAATCCAGTCTCTCAGCTGGCGGGTGGCGCTGTCAGCGGGCTCGTCTGAGCGGATTACCACATAAAAGTCATTGGTGAAGGGGTAGCTACCGTCGGCTAAGGTTTCGTTGGTGGGTTGTACACCGTTCACGCCTATCATGCGCACGTTTGGGTCAGTGTACATGTTGTGTGCGTAATAATAAACCGAGTACCCAATAGCAGGGCCTGTGCCGTCAAATTCAGCAATCATGTCTATCAGTTGCCCCATTCCACCAGGAGCAAGTTCTGTCGGGGCGTCCATGGGGGCGGTGTCTCCCATCAGCAGTTTCAAAAACAGGGTTTGGCTACCACTTCCTTGGCTTCTTTGGAAGGGTACAATGTCAGCGTCATTTCCGCCAACTTCATTCCAGTTTGTAATATTGCCTGTGTAAATGCCGATGAGTTCTTCTTGCGTTAAGCTTTGAACGGGGTTGTCAGTATTTACAAGGAACACCAAACCATCACGTCCAATGGGGGTAATTTCAAAGTTGTCATATTCTGCTTGTATGTTGGCAATGGTTTCTTCGCTTGCTTCATAAACAATCAACAGGTCAACATTTCCACTTGCAAGGTTGTACCATGCAGTTGGTGTGGTAGAAGCAACAACAAGGGTTTCAGCCTCTTCCACTGAAATGCCACACGTTTCAGCCATGTACTGCGCCATAAGGGGCAGGTTTGCGGTTGAACCATCCACCTTCGGGTAGGTTTTTACCGTAAACAGGGCGTCATTCGTTGGGGTACAAGCGGTGAATATGGCAAAAGATAACAACATAGCCACCACAGCATAAATATGTTTCATGTGCTTTTTCATAAGAACCTCCAGTTTTATTCATCATATTATAGTAGTGATAAAAAGAATGATGTAGCTTATTCGTAAGTTAATACCACCATGTGTCGGTTTCGTCTCCGACGGCACTGTTAAAAGCAGACGTTTTATACACCCAGTTGCCGTTCAGGTCTATCAACCCTACGGAAAAGCCCCATTCAACAACCAACCTATCATCGGTACTGTCAGAAATCAATTTTATGTTTTGTAGCTTTAAGTTGCCGTTTAGGTCTACAATGTCATAAAGAGTGGCATAGGCGCCTTGTGTGTTTCTGCGGGAAGCAATGAGGTAATTTGCAGTAACAGTGGGGTGATACATATAACCGTCATATATATTGGGGTTGTTGCCAACGGGGCGCAATGCACTGTTAAACAAATAGTAATTGTAATTGCTGAAAAACGCATCATCGCTAGAAGGTACTTTTGTGTCAATAAGAATGCGGTCATCCGTTATAAGGGTAATGCTATTCGCAACAAACTCGGTATTACGGGCGGTTTCATTACCCGCACGGTCAACACAAACGGCATTGCTTGTTTCTGGGTCAACATAATAAATGTGTGCCAACACACCGTCATCATCATACTGCGGGGAGAACGAGGAATCAAAGGTGAGGAGCGGGGTATCGTCAGCGGTGTATAAAATGTATACAGCATCCATTTCATATGTTTTGGTGATGTAAATGTCACTGTCATAGTAATATAAATCTTCCGTTTCAAAAACGGCGCCACCTGTGGCGGCATCTATAACAGAAACCATGCTATTGCCTTCGGTAGAACATAAGTAATAGGTGCTGGCAGAGTGCCCAATATAGGTATATACCTTGCTGATGGTAGAAAAGTTTTCATCTAGCAACACATAATTCCAAACCATAGAAGAATAATCATCTGCAGCGCCTATAGAGGTAATGTAAGAAGCGATATAATAAGCACCATATTTTACAATTTGGCTGTACCCAAAATCCGTCGGGAAGTTTTCAGCATGCTGTCCGTTTCGGTCAACAACATCTGCAACCGAACCATTCAAGCCATATAGTGCAATATATTCATCATCAAGAAAATCAATGTAGCTAATGTCTTCATAAAGTACAGTACCTGTTAAAGGGTCAATTAAGTTTGAAAAAGTATCGCCACCGCCCATGTAAACATCCATATAGTCTATATTGAGCGAGATAACATATTTGCCAAAAGCTGGGCGATAGGTTTGTTGCTGCTCTTCGGCAACGAGGGTACCATTCATGTCATACAAAGTGGCATAGGTGGCGCCAACTGGGTAACCATATTCATCTACCCCTGTGGAAACATAACGGTTGGACACAATATAAACAGGCGCCGAGGAATACCCGTTTCCTGACAGAAAATGTAAATTGCTTCCACGCATCACTTCGTTTCCGTCTTGGTCAACAACAATGTCTACATCCCCTGCAGAAATGAGGTAATGCCACGGGGTGCCCTTTGCAGGTGTACCGTCTTTTCCGCCTTGGTTTCCGTTTGCCCCGCTGCCGCAAGCGGAAAGAGAGAGCAACAGCGTGGCCGCCAAAACAGCAGAAAGAAGCGGTTTGAAAGTATATTTTTTCATAGAGACCTCCTTTTGAAAAATCAAAAATGAATATCATAAAAGAAACAAATTTGGTTTAGTTTTTTGTAAAGGTAATCATGTGTTACATGTATGTATCAAAAAATGTTTCATCATCTATTGTGCCATTAAAGCGTGAAGTTTTATAAACCCAGTTGCCATTTAGGTCAACCAGTCCAACATAAAACCCTTTTTCAATTACCAAATATTCATTTGAATAATCATACACTTCTAAAACATTATCTATCAACACATTTCCGTTTAAATCTATCACATCATACGTAAAAGAGTATGTGTAGAACTGAACAATTTCGTAAGGGCGGGCTGCATTTGCGGAGGTTGAAAAGTAATAAGGCATATATGAAAGACTTTTTCCATGTAATAAAACAGTTAAGTTTTCGTTTACAATATTTATTGTTGACGACTCTTTAGAAGATGTTTGATAAAACTCTACTGCTACAAGCCCTGGTAAAAAGGTAGAGACGTTTGTTGCAAAAATGGTTTCATTGCGGGCAATTTCATTTCCGTTTCTGTCAATGGTATAAAGAAAGCCTGTATCGTCTTCAATAATGCAAAAAGAAGTCGCAACAGAATCCTCGTTACAAATTTTAGTAAGATAATCAGCAGAAACAAGAAGCTCACCCGAGGTGCGATATAAGTGATTCGTAGTATTTATAGTTTGGTCATTCACATTCGTTTGCTTAATATAAAGGTCGTCGTCATAATAAACAAGATCTTTTTCTTGAAAAACGACATTTCCCGTGGAAGCATCTAGAACATATTTCACTCTATAGTCGGCATCATTGTAAGTAATAAAATAAGTAGAAGCCGTATAAGAAATTTGGTCATATTCCTTTGTAGCCGGAGCAAACGTTTCATCCCAAACTTGGTAAATCCATGTGGTGGTGTCGTAAATAGAAGAACCTGATGGAGCATAAGCTACAATATAATAATTGCCATATTTTTGTATAGATTTATAATCCATCAAAAAAGGACCACCAGCAAGCACCTCTCCATTTGTATTTACAATAGCAACAAGTGAATCACTTTTATTGTACAAGGCAATCACGTCATCTTCTAAAAAGGAAAGCCATTTGACATTTTCATATAGTACATCTCCTGTTGCTGGGTCAATGATATTTGAATAGTAGGCATCATCGTCTTCTTCAAAGTAAGCGTAGTCAGCAAGGATGTTTGTTTGCAAAACATATTTACCAAAAGCAGGTTTATAAAGGCACTCGGTTTCTGCAACAGCAAGAGAGCCGTTTGTATAATAAAGTGTAGAGTATGTTTTAGAAATAGGGGCTCCATATTCGTTTTCGTCAATTTTTTCATACCGTTTTTCACAAATGTAAAGAGGTAAAGAATTGCTAGTGAAGTGCGTAAGAAGGGTTAAGTGTTCTCCCTGCATAATTTCATTGCCGTTTTGGTCAATCACAATAGAATGTGCGCCAATTGGTATGATAAAGTAATCTTCCGCACCAGAAATCTCTATTGTAGGGTTATTTGATGCAATAGGCTCCTTCTCGTTTGCATTACAACTTGCCATAAAAAGAACCACGAAAGCCAATAAAAAAACTGACAGATGTTTTTTATAGTGTAACATTTTCACAATACCCTCCTAAGAAAACAAATAAGCACGGCTATAAAAGCAAAACTAAGCAGGCGTTTTGTAAACCCAGTTGCCCTCTACATCAACCAACCCAACATACCCGTCTTTTTCTATCACAAGGCGGGTAGATGAAAAGGAATAAACTTCTGCAATATTTTGTATTTTAATGTTATTCTCAAAATCGGCAATACCCGTTCGCCACGGTGAGTTGGGAAAAGAAGTGTTTTCATGATAAAAAATGTAAAATGGAAGACCTTCATCATAAAACCGTGTAGCCTTGTCTCCAGGGGTCAAACAGGTAAGAGAATCATCTAAAATGTAATAAAGAGATGCTGTTTCTTCAGCAAAAGAAAGGGAAACATCTATGCAATTTATTGCGGGTAAAAAGGTAAAACTATGTATAGCTATATCACCAAGGTATGCTAGTTGGGTGCCATTTTCATCAATAACAGTAATACTGTCAAAATCATCACCTATAATAAAGAACGCTTTTGCAGCATCTGCGTTTTCTTCACGAATAGGAAAAATAGCACGTGAAGAAGTAGCAATTATTCCACCGTCGTGGTTATAAAGTATTGTACGCATTAAACCAAATTCCTGGTTGACTTTTTCTTGGGTTAACAAAACATTTTCATCATAATATACAGTAGAGCTTTTTACTGGGAACTCTTCTTTGGTGCTTACATCAATGATAAAATAAGGAAATTGCAATTCTTCATCATAACGTATCCCAATAAAATAGGTAGCATTTTCAAAATTCGGTTGAATGAGGTAATATGCAGAACTAATGATTTGAAAATCCTTGTCTAAAAGGTAGTAACCTTCATCACCGCTAGAAATAATGTAGTAGTCACCATGTTTTTCAATTAAATTATGAATATTTAGGTCAGAAAGGTCTGCTATAGGTTCACCATTTTTATTGACAACCGCAATCAGGTCCCATGTGTCGGAAAAAACAGCAAACATATTTTCATCTAGAAAAGAAATAACCCCTACGTGTTCAAATAATATGTCACCTGTAGTAGCATCTATTAAGTTTGAGAAATATACAGAATCATAGAGGGGGTAATCCTCTCCGTAATAAAGGGCGTTGGTATGTAAAACGTAATTGCCAAAGCCTTCTTTATAAATGCCAGGTTTAAAGTCTTGCAGTAATGTGCCGTCTGTACTATATAAAGCAGAAGATATATCAAAAAAGTGAAGAGAAAAGGAGTCTATAGGAATATCCGTTTCAACAACAAAGGCAGACGGCTGCAAAACAAGGTTTGCGCCATACTGGGATGGTGGAGATATATGCTCGGCAATTAGGTATAAGTTTTGTTTTTTCAGAATTTCATTTCCGTCTTCATCTACGAGAATACTCTCGGTTTCTGTTGGAATAATATAACACCAGACAGGCTGTATATTACCGTCACTTTGAACCAAGCTACAAGCGGTAAACAGTGAAAGAAATAAACTGATAGATAAAAGAGTAGACAGACATTTTCTATAGTGTAACGTTTTCATAATGCCCTCCTAAGCAGAGAAGTATAATTTGATTGTTACACTTAGACAAACCGCTGTCAATGAATATGACAATATTCATATGATTCTTGTTATTCATAACAAAACCTTAGTCTAAATTTAGGCAAAAATATAGTCGCTTTGCTGTAAAAGTAACAAAGCGACTACATATTGTTTACAAATATAAATCCATCAAATAACAGTCAAGGTAGCGGCCGTTAATGTTCATGTACCCATTGTGGTGCCCCACATGCTCAAAGCCATATTTTTCATAAACCCGAATGGCAGGCTTGTTTTCAGCGTTTACCAAAAGGTGTATGGCGCGCATGTCGATTTCGGTGGCAAAGCGAATAAGCTCAATTAGCATAGCAGAGGCAATACCATTGTTCCAAAACTCTTGCAACACAGAAATACCAATTTCACAGTTGTGCTGTAAACGTGCTTTGGTTTCACCACGTAGGTTGGCAACGCTAACAAGCGTATTGCCAATAAACCCGCCCGCAAAATAACTGCGGGGTGCGTTTGCCGCCGCTTGAATAAAGTTTGCTTCATCCTCGGTCGTCATGGAAAACTCACCTGCGCCAAAGGTTAAATTGTCGCTTTCGGCGGCAACAAGGTGCATGTAGTTGACTACTTGCTCAGCGTCTGCAGGGATAAGAGGGCGAATGGTTAAAGTGGTACCGTCTTTCAAAGTTTGTGTGTTTGTCATGTAAAACGCCTCTTTTCATAGTATTTTGTGTACCTTTATTATATAGCAAAAAGCGCAGGAAAGATTGATGAATTTTGGAATAATATGTAAATAATTAGTATTTATATACTTTAAAACAACTTCCGAAAATTTTTCTGTGTTTTTGTTTCTTCATAGCCACAAGCCTCGTAAAAGCGGTGGGCGGCGGTGCGGTAATTGCTAGAATTTAGACGTATACCAACTGCACCTGTTTCTTTTGCCCATTCTTCTGCACGGGCAAGTAAAGCTTTGCCCACACCCAAGCGTTTGTGGGTGGTGCTAACCGCTAAAGAGATAATATTCTTCATATGTCCTGTGTACAAGGTGTCATAAGGGGCAGCATGTATATAACCCACCACCTCGCCGTCAAGGTCAGCAACAAAAACTTCTTGGGCATCGTCTGCCAAAACTTTTACAAGCTGGCGCACAGTAAGCTGTGCAGGGTAGTCATACCCAAGCTCATCTCGGTTTAAGTTTTGTATGGCAATATAGTCTGCCGTAGTAGCAGAGCGAATGGTGAAGTCAGACATAAGGTGGCTCCTTTTTTATAATCATTAGTTGGTAACCTTAGTTGATGGTTAGAAGCAATACAGTTGAACTTTTAACGTATGTTTACGAGAGTTAGAACGGGTCAACGTCCAAACAATTCTAGTGCTTTTAACATTCTATTTTGCACTGCCACGCCGAATGGGCAATTTTTTTCACAGGCGCCGCACTGTATACAGTCAGACGCGGTTCTCTCTAGTGCTAAGTAATGCTGGCGGGCAAGCTCATCTCCTGCAAGGGTAAGGTCAAGGTATTTTCCAACAAGCCCAATGTCAATGTGAGACGGGCAAGGAAGACAGTGGTTACAGTAAACGCATTTTCCCATCATCTCTTGTGGTTGCAGTTTTGCAACAAAGGCATAATCACGCTCTTGTGGTGTTGTTTCATAATATTGCAGAACACCTTTCAAGTCTTCTTGATGGCGAACGCCCGTTAAACAAGACAGAACGGCAGGTCTATCAAGCGCATATTGTAAACACTGCGGAATGGTCATCGCCGCACCGAAGGGTGATGTTCTTGCATCTAACAAACGCCCTGCGGAAAAAGGCTTCATAACGTTAATGCCAATGCCGTTTGCCTCACAATGCTGGTAGAGTTTTGCACGCTTTTGCGCAACTGACACAAGGTCGTTTGCTGCAGTCTCATCTCCCATAGGGTAATGGTTGACAGGGTCCATGTCATACGCAGGGTTTATACTGAATAAAAAAGCGTCAATTTCCCCTGTTTCAAGAAAGCGAAAGCAGGTATCTACTGTATGAGACGCAAAGCCCAAATACCTGATGACACCTTGCTTTTTAAGGCGCAGAGCATATTCAAATACACCTGATGAGAACACGTCATTAAAATCGCCCTCTTCATCTACACAGTGAATGAAACCGAAGTCGGTGTAGTCTGTACCGAGTATACGAAGTTGCGCCTCAAACCCTTCTTGTACGTCTTTCAGGTTTCTACTTCGTACATACTGCCCATTTTTGAAAATACAGCCAAGGTGCATTTGGTAAAGCATGTCAGCTCGTATGGGTTGCAGCGCTGCTGCCATGTTTTTTAGGGGGTGCTCAAAGGGCATGGCAAGGTCAATTAAGTTAACGCCTTGTTCATGCCCATACCGAATAACATTGGTAACGGTATTTGCGTCGGCATCCTCAAAATGTGCTGACCCAACGCCGATGGTGCTTATTTTTGTATTGGTGTTTGGTATGGTTCTATAGTGCATGCTCATCCCTCACTTTTACGGCTTGTAAAGCCACACGTTGCTATTCCCAATAATGAAATGCGTATCCGTCTTCAGGTTTTCTAGTCTCATACCCTAGTGCTTGCGTTTCCTTTCATCAACCATCAGTTCAAAACATTGTCATTCTTTCCAAACAACACCTGCACAGCTTCTTTTAACCCTGCATGTGCTGGGCTGGTAAGGTCTGGGTCAAAGCTGGTAATGGCAGTTGCCTCTTCTTGTGTTTGAGAGAGAATGAGTGCATCCGTCAGCAAGTCAGCAACTTTTAAGCTGGGCAACCCATGCTGCCGCTTACCGAAGAAATCGCCTGGTCCACGGGTTTCAAGGTCATACTTCGCTATTTTAAACCCGTCGTTTGTAGACGTCATAATAGCAAGGCGCTCACGCACTTGCTCGCCTGTGTGGTCGCTTACCAAAAAGCAAAAGCTTTCTTCTGCGCCACGCCCAACCCGCCCACGCAGTTGGTGCAGTGCAGAAAGCCCAAACCGTTCAGCGTTTTCGATGACCATAATGGTTGCATTGGATACGTCTACCCCTACTTCTATAACAGTGGTAGAGCAAAGCACGTCGATGTCTCCCTTAGAAAAGCTTTGCATTACCTCGGCTTTGTCTTGCGCTTTCATGCGGCCATGCAAAAGTCCAACCTGTGCGTTTGGCAATAATGGTTTTGCCACCTCTTCATAATAGGTGGTAACCGCTTGCAGTTCGGTAACGCCCTCTTCAATAACAGGGCAAATAATATAGGCTTGCCTGCCCTGCTTCACGTGGTCAGCAAACATGCGGGTGCGTTTGTCTGTGTCAACACGGTAGGTTTTAACAGGGGTGCGCCCAGGTGGCATTTCGTCTAGTACAGAAATGTCTAAATCTCCGAAAATGATAAGCCCCAATGTGCGTGGAATAGGGGTAGCACTCATAACAAGCAAGTGCGGGTGTTCCCCTTTCGCAGCAAGGGCGCCTCGTTGCCGTACACCAAAACGATGCTGTTCATCAGTAACGGTGAAGGCCAGTTTGTGAAATACCACGTCTTCGCTAATGAGGGCATGTGTGCCAATAACCACCTGTGCATCACCACTTTCAATGGCTTGCAGGGTGGCTTTACGTGCTTTGCCTTTCACGCTGCCTGTTAGCAAAGCGACGGATATGTTATAAGGGGTAAGTAATTTTGTAAAAGTTTCAGCGTGTTGTTGCGCCAACAGTTCAGTAGGTGCCATTAAGGCGCTTTGCATGCCGTTTTTGGCAGTGGCATACATAGCGGCGGCGGCAACTAAGGTTTTACCACTACCTACGTCTCCTTGTAGCAAGCGGTTCATGGGTATGGGCTTTGCCATGTCAGCAATAATTTCTTCAGTGGCACGCTTTTGCGCTTTGGTGGGGGTAAAGGGCAATGCCTCAAAAAAAGTGGCAAGGTTTACAGGTTTAATAGGGGTGCTACTTTCGTTGCGTTCACGCCCACGCAGTTGCAATAACCCCAGTTGTAGCAAAAGCAATTCTTCAAATATAAAGCGGCTACGGGCTTCCTCAGCCTGTTGTAGGTTTTGCGGGAAATGAATGTTGTGCAGCGCAGTAGTATAAGCAGGCAAATTATATTTTTGTAGCATGCTAAGTGGTAGGGGGTCAGGTACTGTGGTAAGGTCTACCATGTCAAATGCGTTTTTGATGCAGGTGGCAATATATTTTGAAGAAAGCCCGTCTGTCAAATGGTAAACAGGTACCAGCGGGGTGTCGCCATCTACCCGCAAAAAAGAAGGCGCAATGGTTTCCCGTGCGTGAAATGGACCTGTAAATTTTCCGTAGAATAAATAGTCTGTG
This sequence comes from uncultured Oscillospiraceae bacterium, assembly GCA_964637735.1. Taxonomy (GTDB): domain Bacteria; phylum Bacillota; class Clostridia; order Oscillospirales; family Ruminococcaceae; genus CAZWXJ01. Next base: position 1,562 of record CAZWXJ010000048.1, on the reverse strand, counting down.
CCAATTTCAAGGGCGTTTGCGCCATATGGGTTGTTGAAGAAGGTAACAGTGAGGGTAGACATTTCATCTCCGCACACTACTTTTATCATGCTTCTGCCGCCACTGATGCGTATGGGTGCACCTTTTGAAAGCACAGTGGCCTGTACAACGCAAGGGGTGTCAAAAGGGGATTCAGCAATGGCAAACGGGGCAGAGTAGTCAACATAGCGAAAGGGGTAAAAAGAAAGAAGGTCGCCAATGGTGTGCACATCTACTTTTTCAAATAGCTGGGCACGTTTTTCGCCAACACCTTTTAGGTAACGTATATTCTGTTGTAAAGGGTGCGCATTGTCCATTTGTGGCTCCTTACAGAAATGTAAAATAGTATATATCTATCATACACGAAAGACAAGGCGGTATTCAACCAAAATAAACAGAAAACAAAAGCATGGTGAAAAGGCACCATGCTTGTTTGTATTTATAAAGGTTATTCCACTGAAATAATGTAGTAGTAAATGGGCTGTCCGCCGTCAAGGTGGGTAACCTCAATGTCTTTCGGTAGGCGTTTGGTTGCGCTTTCAATGGTTTCCTGCGCTTCTTCTTCGTTTACGTCTTTGCCAGAAATGAAGGTTACGAAGGAAGAGTCTTTCTTCACCATCATTTTCGCAAGCCTGCCAAGGGCTTTGGCAACGTCTTTTTCAGTAAATACAAGTTTGCCATTTTCCATTGCCAAAATTTCGCCTTTTTTAATTTTACGCCCACCAAACTCGCTGTCTCTTGCGGCATAGGTAATAGAACCAGTAGAAACACGCTCAGTGGCACGGTTCATGTTCACGGTGTTTTCTTTTTCGCTCAGGCTGTCATCAAAGTTCAGCATGGCGGTAATGCCTTGTGGCACAGTGCGTGTAGGTAGCACCACAATTTTACGGTCAGCTAAGTCAATGGCTTGCTCTGCCGCCATAATAATGTTTTTGTTGTTGGG
>CAZWXJ010000048.1:0-591 GCA_964637735.1 uncultured Oscillospiraceae bacterium | reverse complement strand
GTTTCAGCAGGTACTGACTGTACGGCACGCAAAATGTCGTCAGTAGAAGGGTTCATGGTTTGCCCGCCTGTTACAACAGCGCCCGCACCAAGGTCTTCAAAAACAGCCTTCAAACCATCACCTGCGGCAACGGCAACAAAGCCGAACTTCATGTCTTTATCAACAGCAACATAGTCAAACCCGTCATTCACAGGGTTTTGTTCAGCGGCGGCTTGCTTTTCAAGTCCTTTTGCTTCTGCTTGCAGCTCTTCATATTGCTGGTTCATATTTTCAATTTTCACATTGGTTAAAAAGCCGTGTGTGGTTGCCTGGGTTAAAATTTTACCAGGGTTTGCCGTTTGCACATGGCACTTAATAATGTCTGCATCATCTACCACTACCACACTGTCTCCGTTGGTTTCAAGGTAGGCTTGTAGTTTTTCGGCGTTGGCTTTTTCTTCTTTATGTACAATAAAGTCCATGCGGTACATGTTTTTAATGTTGGGGTTAAGGTCAGCATTAAAAACGCCTTTTCCTGCGGCGTCGCTTGCTTTGCGAGAAGCTTTTTCATCAGTCGCTTTTGCAAGTTTTACAATTTTACCACCGTGAAAT
>CAZWXJ010000047.1:6914-11607 GCA_964637735.1 uncultured Oscillospiraceae bacterium | reverse complement strand
GACGCTGCCATTAGCCCTGTGGTTGCCAAATTAAAAGCACCGAACTCTCCCGTGGCAGGCAAAGCCAATGTGTTTATTTTTCCAGACGCAAACGCAGGAAACATCGGCTACAAAATTGCCGCCCGTCTTGGTGGGTTTGAAGCGTTTGGACCAATTCTGCTTGGCCTCAATGCTCCGATTAACGACTTATCTCGTGGCTCGAATGCAGACGAAATTTACAAAATGGGTATCATCACCGTTGCAACAGCACTAAACGGTGAAACCAAATAACCTTGTTTTTCTATTTCTGTTATACTATGAAGAAGAGGTGATGACATGCAACAAGATGAACTTTTGTTTTTTGAACAAATGCCAGATGCACTGCCTTTATATGAAGCTGTGCAAGTAGCTTTTTCAAAACAGTTACCACCTTACACCGTAGTGGTGCATAAAACCCAAATTACTTTTCGTAACAAATATGGGTTTGCTTTTGTGTCTCTGCCTTTGCATGGGTTTAAAAACCGCCCTGCTGTTTGCATCGTGCTTTCATTCGGGCTTGCACGGGAAGAAACAAACCCCCGCATTGCCCTTATTGCAAACCCCTACAAAAACCGCTTTACCCACCATATGTTAATTGCCCACCCGCAAGACGTTGACACGCAAGTGCTTGCATGGGTGCAAGAGGCTTATGATTTTGCAAATACAAAATAATTAAATTAGAATTTGCAGGGCAAATTCTAACCTGAAATACGCCACTGCCACATATAGGCACGTGGCAGCTTTACAAAACAAGTTTTGTAAAGTCAGTCGTATTTCGTCAATTTTCAAAACTTCATGTAATTATAAAGGTGTTAGCTAACTTCTAATTTTGGGTTTCTTCATAATTTTATTTTTACTTTATACAATATGTAAAGGGTTCTTCTTGACAAGTGCCACCCTACCCTATAAAATAATAATGGTATATTTTATGTATTTTATACAAAAATGTACCATTAAATTATTTTATTTATGTGTTTTAGATACATGAAAACCGAAGGAGAACCCATGAAAATGGTACCAATGTGGCAATTGTTTTTGGTAACCGGAATTGTGGGCATAGTTGTAGGCGCTCTCTTTTTTGCGCTTGGCATGGCTTACCGCAAAAAAATTGCGGAGATGAAAATAGGCTCTGCGGAGGACGAAGCAAGAAAATTAATCAACGATGCCATAAAGACGGCAGAACAAAAACGAAAAGAAGCACTATTAGAAGCAAAAGACGAAGCCTTGAAATTGCGTAGCGAGGCTGATAAAGAAATTAAAGACCGCCGTGCAGAAGTAACACGGCAGGAACGCAGACTAGACCAAAAAGAAGAAAACATTGACAAGAAGACCGAAGCCCTTGAAAAGAAAGAAGAGGACCTTGCAAAACGCAACGAGTTAATGGACGCCAGACTTGGCGAAATTGAACAGATTAAAGAACGCGAATTGCAAAAACTTGAAACCGTGAGCGGGCTTTCAAAAGAAGCTGCGAAAGACTTACTTTTAACACGGCTTGACGAAGAACTGACCCACGAAAAAGCAGTAAAAATTACCAGCTTTGAAGCAAACTTAAAAGAAGAACAAGACGACCTTGCACGTGAATACATTACTGAGGCCATTGCCCGCTGTGCGGCTGACCATGCCTCTGAAGAAACAGCAACTGGTGTTGACCTGATTATTGATGACACACCTGAGGCCATTACTGTTTCCAGCTTTGACGCTGTGCGCCGTGAAGTTGCCCGCCGTGCCATTGAAAAACTCATTCAAGATGGGCGCATTCACCCCGCACGCATTGAAGAAATGGTTGAAAAAAGCCAGCGTGAAGTTGACCAAGTGATGAAAAAAGAAGGCGAAAAAGCCGTTATGGAAGTGGGGCTGCACAACCTGCACCCTGAAATTACCAAACTGCTTGGCCGCTTACATTACCGCACCAGTTACGGGCAAAACGTGCTGAAACATTCTATGGAAGTTGCCTTCCTTTCAGGGCTACTTGCCGGTGAACTTGGTGTAGATGTTACCATGGCACGCCGTGCAGGTTTACTGCATGACATTGGGAAGGCCCTTGACCATCAAATGGAAGGAAGCCACGTACAACTTGGCGCTGAAGTTGCCAAAAAGTACAAAGAAAACCCAACCGTCATCAACGCTATTGAGGCACACCACGGAGACGTAGAACCCAAAAGTGCCATTGCCTTTATTGTTATGGCGGCAGACGCCATTTCAGCAGGGCGCCCAGGCGCACGCCGTGAAAACCTTGAAAACTACATCAAACGCCTTGAAAAACTGGAAGAAATTTCACTTAGCTTTGAAGGTGTTGAACAAAGTTACGCCATTCAAGCAGGGCGTGAAATTCGCATTATGGTACGCCCAGATGCTATTAGTGAAGACCAAATGGTTATTCTTGCCTCTGACATTGCCAAAAAAATTGAAGAAGAACTGGAATACCCAGGGCAAATTAAAGTCAACGTTATTCGTGAAAACCGTGCCATTGACTATGCTAAATAAAAACGCACTTCAAAAACGCAACTTCTTTAGAGGTTGCGTTTTTAAATTCGAATTTACTTCGTAAATTCTAATTCCTGAAATACGCCACTGCCACATATATTCACGTGGCAGCTTTACAAAACAAGTTTTGTAAAGACAGTCGTATTTCCCAATTCTCAAAATTTCATGCAGATACTAGGCATTTGGTCTTACGTTTGTTTCACATCTGGTGAAACAAACGGTGGGATAGCATTTCCGTCAAAAAATCACGTCATGTCACAGAATTCTGTTGAGTGATTTTAGGAAATGCTGACATATTCAGCGTGGGGGTTCGGGGGCTCGCTTCCCCCGAAAGTTTTGGTTACTTTTGCTCTCAAAAGTAACGTGCGCCGCAGGCGTTAGAAAGCATTTTATTATTGAGAAAGTTTTCTTATTTCTGCAAGTCGAACAATTTCTCACTCAATATAAGGTGTTCGCTAAATTCTAATTTGCAAAACAAATCCAAAATCATATATAATAAGTAAAACAAGTAAAATATTTGAACCATTCGGAGGATTCGCTGTGCATACGCAAGACATTTTTTATAAAAAAGCTTTTACCGTACCTGACTATGAATGCGACATCAACAACAATATGAAGCTGTCTTACTTCTTGCGCCACCTGCAAGACATTTCTACCTCTCAGCTTGATGAAATGGGGCTTGGCTACCACCGCCTGTTTGCAGAAGGCACTGTGTTTCTTCTCTCAAAAATTGGCATACAAATAAACCGCATGCCCACTGGCAGTGAAGAAGTGGTTTTTCGTACAGCACCACAAGGGGTAAAGGGGGCGCAATTTCGCCGTGAAAGTTATTTAGAAAGCACCACAGGCGAAGTGCTTGCCATGGCACAAAGCATTTGGTTTGTTGTAAACCCTACCACCTGGAAGGTGGTGCGCCCTTCTGCTTTTTCGCATGAGCTACCTTCTGTACCTGAGGAAGAACGCATGGCAGACCTTGGAGTTGACCGTGTACGCCCTGAAGGGGAAGTCATCATCTCAGGTGAAAAAAAGGTGCTGTACAGTGATATGGACATAAACCACCACCTGAATAACACCGTGTATGCTGACATTATCACTGACCATATTCCCTTTGAAACCATGCAAGAACAAGTGCTTTCCCGTGTGTTTATTCATTACCACAACCAAGCGGTATGGGATGACACCGTCACCGTTACCACCCAAAAAGCCGATGATGGATGGTACTACATAACAGGTATGCTTGGTGAAGAAAAATGCTTTGAAGCCAAAGTGCTGTTAAAATAAACGCTTATAACCCATGAAAGGAAATAAATGATGCAGAAAAAATTTGCTTATGTATTAATGTCATCTCCCGCTGAAAACGGCAACCGTGTTGTAATAACTGAAAGCCCTAACATGCTACAAATTGTAGCCCGTGCCAGTGGTGTAGAAAACGCCTGCACCCTTGCCAAACAATTATATGAAGAAGGCTTTGGCGTGATTGAACTTTGTGGTGCCTTTGGCGCAGATGGCGCACAAACAATAAAAAACTTTGCTGGTGAAGGCCTCGGTGTTGCTTATGTAACACGCCTACCCGGGCAAGATGATTTGTTCAATGCGTTCTTTCAAAAATAATGTTCGCCCATAAAACCCCACCACTTTTCAGTGGTGGGGTTTTATTATATCAATTTACTTTTCAGTTTCTCAATTTCTTCTTCGGTTAAGCCAATGTGTAAAAAATAATCTCTTGCGGTGGGGTACGCTTCGTGAAACATCTTCAAAAAGTCTGCCATGAAGGTTTTTTGCGGCACCACAACGTCCATGGGGTATTTATACCCTTTGTGCCACTCGTCAAACAAATCTTTCAAGTGGTGTTTGGTTGCATAATAATTTTCAACAATATCTTCTTTTTTGGCGCCTGCCAAAAGCAATAACAATGCCGCAGTGGCACCTGTACGGTCTTTGCCTTCAGCGCAGTTAAACAGCACACCTTGCTTTGCATTTGCCATGGCCCTAAAAATAGCGGCTATGTGCCTCGGGCTAGCATTCACCATGTCGAAGTATGACTCCGCCACATCCTCTGGTTTTTCGGGTACAGCACCGTTCCCGTACATGGGGCAGTGCATATATACAAACTCTGCAAGGTTTGCCAGGCTATGCGGCTGGCAGGTAACCTCACGGTCATTTCGCAAATCTACTATGGTGGTAATGCCGC
>CAZWXJ010000047.1:0-6904 GCA_964637735.1 uncultured Oscillospiraceae bacterium | reverse complement strand
CTCGCAATTTTGCAATGTCTTTTTGTGTTAGGGTTATGGGTTTGTCACTGCGCCAAAACATGTTGGTTTTGGTTTGGGTTCCATCTTCCGTTTCATACCCGCCTAGTTCACGGGTGTTGCGGGTGCTTTCTAACAGGCTGTTGTTCATGTATGCTGTCCTTTCGCTTCATCTTTTACCCTTTTATCATAACACACTTTACACACATAAACAAAAAGAAGAAAGACGCCGAAACGTCTTTCTTCATGTATAAGCCAAATCTTTGGGGGCAGGATCCCAAATTGAATTTACGGCTGTTAGGTAAACGAATTTCTTCATTTACTTGAAATTATTATAATTGCCAATTATAAACAAAATATGAACAAACCGTTTGAAAACCGTAAATTTCAGCATTTGTAATATTTTGTTATTTCTTGAACAAATTTTATTCACCAATAAGTGTATCTAACTCGTCTGCTGCATACTTATCATACTTACCGGCATCATGCATAATTTTTTTCACTTCATGCAGTGACTTACGTTGTTCAATATAACTTTTTACTTTGCTGCCTGTTTCATTTAACTTGTCAAGTGTGGCGTCTAACTTGTCAAACTCTTTTGTAATTTTGTCAAGTGCCTTGTCTTCTTTCTCATCATCTTTGGCAATATGCGTTTCTGCTTTGCCTGCCGCCTTTTCATCGTCTTTATACGCTTTCTTCGCATCATGTGTAATTCTCTTCATTTCAAAAATAGCTTTTTCTTGTTCAAAAAAATGTTTTATTTTTCCCATGTCATCGGTTGCCAATGTTTCTAAAGTCGCATCCAGCTTATCCATTTCTGTTGCCATTTTTTCAAGTGCTTTCATTTCTTTTGCTACATAGTCTGCCATCATTATCCCTTCTTTCTATTTTTTGCGGAAACCTGAGCCTGTTTGCAATGGGTTCCCTGTCTATATTCAAGTATAAATGGCAAGTGTTTTGTTTTTATGAATAAGGCATTACCTTTGTTTGAATAACGAGCAATAAAAAAACACCACCTATAAAAAGGTGGTGTTTTATGAAAAATTATTTTATGGCGCTTGTCTCTTTTGGAATAACATCATGCGAGCCGCCTTCTACAATGCTGGTGGCAGACACAAGTGTCATTTTTGCGTTTCCTCGCAATTCTTCTATAGAAAGTGCACCGCAGTTGCACATGGTAGAGCGCACTTTGGCAAGAGAAATGCCCACGTTGTCTCTGAGAGAGCCCGCATAAGGCACGTAAGAGTCTACCCCTTCTTCGAAGGAAAGTTTGCCATCTCCGCCAAGGTCATACCTCTGCCAGTTACGTGCACGGTTAGAGCCCTCACCCCAGTATTCTTTCATATAGTTTCCGTTGATGCGTACACGGCTGGTTGGGCTTTCATCAAAACGAGCAAAATAGCGCCCGAGCATTAGAAAGTCTGCGCCCATGGCAAGTGCCAATGTCATGTGGTAGTCATGCACAATGCCACCGTCAGAGCAAATAGGAATATAAATGCCTGTTTCTTTGTAATATTCATCACGGGCTTCTGCCACTTCTATTACAGAAGTTGCCTGCCCACGCCCAATGCCTTTTTGCTCACGGGTAATGCAGATAGACCCGCCGCCGATACCAACTTTAATAAAGTCTGCGCCAGCTTCTGCCAAAAAGCGGAAGCCTTCTTTGTCAACCACGTTGCCTGCGCCTACTTTTACGGTTTCACCGTATTCTTTGCGTATCCACTCAATGGTCAGTTTCTGCCACTCTGAAAAGCCTTCAGAAGAATCAATGCAAAGCACATCTGCACCAGCTTCTACTAGGGCAGGTACCCGCTCGGCGTAGTCCCTCGTGTTAATGCCTGCGCCTACTACATAGCGTTTGTGTGCATCTAACAGTTCTAGTGCATTTTCTTTATGGCTGTCATAGTCTTTGCGAAATACAAAATATTTCAGCCTTTGGTTTTCGTCTATTAAAGGAAGTGCGTTTAGCTTATTGTCCCAAATAATGTCATTGGCTTCTTTTAAAGTGGTGTTTGCATCAGCGCAAATCAAATCTTCAAAAGGCGTCATGAACTCGCTCACCTTTGTGGCAGGGTCCATACGGCTTACACGGTAGTCTCTGCTGGTAATCATGCCAAGCAGTTTGCCTTGTGCGGTGCCGTCTTCAGTAACGGCAACTGTGGCATGCCCTGTTTTTTGTTTTAGGTTTAAAATATCTTGCAGGGTGCTGTCAGGAATAATGTTTGAGTCACTGTTCACAAACCCAGCTTTGTGGCTTTTTACACGTGCTACCATAGCCGCTTCGTCTTCAATGCTTTGTGAGCCAAAAATAAAAGATATTCCGCCTTCTTTCGCAAGTGCAACCGCCATTTTATCGTCTGATACAGACTGCATAATTGCACTGGTAAGGGGAATATTCATTGAGACAGCAGGCTCTTCGCCTTTTTTAAATTTTACAAGGGGGGTTTTTAAGCTAACGTTTGCAGGCAAATGTTTGCTTGATGAATACCCAGGTACTAACAAGTATTCGCCAAATGTGTGTGATGGTTCTTTAAAATAATGTGCCATACTTTCTCTTCCTTTCTCTCATGCAACCAAGGTAGGCTGTTTGCTGTGCCTTTCTTCTATGTTTCTTCGTATTCCGAGAATTCTACCATAAGCATATCACGAAGTCAATCATCCTTCAAATCATTTTTCGAATTTTATGAAATTCCGTGTTTCTTCTTATTGTTTTAAAGAAACATGGTCTTTTTTCAAATACATATATAGTGAACCTCCAAATATTATATCATCGGTTTTATCGTTTTTTTATTGGGTGCATGTTCTATCACGCACACCATGAAGTTTTCTCCTCTCTCTTTATTCTTCCATTTATGTAAACATAAATCATTATGGCAATATAAAAAAGCAGATGCGCCTAAACGCCCCTGTTTGTTTTTCATTTTTCATCTGGTTATTCTGGTTCATCTTTTTCATGCTTTGTGCCCGCACTTTGAAAAAACAGGCTAAACTCATTCGCACATAAAATAACGCATACCACTGCCAGTGCATAATATGGCAATGCCACTTTAAATGTGTTTCCTACAAATATGGCTTCCCGTGCGGTTACCACTATACCAACTGCATAAATAAGCGCAAGTAATAAATAGGTCCATCTTTCTTTCAAATTGCGCATTTGTCGTTCACTCATTTCTATTTGCCCTTCCGTTTTTGCATGTTCTATTTTTAGTATAAATGCCGAAAATGAATAAAACTTTGCCGAACTATGGCGAAACCGTATTATTTTTATACAAACTTATTTTGTGTGTTTCAAAACTGGTTTATGTTGTGTACCGCTTTTTGTGTTCTTGCTTTTAACATTGTATAATGTAAGAGGCTTATTATTTTTATAGTACTATTTATTTTGAAGCGAGGAACCTATGAATATTTTATGTATTGGAGATGTTGTTGGAGACGGCGGGGTACTTGCCCTGCGCAAGCAACTTTCTCAAATCAAAAAGGAAAATGATATTCAGTTTTGCATTGTGAACGGAGAAAATGCAGATGTTTCAGGCGTTGGCATCTCTCGGGCGGTGGCGGAAGAATTACAAAGCTATGGGGCAGACGTCATTACCACAGGCAACCATGCACTACGCAAAGCGTCCCCTTCTTTGTATGAAGAAAGCCCCACCATTCTTTGCCCTGCCAATTACTACTGGGCAGAGCCTTCTTTCGGCATGTGTAGATATGACCTTGGCAAGCATTCCGTCTGTGTTATCAACTTAGCAGGGGTGGCTTATATGGACGCCGCCAAAAACCCGTTTGACCTATTTGATGAACTATATAGTAAGGCAGAGGCTGACTTTATTGTGGTTGATTTCCATGCAGAGTCTACCGCAGAAAAACTTGCCTTTGCCCATTATGCAAGCGGGCGTGCCCATGTGGTGTTTGGCACACATACCCATGTGCAAACCACTGATGCACAAGTGCTACCAGGTGGCACGGGCTATATAACCGACCTTGGCATGACGGGCCCTACCCAAAGTGTCATTGGCGTCAAGCCAGAACTCGCCATTCGCAAACAAAAAACACACCTGCCCGTGCGGTTTGAAGTAGCAGAAACCCCTACCTCCATACAAGGTGCTGTTTTCACGTTGCGCGACGCCGACAAAACCTGCACCAACATACAGCTCCTCAACACCTATTTGCCATTTGCATAACTGTTTTCTTGTTATTATTCCTTTTTTCTTTATAAAACGTAAAAAAATTTAACTTTTTTGTTTCTTGTTTATTTTATAGAAACGCTTTATTTTCAATGCTTTCCCCTGTGTTTCTTTTGAAGTGTTACCCTTCTTTCGCAACTTTTCTGTCATTTTTCTGTCATTTTTTATGTACAATATGTTATAATATGCGTTAGTGTATTTTACAATTTGCAAAAATTTTACAGCAAGGAGTATTGCCATGCCGCATTTTCGAAAAATGACTGCACTTGCACTTGCGTGTTGCCTGTTTTTTTCAGCATGCAATGGCGGCGGCGAGGATTCTTCAGGCGGCAGCACGGCTGATGATCAACTGCATACATTCTCTTTGGCTTACATAAAAGGAGACGGCACAAACCCCTATTTGTCTGACCATATTATCACGTACCAAAATGCTTCCTTGCTTTACGCAAGGCTGGTTACGGTTTCGCCCTCGTTTGAAGTACAGAACGAGCTAGCGGCAAGCGTTTTGGTGGAGGGCACCACTGTAACGGTGCTTATAGGCGAAGGATACTTTGCTGATGGTAGCACCATTGCCACAACCGACGTTGCCGCAAGCCTTGAAAAAGCACGGCAAAGCACTACTTACAGTGGTAGGTTTGCAAACGTAGCAAGTGTTACCGCCGCAGGCAACATTCTTACCATTGCTTTGAAAGAACCTGATGCCTTGTTTGCTTACCTGCTTGACTTTCCCATTCTCAAAGCATCTCAAATAGATGCGCCTACCCCCATCGGTTCAGGGCGGTACACCCTTGGTGAAGACGAAACAGGGCTTCCCATTTTTATAAAAAACAACTATTACAGCGGTATTTTGCCCATTGTCTCTATCACTTTGGTAGAGCTAACTGGGCAAGACGCACTGATTAGCAGTTTGAATATTGGTGACATTAGCCTGTACGCCTCTGAAAATGATTACAGTGTTGGCGGCAGTGCCTCTAAAACAGCATATTACAAAACAAACAACCTTGTTTTTTTGGGCGTCAACAGCACAAACCCTATTTTGCAAAACCCTCTTGTGCGGCAAGCCATTGGTGCTTCGGTAAACCGTGCCGTGTTGTGTGACAAAGCATATTACTCTCGTGCATACCCTGCTGTGTCTGCCATCAATGCCACCTACCCCTTTGCTTCACCTGAAACCTTTTTTTCGCAAGACGCTGATATTACCGCCGCAAAAGAACTTTTAGCAAGCGCAGGCTATACCGTTTCAGAACTAGACGGCATTGCCACCGACAGCGCCGACAACCGCCTTTCCCTCAACCTGCTTGTGTGCACACAAAGTGCCGGCAAACGCTACACTGCAAACCTTGTGAAAGAACAGCTTGCCAAAGCGGGCATTGTTGTAACCATTGTAGAGGTGGAAAGTTTTGATGCCTACACAGCCGCCCTAGCCGCTGGCAATTTTGACCTTTACATTGGCGAAGTGAAATTATATAACAACCTTGACTTATCTTCTTTCTTCAGTGGGGCTACTTCTTACGGCATACAGCCTTCTGAAACATTACTAGCCACTTACGTAGCTTTCCGCCAAAGTGGGTCTGATGAATCCCTCGCTGCTTTTGAAACTGCCTTTTATGCAGAGGCGCCATTTATACCACTGCTTTACCGTTATGGCTCGGTGTCATACAACCGCACACTAAGCGGTTTACAACCCACCATCAGTGACATTTTCTATCAATTTGACAATTTCACATCTGAAAAGGAGTGACCTTATATTATGATTAAATATTACAACGCTTACGGAAAAGTTAGCCTGACCAACGACTATTTTGAAGCCCTCGTCGGCAATGCCGCCACCTCTTGCTACGGTGTTACAGGCATGGCTACCGCCAACACCGGAGACAGTGTGAAGTCTTTCCTGTTTTCTGCCCCACAGCAAGACAAGGGTGTGCTGGTGCGTGAAGAAAATGGCGAACTGATTATTGACTTGCACATTAAGGTCACCTATGGCGTTAGCATTCAGGCCATTACCCAAAGCATTACCAACAAAGTACGCTACACCATTGAAAAAGCCACAGGCTTAAAGGTGCGTAAAATAAATGTCTATATAGATGATATTGTGGCCATTTAGCGGGCCCTATTAAGTTGATATTGAGGAGTATACAAACATGATCACAGGTTCTATTTTAAGAGATGCCATTATCTCTGGTGCAAACAGCATTGCCAACAACCGCACCAAGGTTGATGAGCTGAACGTTTTCCCCGTTCCTGATGGGGACACAGGCACCAACATGAGCATGACCATTGGCAACGCCGTGAAAGAGCTTGCCGCCTTGCCAGATGATGTACCCGTTGAAAAAGCTGCCTCTACCGCCGCTTCTGCTATGTTGCGTGGTGCTAGGGGTAACTCAGGCGTTATTCTTTCTTTGTTGTTTCGCGGGTTTTCAAAATCACTCGCAGGCAAAAAAGAAATGGGCGCAGACGACATGCGTGACGCCCTTGAAAAAGGCGTAAAAGGCGCATACAAAGCTGTTATGAACCCTACTGAGGGTACCATTCTAACGGTGTCTCGGGTTGCAAGTGAGAAGGCAAACGAGAGTGATTTGACCGACCCTGTTGCCCTGTGGGACCTTATTATTGAAAACGCAAAAGAAGCACTTGCCACCACCCCTGACTTACTGCCTATTTTGAAAAAAGCAGGCGTTGTTGACGCTGGTGGGCAAGGCCTTGTGATTGTGTTTGAGGGCATGGCA
>CAZWXJ010000046.1:0-11997 GCA_964637735.1 uncultured Oscillospiraceae bacterium | reverse complement strand
ATTTTGTGTGACTATTCCCCTGCTGTAGCGGGCATTGACCGCATTATTGAAAGTGATATTCTTTCGTTCTCACGCACACTTGGCATTAGTTGTTACTTTTTACGTGGTGGCAGAAACGATACTTCTTTCCCTGATGTGTACCGTGCCGCTGTTGGCCATTGCAGAGATGGCAATTCTGTCACCTTTTTAAAAGGAGAAGATGCCTATAATGCTTGTGCGTCGCTTGGTGGTGTATTAAGTGAACAAACATCTTCTCCTGTTATCGACCTACCAAATATAAAACCTTTTATGCACCCTGTTGAAGTACAAAAATACCCATTCATTCCACTGGGTGAGCGTGAAGATTTATATTGCCTTGACCTTTTTGATTTGCAATGTACTTCTTTGGCCAACCGCTTACATAATTTGAATTTAGAAAACCTTGTAATAGCTGTCTCAGGTGGGCTTGACTCTTGCCTTGCCTTAATGGTAAGCGTTGGTGCTATGCAAAAATGTGGGCTTGCAAACAGCAACATTACTGCCTTAATTATGCCTGGGTTTGGCACCAGCAATAAAACACTTGAAAACGCACGCCTTTTATGCGAAACCCTTGGCACAACCGTTCGTGAGATTGACATTCGCCCCGCTGTCGAAAACACATTTGCTTCTATAGGGCATGACATAAACACGCAAGATGTTGTTTATGAAAACGCACAGGCACGGCAACGTACCGCTGTTGCTTTGAACATTGCTAACCAAGTGAATGGCATTATGGTTGGTACCGGAGATTTATCAGAAGAAGCGCTTGGGTTCTCAACCTATGGTGGAGACCAACTTGCCTCTTACAATGTAAATGTTTGCATACCAAAATCACTCATTCGTGTAATGCTGCCCATTATTTCCACACTGGAAACATTTGCACCTGTTGGGCTAATTGTACAAAATATATTAGATACCCCTGTAAGCCCTGAGTTGTTACCACTAGGGGAAGACAATGAAATTGTGCAAAAAACAGAAGAAATTTTAGCCCCTTATGAACTACTGGATTTTTTCTTGTATTGCTTTATTGCAGCAAAACTTTCGCGCGCTCGCACGCTTGACTTAGCAGGAAAGCACTTTGGCGCTGCTTATACACCAGAATATCTATCAAAAAAATTAGATATGTTTTATAAGCGGTTTGTTGCAGGACAATTCAAACGTAATTGCGCACCAGATGCTGCCCGTATCACTACCGTTCACCTTCTACAAGGTGGCATACATTTTCCAAGTGATATGTCTTCCACTATTTTTTCAAATCTTTAACCAAAAAAAGAATCTGTATAGAATACAGATTCTTTTTTGTTTATAAACCGTTATGCACCGAATAATTTTTGCTTGTTGTGCATGTAAACACTTAGCACAATGCCAACAGCAATATAAGTTGTTACCACCGAAGTACCCCCCGCTGAAAAAAGCGGTAACGTGATACCAATAACAGGTAGTAAAGATAGACACATGCCTATATTTACTACGCTTTGCCACATCAGCATGCCAAACATGCCAACACAAATGTAAAAACCTAATCTATCATCGCTACGCCTTGCAGTGTTTAACGTTTTTAAGGCAAGCCCCATTATTAAAGCGAGTACCACGAGGCAACCAATGAAGCCTACTGACTCTGCAATATATGCGAAAATAAAGTCATTATATGCAAGCGGCACACTATGGTGCTCAACACCAAAAAAACCTTTCCCGAGGATTTGCCCAGATCCTATGGACGTTTTCCCTTGTATTTGCTGCCACATAATAACTGGGTATTCATCTGGGTTGAAAAGCCCTAAAATACGTCCTTTTTGGTAGTCACCTAAATAGAACATCCACAGCAGTGGTGCTACAACAACAGCCGCCCCTACGCCTGCGGCAATATATTTATAACTAATACCTGCAGAAAACAGCATGGTTAACGCAATCAGCACGAAAATGATCATGGTGCCGTCGTCTCCCTGTAGCATAATTAAAGCGGCAGGAAGCCCAATATGTAAAAGCAATTTCGCCAATGTTTTGGGTTCGTTTACATCATCTTTCACGCTTGCAAGGTGAAAGGCAAAACTTAGTATGAAAGATATTTTAGCAAGCTCGGTTGGTTGCAAAGACATACCGAATGGTAATTCAATCCACGCTTTATTGGTGGTTCCCGGTGGGGCGTACCCAATAACAAATGTAGCCAGCACAAGCCCCCAGGTTATGGCTGAGTGAATTTTCCATGTTTCTGCCATGGCTTGGTAATTTAGAAGCGACAAGAAAATAGCAACAACAATACCAAGCAAACTAGCACCTGCTTGCACCAATGCTTGCCTATAACTTCCGCCTAACATACTTTGCCCTATTGAAATAAGCGTCACCGTTGAAATGGTAGAGCACGCTAAACAAATGGCGATATATATTTTGTCAGTGTTTTTGATGTATTCAACAATTGCTCTAAAAATAAAATTCACCTCGTTGTTTGCAAATTTGCAATGCATTAATTATAGTCGCTTCCCAGGTAAAGTGCAACCAAACTTCTTTTATCTCGTCTGTGTTTGTGGTATAATTTTTTCGGTTTATTATATGAAAAGAGTGAAGCATATGCAGTACATAACAACAAACTATGAAGAAACCCTTGCTTTGGCAGAACATTTTGCCAAAGCCTTAAAACCTGCATCTGTTCTCTTTTTGTCTGGTGAGCTTGGTGCAGGCAAAACCGCTTTTTGCAGCGGACTTGCCAAAGGGCTTGCCTGTATTGACGAAGCCGCCAGCCCAACCTATTCTATTGTGAATTTTTATAGAGGTGCAACCCCACTTGCCCATTTTGACATGTACCGCATTACTGCCGAAGAAGACCTTGAAACCACAGGGTATTTTGACTATTTGGAACAAGGCGTGGTTGTAGCCGTAGAATGGTATGAACACATTGCCAGTTTTGTTGATGCCCCTGATTATTATATTCACATTGCAAAAACTGATGAAACCACACGTACCATTACCATAAAGCAGGTGGCAGAATGAATTATTTTATTCTTGATTCTTACGGGAAAACGGCAAGCGTTGTAATTGCGAATGACAGCACCATTCTTTTTGAAAAAGTAGAGGCACGCGGGTACACCCACAGTGAAACCCTGTTGTCCCTTTGTCTTGAAGCTTTTGAAGCCGCTGCACTAACAGCAGTAGATATTGATGTGTTTGGTGTAACGGTAGGGCCTGGGTCTTTCACGGGGCTTCGCATTGGGCTTGCTACCATAAAAGGGCTTGCGTTTCCAAACAATACACCTGTTGCTCCTGTTTCCACCCTTGCGGCATTGGCATATACTTGTGAAACAGACGGTACCATTCTTGCCGCTTTAGACGCTAGACGAAATGAAGTATATAACGCATTTTTTGAAAAAGAAAATGATAACTATACACGTTTAACACCTGATGCAGCATGCGCCATTTTTGCTTTAGAAGAAACTGTAAAAAATTGTAAAAACCCGCTTACCCTTATTGGAGACGGTGCAACATTATGTTATAATGCTTTTGAAGAAATAAACGATATACTACCACCTTCTGCTTCGCCTGTGAACACCGCAAAAGGTGCACTATTTCTTACAAAACAAATGCAAAAAAACAACCAACTTATTGCGCCTTCTCAGCTTATGCCTGTATACCTTCGGCTTTCACAAGCTGAGCGAGAACGCCTTGAAAAAGAAAATAGATAGGAGCTTTTTATGATTGCCCTTGGAAGTGACCATGCAGGTTTTGCTTTGAAAGAAGAAATAAAAAAATTTTTAGATGAAAAAAATATTGCTTATAAAGATTTTGGTACCCTAACAACTGACCGTGTTGACTACCCTGACATGGCGGTTGCCCCTTGCAAGGCTGTTACAAGCGGAGAGTGCGAAAAAGCAATTTTGTTTTGTGGCACTGGTGTGGGCATTAGCATGGCAGCCAACAAAATAAAAGGCATTCGTGCCTGCGTATGTTCTGACTGGTTCAGTGCAAAGCACACCCGTTTACATAATGACGCAAATGTTTTATGCCTTGGTGGGCGTGTTGTAGGTGGCGGGCTTGCCTGTGAACTGGTAGATGTATTTTTGCACACTGACTTTGAAGGCGGACGACATGCTGACCGTGTTGAAAAAGTTAATGCGCTTGACGAACAATAATTTTGAATAGATGGAGGAATTACAGTATGAGTAAAGTTATGGTTATGGACCACCCCTTGGTGCAGCACAAAGTTTCTATTTTGCGCAATGTAAACACGGGTACAAAAGAATTTAAAGAGGTTGTTAGCGAACTGGCAACTTTAATGTGCTATGAAGCTACCAGAGACTTACCTTTGGCAGATGTTGAAATTGAAACCCCTATGGCAACTGCAACCGTAAAAATGCTAACAGGCAGAAAGCTTGCCCTTGTACCTATTTTGCGTGCAGGGCTTGGCATGGTAGACGGTATGTTAAGCCTTATTCCCGCTGCTAAAATTGGGCACATTGGTTTGTACCGAGACCATGAAACATTAGAACCTGTTGAATATTACTGTAAACTTCCGAATGATATTGCTGACCGCGAAGTGATTGTGCTTGACCCCATGCTTGCTACGGGCGGCTCTGCGGTTGATGCCATTCGCATGATAAAAGACAAGGGCGCAAAAAATATTAAATTTATTGGGCTGATTGCCGCACCCGAAGGTGTTGAAAAGTTGCAAAACGAGCACCCAGACGTTGAAATTTATGTTGCCGCACTTGATGCTGGACTAAACGAAAACGGATATATTGTGCCCGGCCTCGGAGATGCAGGCGACCGTATTTTTGGTACGAAATAAATAATAGTTTTTAGGAGCTTATCTTTCATGAAAAAAATTTCAATATTTCTAATTATTGTTATCCTTTTTACATCATGTGCTGTTTCACAATCCAATAGTGAAACAAGTATCCAGTTATCAGATAACGGCAAATCCAATGCTTCATCCGCGGATAATTCCAGCCCAACTTCTACTCCATTAACTGGTGAAGAAGACTTGTATTCCATATATGCAATACAAGGACGCGGAAAAAGCGATGATGTTAGAGATGAACCTATTTATGTTGGACTTAATGGGTATTTAGTCTTATCTATTTATGACGAAAATGATCAAAAAAAGGGCAAAACAATTCCTTCTTCACCTTGGATAATAACCACCTACTCGGACGAAAATCTTGAAACTGTTGTTGACACAGTAGAACATAAAACAGCAATAAAAGTAATTTCGCAAAATTTATCACACAAAGGTTACGGTAACTATTCAGGTTCGCTTCTTGTGCGCTCACAAGAAACAGGAGAAGAATTTTATGTTAATGTCTCTAATTTTATGTACGTCGATTATTGGAATATTGAAAATCTTGTTTTTGCTGCACGAGGCGGTAATTGTATAGCAGAGTATAATCAAGTTTCTAATGTCTTGCCACGTATGAAAGACAATACTATTATCGAAGACATTCCTTCTGAATCCCTCGTTTTGATAATAGGTTCTACTGGAACAGGCGGACAACATGCCCATCAAGTGTTGATACAGAAATGATTTTAGCTTGCGTCTGGTTACCTAGTGAATCAAAAGCAATTGAAATCTTCTTTTCGCCTAAAGATCTAACAATAATATACTAAAAAAGAACACTGCACAACATGTGCAGTGTTCTTTTTTATTAATAAGCTTTTGCCCAGTAAACCATTTTGGTTGCAGGCTTTCCGCAAACAGGGCATACATCTGAAATTTCTTCCTGTTCAAACGGAATATTACGGCTGGTTAGCCCCGCAATGTCTTTCAACTTTTCTTCGCATTCATCGCACCCGCACCACATGGCTTTAATAAAGCCTTTGTCAGCGGTTTCTATCATTTCATCAAGTGTTGCACACTTGAACGTTTTTTCTTCCATGCGTTTTTTTGCATTTTCAAAAAGGGTATCTGCAATTTCTTTTAACAAACGTGGAATTTCTGTCTCAAGGTCATCAAGTGCAACAAAATATTTTTCACGGTTGTCTCTTCGCACAAGTACACACTGGTTGTTTTCAATATCTTTCGGCCCTATTTCAAGGCGCAAAGGCACACCCTTCATTTCATACTGGCTAAATTTCCACCCAGGTGAATTGTCGCTTACGTCAATGCGTGCACGGCAAAAAGCAGAAATGGTTTCTGTTATTTCTGTTGCTTTCTCAATAACACCTTCTTTATGGGAAGCAATAGGAATAACCACAACTTGTGTAGGTGCAACGGCAGGCGGCATAATTAAGCCATTGTCGTCTCCATGTGTCATAATAATGGCACCAATAATGCGGGTAGAAAGCCCCCAGCTTGTTTGAAATGGGTATTCTTGCTTATTGTCTCTTCCAGCAAAAGTTACGTCGAAGGCTTTTGAAAAGCCGTCTCCGAAGAAGTGGCTGGTACCACTTTGCAGTGCTTTCCCGTCTTTCATCATGGCTTCAATGCTGTAAGTTGAAACCGCACCCGCAAATTTTTCGCTTTCGGTTTTTTGCCCTCGAATAACAGGAATCATCAATTCTTTTTCAACAAAATCGGTGTAAATATCAAGCATTTGAATGGTTTCGTCAATTGCTTCTTGCTCTGTTTCGTGAATGGTGTGCCCTTCTTGCCACCAGAACTCACGGGTACGTAAAAAGGGGCGGGTGGTTTTTTCCCAGCGTACAACACTGCACCACTGGTTATATTTCATGGGCAGTTGGCGGTAGGTTTGTAATGTGTTGCTGAAGTGGTCACAAAATAGTGTTTCACTAGTAGGGCGCACACAAAGGCGTTCTTCCAGCTCTTCTGCGCCGCCATAGGTAACCCATGCCACTTCAGGTGCAAAGCCGTCAACGTGGTCCTTTTCTTTCTGTAGCAAGCTTTCAGGAATCAGCATTGGCATAGCTACATTTTCATGCCCTGTTTTTTTGAACTGGGTGTCTAAGCTTTTTTGAATATTCTCCCACAACGCATAACCATATGGGCGCAAAATGGTAAACCCTTTTGTGGTAGAATAGTCTACCAGTTCTGCTTTCAGCACAATGTCTGTATACCATTTGGCAAAGTCCACGTCTTGCGAGGTAATTTCCTCTACCATCTTTTTATCTTGCTTCATTTGTTCCCTCCTGCATTTCAATACAATATTACACCGTTTTATTATATATGGTTTGGTGTATTTTTAAAAGTTTTATTTTACCGCTTTCAAAATATAAAACCCTCTCTACCGTGTAGAGAGGGTTTCTCTTTAACCAAATGCGCTTTATTGGTTTTCTTCAATATAACGCACAACGTCACCCACCACACGGAAATTTTCAATCTCTCCGTCTGGTACTTCAACTTCAAATTCTTCTTCTATAGACATAATCAAGTCAACAATGTCTAAGCTATCTGCATCAAAATCATCTATGATGTCAGACTCCATTGTAATTTGATTTTCATCTAGGTCAAGTTGTTCTGCTAAAATTGCTTTAATTTTTTCAAATACCATGTAATGTTGCCTCCTACAGCAATGTTCATAATAACTAAACCATTTATAACTTTTTTTACTATTGTTGTCAATACTCTATTTGAAGAATATTTTATTTGCACAAAATTAACACATACTTACACGTTATTTTTAGTGAAACAACTCACCCACTAGTTTATTAACAAGTCCGCCATCTGCTTTTCCTTTCACAAGGGGCATCAGGTTTTTCATAATCAAACCTTTTTGGCTTGGTTCTGGGTTTTCCATGCCCATGTCGGTAAGTGCTTTTGCAATGGTTGCTTTTATTTCATCTTCACTCATCATTTGTGGTGCAAACTCTGAAAGAACAGAAATGCGGTACGTTGCTTCTTCTTTTATATCAGGTCTGCTGTCAGGCGCTGTATCAAGCGTTTCTTTGGTTTGTTTTAATTCTTTTTGAATGATGGTGTTTTCTTCTTCTTCAGTCAATGGTTCTCTTTTTTCTTTTTCCGCCTTAAGCAAAGCCGCAAGCAGCATGGAAAGTGCGTCTTTTCTAGGCGCATTTTTTTCTTTCATGGCTTTGGTCATTTCTGCACGAACATCTTGTATTTTAGACATTTGATCGCCTCCGATTTATTTTCTATATTATATATCTTTCAAGCTTTTATAATCAATAGGTAAGGTTGCAAACGCATTTTGGTTGTAGCCGCCTATATGTCCTTCTAAAAATTCATAGTAGCCTTGGCTTGCTATCATGGCTCCATTGTCTCCGCATAAGCTGGTATGGGGTAAAAATAGCTCCCAGTTATTTTGCTTGCACATATCTGCCACTAGTTCCCGCAACAAGGTGTTTGCAGCAACGCCACCCGCTAGTGCAACCTGCTTTATACCTGTATGGCGCACGGCAAGTTCTAACTTTTCACGTAAAATGTCAGCCACTTTAAACTGAAAGCCAGCGGCTAAGTCAGCAATATGCAGGGCTTCATCTTTCATTTCTGCCTGGTTAATAATGTTGAGTACGGCTGTTTTAAGCCCTGAAAAGCTTACGTCAAACTGGCTTGCAGTATGTGGTGTTGGTAGTTTATATGTTTGCATATTACCATTTAACGCCGCTTTTGCAATGGCAGGGCCACCAGGGTAACCAAGTTTTAAAGAGCGTGCTACTTTGTCAAACGCTTCGCCAGCAGCATCATCGATTGTGCGCCCGATGACTTCAAACTCTGTATACGTTTTTACCAGTACAAAATGGCTATGCCCGCCGCTTGCCACAAGGCAAACAAAAGGGGGCTTTAAACTAGGGTTTGTTACATATAAAGATGCAATATGCCCACGCAAATGGTGCACTGGCACAAAAGGTTTATTCGCCGCATATGCCAAAGACTTTGCAAAGTTGCACCCCACTAACAAAGCGCCTATTAACCCTGGCGCAAAAGTGGCGGCAATGGCATCTACATCTTGCACACGCATGTTTGCCTCTTGCAAGGCTTTTTGGGTTACTTCGCTTATATGTTCAATATGCCGCCTGCTAGCAATTTCAGGTACTACACCACCATATAAACCATGTTCTTGCACCTGAGATGCCACAATGTTAGACAAGATGGTTCTGCCATCTTCTACCACTGCTACAGCTGTTTCATCACAGCTTGATTCTATTCCAAGAATTCGCAAATTAAAATCTACCTTTCATTATCTATCAAATATTGCATAATAAGCGCATGTTCTTGCGGGTTTTTATAAAAGTCTTTGCGCTCTCCTTTTTGCTGAAAGCCTATTTTTTCATACAGGCTAATAGCCGCACGGTTGGAAGCCCGCACTTCTAAGTACACTTCCTGCACACCTTTTTCTTTCAGTGTTTCAAACGCAACCGAAAGAAGTGTACTTGCAGCGCCTTTGCGTTGAAACAAAGGGTCAATGGCAAGTGTATTCAAATTGGCTTCCTCTGCCACAACGGTAAAAGCGCAAAAGCCCACAATTTCTTCGTCTTCTAAAAGCACAAACGCTTCTGACGCTTTATTGGCAAGTTCGGCTTGTAAACTTTGCTCTCCCCATGCATCAGGGAACATGTCTTCCAAAATGGTAACGGCCTCTAAATGTTCTTGCGAAAAAGGCATTGCTGTAAAACGCATTGTATACACCTCCACATAATTTTCTATAACTGAACAAACTTTTGTTTGTATTTCAATAGGTCACCATGCTTCTTGTGTTTTAAAATTGCACGTTTGTTACAATCTTTCGTGTTTTGTTTACTAAAAGAAGACTACCCTTTTGCAGTGTACCAGTTGTCTCCACTTCCAACATCTGCAACCAAAGGCACCCGCAAAGTCGCGGCATTTTGCATTTCTTCTTTTAGTAATTGTTCTGCTTTTTCTTTTTCATTTATAGGTGCTTCAATAATCAGTTCATCGTGCACTTGTAATATCAGTTTTGACTGCATATTTTCTTTTTGCAAACGTGCTTCCACGTTTACCATGGCAAGTTTAATAATGTCTGCCGCAGTGCCTTGTATAGGGGTGTTCATTGCTAAGCGTTCACCCAGTGCTTTTATGTTGCGGTTAGAGCTTCGCAGTTCTGGCAAAGCACGTCTGCGCCCGTACATCGTGGCAACATATCCGTTTTGTTCACCAAAAGCAACGGTGTCTTCCATGTATTGTTTTACACCAGAAAATTGCGTTAAATAATTTTTTATGAAACTATCTGCCTCTTTTACAGTAACACCAGTGTCTTTCGCCAAGGAAAACGCACCAATGCCATAAACAATGCCAAAGTTTACAGCCTTTGCTCTGCTACGTAGTTGCGGTGTAACCATGTTTAAGGGCACCCCAAATATACGTGCTGCCGTAGCTGCATGTATGTCCTCACCTTGTTCAAACGCTTCTATCATGGCACTATCATTTGAAATATGCGCTAAAATGCGCAGTTCAATTTGTGAATAGTCAGCATCTACCAAAACATGCCCGCTTGGCGCTATGAAAAATTTACGCAGTTCTTTGCCAAGTTCTGTGCGTACAGGTATGTTTTGCAGGTTTGGCTCGTTTGAAGAAATGCGCCCTGTTCTGGTTTCCGTTTGGTTGAACACAGTGTGGATGCGTCCGTCTGCCTCTACCTGTTTTAGCAAACCTTCTACATAAGTTGAATTTAACTTTTGGTATGTGCGATACTGTAAAATATCTTCTACAACAGGGCTTTTCCCACGCAGAGATTCCAGTGTTTCAGCGTCTGTTGAAAAGCCTGATTTTGTTTTTTTCTTAGGTGGTAAACCCAGTTTCACAAACAAAGCATCTGCCAATTGTTTGGGGCTGTTTACGTTAAATTCATACCCCACTGCACTGTATATGTTTTGCAAAGATGTTTGTAGCGTGCTTTGTAGCTCATTTCCAAATTGTTTGATGCCAACCGCATCTACCAAAAAGCCAACCTGTTCCATTTCAGCCAGCACTTTTGAAAGAGGGAGTTCAATTTTTTTTAACAGGTCTTCCATGCCTTGTTCTTTGCAAAGCTGTGTAAGGTGTTCCCCAAGCGGCTGCATTAAGGCAATTTCTTCTACATTGCACTTGAAAAGCGGAGCAACTTTGTATTCCCCTGCAAGTTGTTGCAATTTATAGTCACTTGCAGCGGGGTTTAATAGGTAGGCTGCCAATTTTATATCAAACACAATATTTTGTATATCTATTTGTTTATCGAGAGCAAATTTGTAAAAAGCCTTTGCATCAAACACTGTAAACGTGTTTTTTTCATTTTGCAATAGGGCTAAAAAATGTGTGTCAGTTTCATCAGCAACATATGCGTTTTTTTCAAGTGACAAATAAAACTGTTCATCTGCTTGCATAACATAAAAATGCCCTGTTTCAGTACCCGTTAGCTGTTGTAATTGCACCGCTTCAAGGGTGCTGTTTGCATCTTTATTAAGCAAGCTGGTTTCTACACCGTCAAGTTCTAGCTTATTTAAAATAGTGGTCATTTCTAAAGATGTTAGAAGCCCCGCAGCTGCTTGTTTGTTTCCCGCTTGCTGTTTGTAATCCTCTACTGAAAGTGGCACAGGGGCATTGGTTACAATGCGGGCTAAGTCAAGGCTCATGTAAGCGCTTTCTTTTCCTGCAATTAATTTATTACGCACACCATTTGCAATTTTGTCGCTATCTATATTCTCATAAATTGCATCAACTGTTTTGAATTCTTGTATTAAAGCAAGTGCCGTTTTTTCGCCAACACCAGCAACACCGGGTATATTGTCAGAGGCATCTCCCTGTAAGGCTTTTACTTGAATTAAGTCTTGTGGTTCTAAACCATATTTTTCAAAAATTTCTGTTTTGGTTATTTTTTGCGTTTCACCTTTACCAAATTTTGTAGTGGTAAGCAAAACGCTCACATCATCATCTACCAGTTGAAAAGAATCCCTGTCTCCTGTTGCAATGACACATGCAGTGCCTTCTGCTTTGCATGCAGCGGCCAAGGTGCCTAAAATATCATCTGCCTCAAAACCTTCGGCTGTTACAATACGGTAGCCAAGGTCAGTCAGCAGCTGTTTTAGCACAGGCATTTGCTCTGCAAGCTCTTCTGGCATACCATGCCTGTGAGCTTTATATTC